>NZ_JAMXRZ010000066.1 GCF_024124375.1 Klenkia sp. PcliD-1-E
GGACCGCACGGCGGGCCGCCGCCGTCCGGGCCGTCGTCGCGGTGGGGGAGTCGGTGCAGCCGCTGTCGCACATGGGGCTCGTCCTCTCGGCGCCCCGGGGGCGCTCGGTGGGGCAGCACGGTCCGTCGGGGCGGCCGGTGCTGCGACGTCGTCGTCGGCGCCCATCCTTGGTGACCCGAGTCACCCCGATCGACGGTCATGCCATTGAGCGGCAGACCTTCCCGAGGCCCGTGACGACGTCGAGCACCGCACCCGCGTCGGTCGCGGCTGCGCCGCGCCAGGCGACGTGCTGGTCGGGGCGGACCAGCACCAGCCCGGCGCCCCACAGCCCGCGAAGCCGCGGGTGCGCCGACAGGTCGACGACCGTGAGCGGGACCCCCCGGCGGTCGGCCTCGGCGGCCAGCGGCTCGGGGTCGCCGTCGACGACCAGCAGGGTGAACTCCGCCCCGAGGACGTCGTAGACCGACCGGCCCGGCGCCAGCCAGGTGTGCGACAACCGGGCGCCGGGGTGCGCCGATGGCGTGTAGCCGACGACGTCGGCCGGCGTCGGTGTCGACCCGTCGGGGACCACCGCGGGCGAGCCGGCGTAGTCGTACCCGAGCACCAGGCCCAGGCTGTGGAACTCCGGGTCCTTGACCTGCAGGGCCTCGGCCAGCTCGGCGCGGACCGCGTCGCCGTCGGGCCCCTCGGCATCGGCGTCCCGGCCGGCGAACCGGCCGGCGGTGAACGCCTCCTGCGCACCGGCGGCGGCGATCGTGCGCTCGGCGACCGGACGGCGCTCGGCCTCGTAGCTGTCCAGCAGCTCCGTCGGCACCCAGCCCTGCAGCACGGCGGCAAGCTTCCAACCCAGGTTGACCGCGTCGCCGACGCAGGTGTTGAAGCCGTGCCCGCCCCACGGCGGGTTCAGGTGCGCGGCGTCGCCGACCAGGAACACCCGCTGCCCGCGGTAGCGGTCGACCAGCAGCATCCGCGCCGACCACGGGTCGGTGGCCAGCACCTCGACGTCCAGGTGCGGGTCACCGGCGAAGGCGCGGACGAGGGCCACCGGGTCGACGTCCTCCGCGGTGGTGTCGACGCCCTGCACGATGGCCCACCAGGTGCCGTGCAGGTCCAGGCGGCCCATCAGGCCGCCGCGCTCGCCGCCGACGACCCACCAGTGCACCCCCAGCCCGCACGGGGGCCGCTCGCCGAGCGCCCGGGACCGGAAGGTGATGGACAGGTTGGGCACGGTGCCCGAGGTGCCGGTGTAGGCCGCGCCGATGGCCTGACGGGCGACGCTCGCGCCGCCGTCGGCCCCCAGCAGGTACTCGGCGTGCACCTCCTCCTCCGTCCCGTCCGCGTCGGTGACCACGGCGCGGACGCCGTCGGGGCCGTCGTGCACCTCGGTGACCCGGGCGCCGAGCCGGAGGGTGACGGACGGCAGCTCGGCGACGGCGTCGCGCAGCAGCTGCTCGACGACGGGCTGGGGCACCTGCTGGCCGGCCTCGGCAGCGACCTCCCGGGGCTCGGTCCAGAGGCCGAACGCTTCCGGGAAGCGGGTCAGCTCGCGGCCGAGCACCGAGGTGCAGAACACGACGTCCTGGGCGTGCGCGACCGGCAGCGGCGCCCGGCGCCGGAGCTCCTCGGCCAGGCCCCAGCGGCGCAGGTGCTCCATGGTGCGCACGCTGGTGGTCTTGGCCCGGGCGCGCAGCGGGTCCAGCGCGGTGCGCGGTTCGACGACGAGCACCTCGATGCCGCGCCGGCCCAGCTCGATCGCCGCGGCCAGTCCGCTGGGGCCGCCACCGGCGACCAGGACGGGGATGGTCATCGCTGCTCCTGCCACTGCCGCACCCAGGCGCGGCCGTAGTCGTTGCCGTGCGGGGTCCGCAGCACCGTGTGCACGTGGAAGGGCTGCGGGGTGTCGTAGTCCAAGAACACCCCGCAGTGGTGGTCGAGCTCGGCGACCAGGACCGGGGACTGCAGCCGGGCGTAGAAGACGTCCTCGGGGCCGTGGCCGCCGATCCAGCTGAAGGTGGTCTGCGCCCACTGCTCGTCGACCTCGCGCAGCCGGGCCACGCGCGGGCCAGCCGGCAGCAGGCCGACGGCGGTGGCGGCGACGGCCCGGGCGGCTGCCTGCGCGGCGTCGGGCAGGTCGGCGACCCGCACGCCCTCGACGGGGATCACCCGGTTGTCCTGGAAGGCCCCGCCCAGGTGCCGCTCGTCCCCCGGGTGCACCCGGCCCGGGGGCATGGCCGGGTCGACCATCTGCGCGTACACGGTGGCGGAGGCCCGCTGCTCGGGGGTCATGGCGGCCATGACCGCGCGCCACTGCGCGATGCGGCCGGCGAAGGCGCGCGGCGAGGTGTGCGGGCCCTCGTCGATCGCGTCGGGCTCGGCACCCAGGAAGACCGGCGAGAGCACCATGCGGCCCTCGACGACCAGGCAGTTGACCGCGCAGTGGTGGCCGAACAGCTGCCAGCCCCAGGGCCCGCGCAGGTCGGGCTCGCCGTAGAGGGCGACGTTGTAGGAGAACTCACCGAGCACCTCGGGCAGGCCGACGACGTCGCCGAGGAAACCGTTGATCCGCATCATCAGCTGCACCTGGGCGAACCCCTCGGGCGACAGCGACGCGGCCACTAGGGCGAGGGCTGCCTCCCGCACCGCGGCGGGCTGGAACTCCAGCCGCAGGCCGGTGTCGAACTGCATGAACTCCGGGTTGGCCCAGGTCTGCCACTCCACGGCGTCGACGGTGTGCTGCACCCGGGCGCGGTCGTCCTCGCCGAGCAGGTCCAGCAGGGTGCCGGCCGCATCGACCATCGCGGCCATCGGCGCCTCCTCACCCGCGCGGGCGGGTTCCAGGGGGTACAGGCCCTCGCGCAGCACGCCGTCCTCGGTGATCCCGCGGAAGGGCCGGCGGTGCAGCGGCGTCCAGCCCTCGACCAGGCCGCCGGTGAAGGTGCCCGGGGTGCGGGCGTGGTCGCGGTAGGCGTAGGGGTCCATGCCGCGGACCTCGGCCAGCCGTGGGTGGTCGTGCGGGTACAGGTACTGCCGGAAGTCGCTCACCGGCCGGCCACCACAGGCGTGGTGAGCGTGCCGAGTCGGTCGACCTCGACCTCGACGACGTCGCCGGGGTGCAGCAGCCACTGCGGGTCGCGGGCGTAGCCGACCCCGGACGGCGTCCCGGTGGCCAGCAGGTCACTCGGGCGCAGGGTGAAGGTGCGGCTGATCAGCGCCAGGGTGTCCCCGACGGTGTAGACGATCTCGTCGGTGCAGCCGTCCTGCACGGTCTGGCCGTTGACCCGGGTGCGCACCCGCAGGCCCTCGCGCAGGTCGCCGACCTCGGCTGCGGGCACGAGCGGGCCGAGCGGGCCCGAGCGGTCGGCGTTCTTGCCCAGGATCCACTGGCTGGTCAGCTTCTGCGCCCGCCGGGCGGTGATGTCGTTGAAGGTCGAGTAGCCGACGACGGCGGCCAGCGCCTCGTCGGGGGTGGCGTCGGCCAGGGTCGAGCCGACGTAGGCGACGACCTCGCCCTCCCAGTCCAGGCCGGCCTCGTCCACCGGCACCGGGACGCCGACCCCGCCGACCGACAGCGACTGCGTCCACCGGGCGAACAGCGTCGGGTGCTCGGGCAGCGGCTGGGCGGAGAAGGAGCCCTCGGCCACGTGCTGGAGGTAGTTCAGGCCGATGCAGATGACCCGCGCGCCGGGCAGCACGGGAGGCACCAGCTCGACGTCGGACAGGGCGTGCACCTCGCCGGTGGGCCCGGCGGCCAGGTGTGCGGCCGCGTCGGCCCAGAACTCCTCCAGCCCGGCGACGGCGGTGACGGCGTCGCCGTCCAGGGCACCGACCTGCACGGGTCCGTCCTCGCGGCGGAAGCCGACGATCTTCACGGGTGGTCTCCGATCAGGTGCTGGGTCAGGAAGGAGGTGGTGCGCTCCAGAGCCGTGCGGGCGGCGTCGGGGGAGCCGGCCCACATGTGGTCGGCGCCGGGCAGGGTCTCGAACTCGACGTCGGGGAGGAGCTGCGCCAGGGCGGCGCTCTGGGCGTGCGGGACCATCGAGTCGGCGCCGCCGTGCAGCAGCAGGAACGGCGGTGCGTCGGGGTGGGTGTGGGTGATCGGGCTGGCCTCGGCGGCGCGGAAGCGGTCGCGGAGCGGTGGGGCGCCCAGCAGCTGGGCCTCGCGGGAGTCGGGGTCGGCGGGGTCGCCGACCGTGGCCAGGTCGGTGGGTGGGTACCAGCCGACGACGGCGGCCACGGTGCTGGGGACGCCGACGACGCCGAGGTCGCCGTCCAGGTCGGGGCCGGTGAGGCCGAGCATCGCGGCCAGGTGGCCGCCGGCGGACTCGCCCCATGCGGCGATCCGGTCGCCGTCGACGCCGAGTTCACCGGCGCGGGAGCGCAGCCAGCGGACGGCGGCCTTGACGTCGTGCAGCTGGGCGGGCCAGACGGCCTCGCCGGTGAGCCGGTAGTCGGCGCTGGCGACGGCGATCCCGGCCCGCGCGAGGTGCTCGAAGGCCTCGCTGCCCCGGAACTGCGGCCCTGCGGAGTGCCGGCTGCCCAGCCGCCACCCGCCGCCGTGCAGGAACAGCACGACCGGGGACTGCGCCTGCGGCAGGTACAGGTCCAGCTCGAGGGGGCGAGCGCCGGGGAGGGCCGCGTAGGGCACGCCGGACAACACCCGGACGCCGGACTCCGTGGTGCGGGCCGGGGGCAGGGGGGCGGTGTGCGCCGGTGGGGGCAGCCTCACTCGGGGACGTCCCAGCGGTGCTCGGGCAGGAACTGCATCCGGTGCTGCTGCGCTGCGGCCTGCATGCGGGGGAAGTCCGGGATGAAGGGGGGCTGGGCGCCGGTGTGGTCGGTGGGCGTGCCCATGTGCTGGAAGAACCGTTCGAAGCCGCCCGACAGGGTGCCCATCATCCGGCTGGGCTCGACGACCTGGTAGGCGTGGGCGTAGCCGGCCGGGACGAAGCCGAAGTCCCCGGGGGCCAGCAGCTGCGTCTGCTGGCTGCCGTCGGCGTCCTCGAAGAACAGGCGCACGGCGCCCTCGAGGACGTAGAAGGTCTCGTGCGTGGCGTCGTGGCGGTGGGTGGGGATGACGTCGCCGGGCGGGCAGTCGGCGGTGATGATCCCGAACTGGTTCTCCGTCTCCTCGCCGGACAGCAGCACCGTGAACAGGTCGCCGAACAGCTTGGCGTGCTCGCCCTCGCCGCGGCGCAGCACGTAGGGCGCGGGCCTGCCGGGCAGGACCCCCTGCCACTGCGGGCCGGTGGCGGGGTCGATCAGGTACTCGAAGCTCATGGTTCCTCCGGTTCGGTGGGGTGTCGGGCCGGCCTGTCGGCCCACGCTCACACGGGCAGCACGGGCGTGGGGCCGGTCGGGCCGTCCGCGAGGGCGGACGCGGTGGGCACCGCCGTCCGGCGCAGGAGCACGAAGGCCAGGCCGGCGAGCAGCAGCCCGAACCCGCCGACGAGGACCAGGGCGCGGGTGAGCTCATCCGTCGCGGCCGTGAGGCCCACCACCAGCACGGGGCAGACGAACTGACCCAGGAAGAACGCCGACGTCCAGGCGCCGGTACCGCGACCGCGCTGCGCGTAGCCCAGCCTGCTCGTCGTCCCGACCAGCAGGGAGGGGAGAAGCAGCCCGCCCCCGATCCCCGCGACGACCGCGCCGACCGTCACGCCGACCGGGGTGCCGGCCAGCGCGATCACCACCAGGCCGGCGCCGCCGGTGGCGAAGCCGGCGATGATCGCCGGACGCGCGTTCCCGTGCGCCAGGCGGGTGAAGGACGCCGCGGCGACCATCACGGCGAGGTTGGCCAGCGCGGCCGCGATCCCGATACCGACGGTGCCGACACCGAGGTCGTCGAGGACGAAGCTCAGCTCGACCTGCAGGGCGTAGAAGACGATCGCGCCGAGGAACGTGAGCACCAGCAGCGGCGCGAGCGAGCGCCAGGGGACGTCCCGGAGCGCACCGGCGTCGTCCTCGGCCGCGGGCCGCACGTCGCGGGGCTGCCACAGCAACCGGGCCATGAGGGGGAGGAAGACCAGCCCGGCCAGGTAGGCCCAGAACGGTGTCCGCCAGCCCTGGGCACCCAGCGCCCCGCCCAGCAGCAGGAACAGGACCGCCGAGAACGAGGTCACCACGGTCTGCAGGGCCAGGTACCGGTCGCGTTCGGCGCCGCGCCAGTAGTCCCCGATCAGCGTCACGCAGCACGTCATGATCGCGGCCTCGGCCACGCCGATCAGCGCCCGGCTCGCCACGATCGCCGGCAGCGAGTCCAACCACAGCGGAGCGGTGCCGGCGACCACGTACAGGGGCAGCGCGGCCAGCAGCAGCCGCAGGCGGCCGACCCGGTCGACCACCCGGCCGGCGACCAGGGCGAGCAGTCCGACGGCCAGCGAGGGAATGCTCAGGGCCATCGGGGCCAGGGCCTCGACGCCCGGTGTGCCGGCGAAGGCGGCCTGCAGGTCCGGGAGCACCGGCGCGATGAGGATGGCGCCCAGGATGGGCAGGCAGCTGCCGACCAGCAGGACGGCTGCCTGCGAGCGACCGGGGGTGCGGTGGGCGGAGGGCGCCGCTGCGCGTGCGGTGGTGGTCACGGGGTCTCCTCGACGAGACGGGCAAGGAGGCCAGCGTCGGTGATCGGCGTCACCGTCCCCCACCGCTTTGCCATTGAGCGGTAGAAGTGGTCGGCCGTTCGTGGCACGGTGAGGTGTGCCGTCGGAGGGAGCTGCCACCCGTGTGCGCGGGAAGCGACCCCCGCAGGGCGAGCCCGTGGCCGACCGAGCGCTCGCGCTGCTGGCCGCCTTCGACCCGGCGCACCGTCGGCTGTCCCTGACCGGCCTGGCCCAGCGCTCCGGGCTGCCGCTAAGCACCGCCCGCCGGCTGGCCGACCGGCTCTGCGGCTGGGGCGCGCTGGAACGGGTCGAAGGCGGCTACGTGGTGGGGCTGCGGTTGTGGGAGGTCGCGTCCCTGGCGCCACGGGGACTGGGCCTGCTCGAGCTGGCCCGGCCGGTGATGGAGGACCTGTACGAGGCCACCCGGCACCACGTGCTGCTCGCGGTCCTCGACGGGGAGGACGCGCTGCTGGTCGAGCGGCGGTCGGCGACCGGGGCGGTGGAGGTCGAGTACCGGATCGGCGGCCGGCTCCCGCTGCACCGCACCGGCGTCGGGCTCGTGCTGCTCGCCCACGCGGCCGGCGACCTGCAGGAGGAGGTGCTCCGGCAGGTGGCCGCCACGGAAGTGGGTGACCAGGCGCGGCAGCTGCGCGCCACGCTGTCGGAGGTGCGTCGCACCGGCGTCGCCGTGCTCCGCCGCGACCAGCCCGCGCCGGTCCTCTCGGTCGGCGCCCCGGTGCGCGGCCCCGGCGACGCGGTGCAGGCGGCGCTGTCGATCGTCGTCCCGGCCGGTGCGTGGAGCCACCGTGCGCTCGAGCCCGCGGTCCGTGCGGCCGCCCGGGCGGTCTCGCGCGGCCTGGGCGCACCCAGCGCCGCCGCGGGTAGCGGCTGAGGTGAAGGGTTCCTCGTGGCGGACGTACGCGCTGGACACCGTCGCGAGGTCTGCGACCGGTGACTGCGATGGGTCCTGGATCCAGCAACCGGTGTAGCAACGCGGGACGGAGGACGACGAATCGTCGCGGGCGGCCGCGGACGTCGAACCACCTCGACCAGCGCAAACGGCACGCGACCGCACATCGGCGGACTCCCCGGAGCAGGCTGGGGGTCAAGGGGTCGCAGGTCCAGATCCTGTCAGCCCGACAGAGGAAGAGCTGGTCAGAGGCGGGTCGTCCGAACTGGGCGGCCCGCCTCCGCCGTCTGTGTCGTCAGGCGTGCAGCTGCCGGAGCAGAGATGTCCACACGACCCCGCCGCCCGGTCAGCGCTGGGCGGGCTCCCTCGCCACCCGACGGACCGTGCCCACGAAGGCCCGGACCGCGACTGACCGTTCGTCCGCGCGCCAGCACAGCGCGGTCTGCGCGGCCGGCACGTCGCGCAGCCGGACGAAGGTCAGGCCGGGCCGCTGGTAGTGGTCAGCGGCGACCACGGTCGCCATGCCGAGGCCGCGTCCGGCGGCGCACCGGTCGAGCATCTCGTCGAAGTCGGCCGCCGGTGCGGCGCGTTCCGGCCGGACGCCGCTGGGCCGGGGGTCGACCAGCCACCAGGCCACCGACGCCTCGTCGCCGCCGGCCATCGGGATGAACACCTCGCCGTCGGTCTCCCCGATGTCGACCTCGTCCCGGCCGGCCAGCGGGTGTCCCGCCGGGACGACGAGGACCCGTGGTTGGTGGATGACCGTGACCCACCGGACCCCCGGCAGGTCGCGCGGCAGCGGTTCGGGGACGTAGACCGCGTCGAGGGACCCCTCCCGCAGCGCCGTCAGGCCTTCGCCCCGCGCGGTCCGGCGGGTCACCACCTCGACCTCGGGGTGGTGCTCGGCCATCTCGGCCAGCACCGCAGGGCGCAGCTGGCCGCCGGCGGCCGCGAACACCCCCACCCGGACCGTGCCCGTCTGGCCGTGCACCCGGTCCGCGGCCCAGGTCAGGATCGTCTCCTGGGCCTCGACGGCCGCCCGGGCCATCGGCAGCAGCTCGGCCCCGACGTCGGTCAGCACCACGCCCGTCCGCGTGCGGACGAACAGGGCGGCTCCCGCGCGGCGCTCGAGCCGGGCGACCTGCTCGCTCACCGAGGGTGTCGTCATGTGCAGCCGCGCCGCCGCGCGGCCCATGTGGCCCTCCTCCGCCACCGCGACGAAGTAGCGCAGTGCGTGGGAGGGCAGGTCCACCGCGGCTCCTCCCTCCCGACCAGGCTGCGGGTCAGTGTGCACCGGCTGGGACGCAGCCCAGCGCGAACCCGTTCCGGACACCGTCGTCGACCTGCACCGTTAGGGACTCCCTCACCACGCTTCGGCAGGTCCTTCTTGCCCGCCGGTCGTGACCGGCACCACTGTCCTCCGCGACCACGCCCCGGTACCCCGCACCACCACGAGGTGCAGCCGGGCGCCCGCGGAGAGGACCCGACGACCGATGTGCGACCTGGAGAACACCTGCGCCACCCACCCGGCAGGCGCCGACCCGGCGGACGCCGACCCGCCCGCGGAGGGCCTCCCCGCCTCCGGTCCCCGGATGTCGCGGCGGGGTGTGCTCGGCGCGCTCGCCGCCTCCGCCGCCGCGGTCACCGCCACCGGTGTGCTCGGCCGCCTGCCCGCCGCCCGCGCCGACACGACACCGGCCGGGTCGACCGCACCGGTGACCCTCACCCTGCTGGGCACGGCCGGCGGACCGCCGCCGCAGGCCGCCCGGTCCGGCATCGCCAGCGCGTTGACGGTGAACGGCAGGACCTACGTCGTCGACTGCGGCCGCGGCGCGGTGTCGCAGTACATGAAGGCCGGCCTGTCGATGCCGGGGCTGGCGGGGATCTTCCTGACCCACCTGCACGCCGACCACACGGTCGACTACTTCTCCTTCCCCCTGCTGGCGGCCGGTGTGCAGGGGCCGCAGGGTTTCCAGGCCCCCATCGACGTCTACGGTCCGGGCCCGGCCGGCATGAACTCGCAGCTGCCGGACGTGCACGGCCGCATCCCGGGCACCGTGGAGATGACCGACCTGCAGAACCGGGCGTTCGCGTCCTCGACGACGTTCTTCCTGGCCGAGCACTTCGGCATCGACCCGACGACCCTGCTCCGCGTGCACGACGTCCTGCCACCGCGGGGAGTCCACGCGTCGCCCAGCAACACCGCACCCACCATGACGCCGTTCACGGTCATGGAGAACTCCGAGGTCAAGGTCACCGCCGTCCTGGTGCCGCACGGCGCGGTCTACCCCGCCTACGCCTACCGGTTCGACACCGACCACGGAAGCGTCGTGTTCTCCGGCGACACCGCACTCACCCCCAACGTCCCCACCCTGGCGAGGGGCGCCGACGTCCTCGTGCACGAGGCCGCCGCCTTCTCGGTGCTCCAGCAGGTGGGGTACCCGCAGCCGGTCATCGACCACATCAAGACCGTGCACACCGACGTCGCCCAGCTCGGTGCCGTCGCCGCGCAGGCCGGCGTCTCGCAGCTGGTGGCCTCCCACCTCAGCCCGGTGAACCCCGCGATCCTCCCGGACTCCCAGTGGAACGCACTGCTGCAGCAGAGCGCGTGGGCCGCCGGCTACGGCGGGCGGATGACCCTCGGCACCGACCTGCTCCAGATCCCGCTCGGCTGACATCGCCGGGCAGTAGCACTAGCCCGTGGTGTCCGAGCGCGGGTCGACCTCCCCGCGGAGGATGCGGCCGGCGATGGTCTCGAGGTCGGTGTCGTGGCGGAACGCCAGGCCGCGGAGGGCGGCGAGTGCGTCGGTGCTGCTGATCTGCAGTTCGACGGTGGTGTGGCCGATGGCCTGCCAGACGGTCTGCCGTGCGGCGATGGCGGGGCTGCGCAGGGTCGGCGGCAACCCGAGTTCCAGGTCGGTGTCGGCGGCCAGGGCGGTGGTCAGGGTGGCGCCGCAGGCCTGTGCCACGTCGGCGACGGCCGCGAGGACGGCGGGGCCGGGCCGTCCGGCGCTGCGCCGGTAGAGGTCGAGGACGACGGCGCCGCTCAGGGGGTCACCGACCGGCAGGGACAGCACCGTCCGGTAGGGGGTGTGCGCGGTGAGCTGGGTGGCGTAGACCGGCCACTGCGCGGCCAGGTCCTCGTTTATGGCCAGCACCGGGGCGTGCGCGCGGTGGGCGGCGGTGCACGGACCCCCGCCGAGGGCGAACTGCAGCCGCTCCGCGGTGGCGGCCATCGGGTCGCTGGAGCCCAGGGGCAGACGCCGGTCGGGTAGCAGGGTCATGCTCAGCCCGGCCGCGTCGAAGGGCAGGACGGCGACGCAGGCTGCGGCGATGCGGTCGGGCAGCAGCACCTCGGCATCCGCGGTCGTCGCAGACCGGTCGAGCGCCGCGTGGAAGGCTTCGACAGGACTCATCGGCGCCGGCGCAGTGAGCGGCGGCGGGACACGGGCGGGGTCTCCTCGTCGGTGCTGGGTGTTCCATCGCCGCGGTTCTGGACGGCTACGTCTCAAGACTGGATCGTGCGGAAGTTATCAGGCGGCGGTGCTCGACCCAGGAGGGGCACCAGGACCTGGTCGACGACGCGGTCGGTGTGGGATGCGGTCGTGATGGGCTGGCGGGTCAGGTACCGGTCCCACCAGAGCGTCTGCACCATGGTCCCGGACAGGCGCCGCGGGGCCGGCGCGACGACGTGGCCCCGGCCCGTGTGGTGGCCGATCAGCGCGGCGAACGCGCCTGCCAGCGGGAGGACCACGGCTTCCTCGAGAGCGCGCTGGATGCGGGTGTCGTGGCGGGCCTGGCCCAACAGGGCCGCGGCCGCGTGCTCCTGGCGGGTGAGGGGCCGGGCCAGGTGCCGCAGCAGTCTGCTGAGGTCCCCCTGCAGGGACCCGGTGTCGGGGGCCTGCGGGATGAGGACGCAGGTCCCCAGTGCCGCCGCCGCGGCCTCACCCATGTCGCCCCACCGCAGGTGGACAGCTGCTGTGCCGGCGCCGGTCCAGGACGCCAACGCATCGGCGTCGAGCCCGTCGAGACCCCGACTGGCCAGCAGCTCCAGCGTGCCCTGCAGCAGGCGGCGTGTCAGATCCTCGTCGGGGGGCATGGCCAGCTCCCGTGTGAGCGCGGGCGCTCGGGTCGAGCTGCAGTCCAGCGTGTGCTGTCGCCCTTCGGTGGACGGCCCGCCGCGCAACTGCCGAGCAACGCTACGCCGCACAGTGCGGCCACGAACCCGACGGCGGGCACCGGTGCCCATCCGGGGCGGGGCGGGGGAAGGATCTGCGCCGGAGGACTCAGCGGGCCTGCGAGCGGGTGGGGAGCAGCGCCCAGACCGTTTTGAGGCCGGTTCCGGGCCACCAACCATGGGCTCGGGCGTAGGCGGCGACGATGAGCAGGCCGAGCCCACCGTGGGCGTGGTCCCGCTCGGGATCGGGTGCCGGTGGGGTGCCGGGTGCGTGGTCGGTGACGGTGATGAGCACCTGTCCCGGTCCGCAGGTGTGAGCGCCCAGGACGACGGGTGGGCCACCGTGCCGCACGCCGTTGGAGGCCATCTCGTCGGCGGCCAGGAGAATGCGCTCGGTCGCCTCCTCCACGTCGTCGGGATCTGGGTCGTCCCGGTCGGGGTCGGGTGCGAGGTCGGCGAGGTGGGCGCGCAGCTGGCGGCGGGCGCGGGCGGTGTCGGCGAGGTGGGAGATGTCGAGGGTCCACCCTGCTGTGTGGTGGGGAACTGGTCGCCGTGGCCAGGTGGCAGGGCCGGGGTCGGTCGTGTCGGTGGTGCTGTGGTGGTCTGCTGGGTCGGTCATGGTGGTGGGGTCAGGGGCGCTCGTAGGGCGAGTTGATCGCCGGGAGGGCGGGTCACGACATCACCTCCCGTATCCAGGTCGCAGCACGGAGGAGGCAGTGCCCGCCGGGACGTGCTGTGAACCACCCAGTTCTGCACCGTCTTCCTCTCCGGCGGTGGAGGCCGCCGCACCTGGGGTCTTCCGGTTCGGGCGACCGCGTCGGATCCAGGACCGGCACGTGCAGGACCGGGAACCTTGAGGTAGACCTGAGGTGTCGAGGTCTCCTCGCGTGGGTCGCACCGGCTCGCCGTCCTTGGTGAACGCCCATGGGCCGCGCGGGACCCAGCCCTGCGGTGGCCGGTCAGGACCCTGTGACGGACCCCGTCGTCCCCCAGCCCGCGTCCACCCCTGTGCCCGCCGCCGTGGACCAGGCAGCGCTGCAGGAGCTGATCCTGAGCACCAGCGGTGTGGAGGAGTTCCTGGACGAGCTGGTGCAACTGGCCGCCTCAGGAGGGGCGGTGTCCTGCGGGATCACGGTGCGTGTCGACGACCGGGTGCGCACGGTGGTCAGCAGTGATGAGTTGGCCTCGCGGGCCGATGAGGTGCAGTACGCCCAGGGCGAGGGGCCGTGCCTGGAGGCGGTGCGCACCGGGCTGGTGGTGGAGTCGGCGGACCTGGTGGGCGATGACCGGTGGTCGGGGTACCGGACGTTCGCCGTGCTGCAGGGGGTGCGGTCGGTGCTGTCGACGCCGATGACGGCCGGGGGTGACACCTTCGGGGCGCTGAACCTGTACTCGCCGCATCCGAACGCCTTCGGCGACGGAGCCCGGGAGCGGGCGGAGCGGTGGGCGCAGCAGGCCTCGGGTGCGGTGGGGGTGGCTCTGCGGCTGGCCGAGCGGACCCGGTGGGGTCAGCAGATGTCGCAGGCGCTGACGTCGCGGACGGTGATCGACCAGGCCATCGGCATCGTGATGGCCCAGCAACGCTGCTCGGCCGCCGATGCCTTCGGCATCCTGCGCACGGCCTCGCAAGGCCGCAACGTCAAGCTGCGGGCCATCGCCGCGGACATCGTCGAGGCCGTCGGCGGCCGGGACGGCACCTGACCCTCCCGAGCTCGACCGGCCCCGGCCTGGACAACGGCTGGGCGGGCCCTAGGGTGGGGGAGCGGTTGGGCAGCAGCCGCGCCTGCCCGTGACCCGGCCCTGGGGGTCACCGTTCCCGAGGTCGTCGATGTCCTCCCCGCTGCCGTCCTTCAGATCCCCCGACGCCGCGTCGCGGTCGTTCTCCGCCGTCGTGGACCTCGCCGCCGCGGGGGTGACCACGTCGTGAACGACGCCGGCAACGGAGCTGGACCTGCGAGGACGAAGCAGGTAGCAGAAGCCGCCTCCTCGACCTGGGCTGCATCGACGTCCGTGGGCTGGTCGGCGACCGCGCGGGCGGCGTCGTGCCCACCGGGCGAGCTGCGCCCACTGGTGCAGGTCGTCCTGGCCGAGGTCGTCGCCTCGCTGCCGGCGGTCGGCACGGGCATCGTCAGCTTCACCGGCACCACCTCCCGGCTCCGCACCTGGGTCAGCGTCGGGCCCGACGCCGTCGCGGTCGGCCGAGCGCAGGAACGAGCCGACCGGTCTCCGGCCGTCGCCACGCTGCAGCACTGGCCTGCGCCCATCAGCGGACACCTGCGTTCCGACCCCCGGTGGGCCCTGGACCCCTCCACGGTCCCGACGTCGGTGCACACGGTGGCAGCCACCCCGCTGCCGGGCACCGATCGCAACCCGGCCGTGCTGTGCGTCTACGGCCCGGACGACGCCCTGCTGACCACCGCGGCCGCCGACGACCTGCACGGACTCGTCCCGGACGTCGCCGCTGCGGTCTGCGTGGTGCAGGCCCGCCTGGAGGTGGCCGACCTGCAGGCCGCGCTCACCACCAACCGCACGATCGGTGCGGCCATCGGGATCACCATGGCCGCCCACCGCCTCACCTACGACCAGGCCGCGGGCCTGCTCAAGTCGGTCAGCAACACCACCAACACCCGGTTGGCCGACGTGGCCGACGACATCCTGCTCACCGGGCTGGCACCAGACCCCGGGAGCATCCCACCGTCCCGCGCGAAGCCGTCGCCCTCGACCCGCAACCGCCTGCGTGCCCGAGACGGCGACGGCGCCCACTGATCAGACGTCCTCGAACTCCCACGACCAGTCGGCAGGACGCGGGCGATCGGGCGGCATGCCGGGCGGTACGACGTCGGGTCCGGCTTCGGGGGGCCGGCGCTGGTCCTGGCGGAACAGGCGGACGGCGACCAGGGCGACGTCGTCGTCGGGTCGGCCGTCGACGAGCCGGTCGATCAGCCCGTCGCACAGGTCGTCCAGGCTGGTGCCGTGCAGCTCGGCGATGGCCTGTTGCAGCCGCTGCGTTCCCTGGTCCAGGTGCTGGTCCCGCCGCTCCACCAGTCCGTCGCTGTAGAGCAGGACGGTTGCGTCGCGGTCGAGGGTGATGACCTGCTGGGTGCGGGTGGTGGTGTCGTCGACGCCGAGCAGCAGCTGCCCGCGCCTCGAGGCGAGGACGACCTGGGAAGCGTCGGGATGGATGACCACCGGTGGGGGGTGGCCGGCGTTGCCCCACACCATGCGGGTGACTCCGCGCTCGTCCTCTTCCGAGGTCTGCTCGAGCCGGGCCACCACGGCGGTGGCCATGGTGCGGGCGCGCAGCAGCCGCATCGAGGTGTCCAGGCCGCGCAGGACCTCGCTCGGCCCCGCGTCGGAGTAGGTCGCGATGCCGCGCAGCTGGCCGCACGGCCTGCAGCCCGTCGGTGGAGCTGGTGATCACCACCGACCCGCTTGCGGGCGCGCAGGTGCGGGACGGCGGCACGGACGGTGCGGAAGGTGCCGGTCAGCACGGTGCCGACGGCGGCGTCCCACTGCTCGTCGGTCAGGTCCCGGGCGCGGGCGTACCCGGTGACCCCGGCGTCGGCCACGACCACGTCGAGCCGTCCGAGCCGGGCCGCGCCGTCGGCGACGGCTGCGGTCACGGCCGGGCCGTCTGGCACGTCGACCTGGTGCGCCACGGCCCGCCGGACGAGGTCCTGCGCCTGGCGGGACGTGGCCGCGGTCGTGCTGGAGACCGACGGCACGCTCAGCGTCATCCCTGCATCGGCTGCGGGGGACCGCACGGCGTTGACGGACGTCCTGCCCGTCGACCGTCCCGGTCGATGACCTGGTGCGGATGACCGACGCGGCCCGTCGGACGGGGCAGTTCCAGGGATCCACCACGGTCGACGCGTCGGGGCACCGGGGTGGGTCCTGACCGCGTGGCACTGGACATCACGAACGAGGAGACGGACCAGGACGGTCTGCCGGCGGGCTCGTGGACAGTTCGGCTGTCGTCGCGGTCATCCGGGACGAGCCCGGATGCCGGGGACCATCGACGTGCTCGTCGGGGCGACGTCGTGCCCCTCACCCCGCAGCACGCCGTCCTCGCCCGACGGGCCTGTGCCGATCACGGGAAGGTCCGGGCACCCCGCCGGCCTGGACCTCGACGACTGCTTCGCCTGCGCGCTGGCGGCGGACATGCGGGAGCCCCTGCTGTTCACGGATGACAGCTCCGGGCACACACGGACATCACGCCGGCTCGCTGACCCCGTGCACCGCGCACTGCCGTCGCGCGTCCCGGAGTCAGGAGGGCACGCCGGGCCAGCGTGCACCCGGTCCCCAGAACGGGCCGACACCCCACCAGCCGTAGGCGCTGGCGTAGTCCGGCTCGGGGGTCAGGTCGGGGTCGTAGCCGGGGACGTCGGCGAGGGTGGTGCGCGACCGGTCGATGCGGACCTCGTCGTCGTCGGTGCTGACGACGACGTCGACGGGCACGAGGTAGTGCGTGCGGCCCAGGCCGAGGAAGCCGCCCTCGGCGACCCGGAGCATGCGGACCTTCTCCTCCTGGTCGTCGACGAGGACCTCGTCGACGGTGCCGATGTCCTCGCCGTCCCGGTCGCGCACGGTGCGGCCGCGGACGTCGGCGCCTGGATCGGCGATGGTCAGGCCGGTCTCGCGCAGCGGGCGCAGCACCGGGTGGGTGCGGTCGGGTCCGGGGTGCTCGGTCACGTCAGGTCTCCTCGTGCGGTCGGGTGGACGGGTCGTGGTCGGCAGTCCGCCAGGCGTTGCGCAGCGTGCGGCCGTACACCACCAGCGCGGCGGTGGCCGACACCGGCACGGCCAGCAGGGCGAGGGCGACGTTGCCGACCAGCACGCCGAGGAGGACGAGCGCGGCGGCGACGCCGGTGGTGCCCAGCGCCCACCGCAGGCGGTTGCGCGGGGTGCTGACCGGGCTCAGCCTGCGGGCGAGGGCGGGGTCGTCGGCGCTCAGCCGGGCGGCGATCTCGGCGAGCCGGCCGTCGTCGGAGGCGTTCACGGCTCAGCCCTCGGGGGAGGCCTGGGCCGGGGTCTGACGGGTGGTGGGGTCGGCGGCCATGGCCAGGGCGGCCGGTGCGGGGTCGCCGTGGTCGCGGGTGAACCCGGCCGGGACGATGACGTCGTCGGGCACGAGGTCGTGCACGGAGGCCCGGCCCAGGCCGAGCAGGGCTTCGTCGATGCCGGCGCGCAGCACCTGCAGGGCGTTGCGCACGCCGTGCTCGCCGGCGGCGGCCATGCCCCACAGGTAGGCGCGGCCGACCATGACCGCCCGGGCGCCGAGCGCCACGGCCTTGACCGCGTCGGCGCCGCGGCGGATGCCGCCGTCGAGGAGAACCTCGACCTGGTCGCCCACGGCGTCCACGACGGCGGGCAGGGACCGGATCGACCCGGGGGTGCCGTCGAGGTTGTTGCCACCGTGGTTGGACACCGAGATGGCCGCGGCCCCGACGTCGACGGCGCGGCGGGCGTCGTCGGGGCGGCTGATGCCCTTGATGACCACCGGCAGGTCGACCTGGTCGACCAGCCAGGCCAGGTCCGCCCAGCTCGGTGGCGGGGTCTGCATCCACTGGCCGTAGGCGTCGAAGAACCCCGGCGGGCGTTCGCCGGGCTCGCCGATGTTGGGCACCCCGAGCTCGGGCAGCTGCTTGTGCCGGAGGTAGGTGGCCAGGTACCGGGGCTTGCGGATGACCTCCGGCGCGAAGGAGGCCATCGTCTTGAGGTCCAGCTGCTGGGGGATGGGTGGGCTGCCCCAGTCCCGGCGGGAGGCGAAGGACCAGTCCAGGGTGAGGATGAAGGCCTTGGCGCCGGCGGCCTGGCCGCGCTGGGCGCGGGCCAGGATGTCCTCCCGGGAGCCGACCCAGTAGGTCTGCAGGAAGGTGAGCGGGTTGGCCGCCGCCACCTCCTCCACCGGCTTGCTGCCGAAGGCCGACAGGCCCATCGCGGTGCCCTCGGCGGCCGCGGCGCGGGCCACGGCGACCTCGCCCTCGGGGTGCACGGCCTGCACGCCGACGGGGGAGATGAGCAGCGGCATGGAGATCTGGTGCCCCAGCACGGTGGTGGTCAGGTCGCGCTCGGCGGGCAGGTCGGCCACCCGCGGCCGCCAGCCCAGCTCGTCGAAGGCGGCCACGTTGTCCGACAGGGTCAGCCCCCGTTCGGTGGCCGCCAGCAGGGCCAGGTAGACCGAGCGCGGCAGGCGCTTCTTGGCCCGCCACTGCGCCTCGTTGATCGTCTCGAACCAGTTCCTGCTGCTCGCCATGGCACTCCAGACAGAGTCGGGTGGCCCCGTTGGGTCGGACCCCTGGGGGCTGCCCACGGGCGGGGAGGCCCCACACCCCGGTCGGCATGACGATCCGATGACGTCCGGGCGCGTGCCGGCCGATGAGTCCTGGGTCCCAGGGGTGTCATGACCGTCATAGACCTCACCCGTGAACACCGGTCGTTGCTCGCCGCCCTGCAGGCACAGCGCGAGCACGTGCTGCAGACCCTGGACGGGCTGTCGCACGAGCAGCTCACCACCGCACGCCTGCCGTCGGGCTGGACCCCGTTGGCCGTCGTCCGGCACCTGACCGTCGACGTCGAGCGGTTCTGGTTCGAGCACGTCGTCGCCGGGCGGGAGGTCGACCTGCCCCCGGACGCGGAGGTGTGGCTGGCCGACCCCGGCCCGCGGGCGGTGGTCGAGGAGGCCTACCGGGAGCAGGCGCGGCGCAGCGACGCGGTCATCGGGGACCGCGACCTGGGCTCGGCCCCGGACCGCTGGGACCGGGTCGGGTTCCCCGGGATGGGCGAGCGTGACCTGCGCTGGGTGGTGCTGCACGTGCTGACCGAGACAGCGGTCCACGCCGGCCAGCTCGACGCCGCCCGGGAACTGGTGGACGGCCACCAGCACCTCGTGCTGACGGATCTGTGAACGGTTCCTGGTCGGCCCCGGATGTGGGCGGGGACGGATCATTCGTGACTGGCCTGTCGTACCCGGCCGGCGCCGTTCGTGGAGATGGCAGCTGGGACCGACCGGTCCCGGCCCTGGGAGGGGATGGACATGGGTGAGTACCTGATCAGCTTCCACGACGAGTGGGTGCCCGAGCACACCGCCGAGCAGCTGGGGCGCAAGGGTGTGGCTGGCCGTGCCGTGATCGCCGAGATGAAGGAGCGCGGGGTGTTCGTGTTCAGCAACGGCGGTCTGGATGCGTCGACGGCGGTGGCCTCGGCCGTGGCGCGCGACGGTGAGGCGGTCATCACCGATGGTCCGTACGCGGAGACCAAGGAGCACCTGGGCGGCTTCTGCGTCGTGGACGTCGCCGACGACGAGGCCGCGCGGTTTTGGGCCGGACGGTTGGCGGTGGCGTTGGAGTGGCCGCAGGAAGTCCACCGGTTCCCCGTGTTCGTCGACGCCGACGGCACCAGCAGCTGACCGCCCGCCGTGGTCGAACCGCCGGCACCGGTCGCCGAAGCGATCGACCGGGCCCACCGCGAGGAGTGGGCCCGGCTGGTCGCCGGGCTGACCCGCCGGTTCGGCGACCTGGACCTGGCCGAGGAGGCCGCGGCCGAGGCGTTCCTGGTCGCGCTCACGCGGTGGCCCGACGCGGGCGTCCCGGCCAGTCCGGGTGGCTGGCTGACCACGACGGCGACCCGCAAGGCCATCGACCGTCTGCGCCGGGAGTCCCGTCGCGAGGACAAGTACCGGGAGGCGTTGCTGGTGCAGGACGACACGGCGCCGCTCTCCACCGGTGCGGTCACCGACGACCGGTTGCGGTTGGTGTTCACCTGCTGTCATCCGGCGCTGTCGATGGAGGCCAGGGTCGCGCTGACCCTGCGGATGGTCGGTGGTCTGTCGGTGGCCGAGATCGCGCGCGCCTTCCTGGTGCAGGAGACCACCATGGCGCAACGCATCACCCGGGCCAAGGCCAAGATCCGGGCCGCGCGCATCCCGTTCCGGGTGCCCGCCGCTGCGGATGTGCAGGCCCGGCTGACGGGGGCGCTGGCGGTGGTCTACCTGGTGTTCAACGAGGGCTACCTGACCACCGGCGGGGACGACCCGGTACGGGTCGAGCTGACGAGGGAGGCGATCCGGCTCGGGCGACTGCTGCACCTGCTGGTGCCGGAGGACGGCGAGGTCGAAGGCCTGCTGGCGCTGATGCTGCTCAGCGAGGCGCGCCGGCCGGCCCGGTTCGCCGCGGACGGCACGCTCGTCACCCTGGCCGAGCAGGACCGCAGCCGGTGGGACCAGACCCTGATCGCTGGAGGCCACGCGCTGGTTCGGCACCGCCTGTCGGTGGTGGCCGCCGGGGGACCTGCTCCCGGGAGCTACCAGCTCCAGGCTGCGATCAATGCCGTGCACACCGACGCCGCCACGGCCAGCGAGACGGACTGGTCACAGGTCGTCGCGCTCTACGACCAGATGGTCCTGGTGGACAGCTCACCGGTGGTCCGCCTCAACCGTGCGGTCGCGGTGGCCGAACTCGACGGCCCGGACATCGCGCTGGCCGAGCTGGACCAGCTCGCCGAGCTCCTCGACCACTACGGGCCGTTCCACGTCGCGCGAGCCGAGGTGCTGCGCCGGCTGCACCGGCACGAACCGGCCGGGCACGCCTACGACCGGGCGATCACGCTCACCCAGAACACGGTCGAACGCAGGCACCTGGGGTTCCGCCGCGACGAGCTGGGGTGGCATCCTCCGTCCGCCCCGGCCGGGGAGCTCGTGGCGCGGCGGGTCGGCGTCGACACCGTGGTCCCGACCGCCACCGAGGGCGCTGAGCACCTCGACGCCACCGAGGACCCGGGCGACCCGTCCGGACCGCGGCTCGGGCGGGGGTGGTCGTCGCCCACGAGCCACCGCAGCGTGACCGCGTGCTCCGGGCCGGGCGGGTCGGGGGTTCCGGGCACGCCGTGACGGTCACAGACCCGACCGCGTCGCGCTCGACGTGGTCCCGGTCCTCGCCGCTGTCGAACTGCAGGCGGTGGACGCGCCCACTGGTCGACGGCCACCAGCACCTCGTGCTGACTCAGCCGTGGCCGGCGCCGTTCACCTGACCAGGGCGGGCCCCCAGTCGAGCACCGCGCCGCCGCCGACGCCCACGACCAGGACGCCGGCGGCGCAGACCGCCGCGGTGCCCGAGGCCCACCGTCCCGGCCGGGCGCCGGCGCCCGCCGCGCCTGCACCGCCGGCCCACGGGAGGACGACCGCCAGCCACCGCAGCAGGTAGAACAGGCTCGCCACGGTGGCGGCGGCGGCCACGACGACGAGCCAGGCCAGACCGGCCTCCCAGGCTGCGGTGAACGTGAGCAGCTTGCCCAGGAAGACCGCCGTCGGCGGGGTGCCCGCGGTGCCCAGCAGGCCCAGCACCACGACGGCGCTCAGCCAGGGGTGGGCACGGGCGCTGCCGCGGACGTCGGTCAGCGTGCGCTGGCCGGGGAGCGCCGCGAGCACCGCGAACAGCGACAGCGTGGTCACCGCGTAGCCGGCCAGGTAGACCACGAGCGAGCCCAGCGCCGTCGACGAGCGGCCGGCGGCGGCGACCGGGAGGAGCAGGAACCCGACCTGGCTGACCGTCGACCAGCCCAGCAACCGGCGCAGGTCGTGCTGGCCGAAGGCGGCGAACGTACCCAGCAGCAGGCTCGCCGCGGCGAGGCCCGCGACCACCGGGCGCACGGGCACCGCGGGGGGCGCGACCTCGACCAGCCGGGTGAGGGCGAGCAGGGCGCCGACCTTGGGCACGGTGGTCAGGAAGGCGGCCACCGTGGTGCGGGCGCCCTGGACGGCGTCGGGCACCCACGGGTGCAGCGGGACGGCGCCGGCCTCGAAGAGCAGGCCGAGCACGACGGCCAGGACGCCGACGGCGACGGCCGCGGCGGGTGCGGCCGGCAGCCGGTCGGCCAGCTCGCGGTAGGTGGACCCCCCGGCCAGCGCGGTCAGCAGGGTGACCCCGAGGAGCAGCACGATGCCGGCGAGCGCGCCGAGCAGGTACGTGCGGACGGCGGCCTCGGTGCTGACCCGCCGCCGGTCCAGCCCGATCAGGCCGTAGACCGGGACGGAGGCGAGCAGGAAGCCGACGGCGAGCACCAGCAGGTCCGAGGCACCGGCCAGCACCACCACCCCCAGGGCGGCCAGGAGCAGCAGGGCACACGTCTCGCTCTCCCGGCGGTCGCCGGCCAGCTCCCTGCTGCCCAGCGCGAGGACCAGCAGGGTCACCGCGGCGGCCAGCACCCGGGCCGCGGTGGTGCCGGCGTCGAGGGCGTAGCTGCCGTCGAACGTCGTCCGGCCCGGCACCCCGGCGACCAGCGCCGCGACCAGGGAAGCCAGCAGCGCCACCGTCGCCACGGCCCGGGCCACCCACTGCCGCTGCCGGGGCAGGAACGACCCGCCCAGCAGGCAGGTGACGGCACCGCCGAGCAGGCAGGCCTCGGGGACCAGGTCGAGGTACACCTAGCCCCCGACCAGCGCGACCAGGGCCTGCGTGGCCGGGGTGACCCAGGACAGCAGCGGGCCCGGTAGCAGCCCCACGAGCACCGACAGCGCGAGCAGACCGGCGACCGGGGCCACCTCGTGCACGCGCAGGTCGGTGAAGCCGGCGGCGCGGCCGACGGTCGGGCCGGTGAGCAGCGACCCGGTGGCCCGCACCAGCAGCACCGCGGTGAGCAGGATCCCGGGGACGGCGGCCAGCGCCCACGCGGTGACCCCGATGCTGCCGCTGAGCACCTGGAACTCCGCGACGAAGCCGCTGAACCCCGGCAGGCCCAGGGAGCCGAAGGCGGCCACCCCGAAGAGGACGGCGAAGCGCGGCGCCGGCCGGGCCAGACCGCCGTAGTCGGCCAGCGCGTAGCTGCCCCGGCGGTCGTGCAGCGCGCCGGCGAGCAGGAACAGCGCCCCGGTGAGCAGCCCGTGGCTGACCATCTGGGTGACCGCGCCGGTCGCGGCGACCTGCCGGACCACCGGGTCGCCCCGCTCGACGAGCCCGGCGACCCCCAGCCCCACCGCCACGTAGCCCATGTGGGTCACCGAGGTGTAGGCGATCAGGCGTTTGAGGTCGGTCTGGGCCAGGGCGACCAGCCCGCTGTGCAGCACCGAGACCACCCCCACCGCGACCAGCACCCAGGCCCAGGCCCGCCAGGCGTCGGGCAGCACCGGCATCGCGATGCGGACGAAGCCGTAGGTGCCCAGCTTGAGCAGCACCGCGGCCAGCACCGCGGACCCGACGGCCGGGGCGTCGGTGTGCGCGGGCGGCAGCCAGGTGTGGAACGGCACCAGCGGTGTCTTGATCGCCAGGCCGAGCAGCACGAGGCCGAGCACCACGGCGCCGCCGACCGGGTGGTCGGCCAGCGGTGCTGCGGCGACCAGGGTGGGGATGTCGAAGGTGTGCGGGTCGGCGGCGACGTAGATGCCGATGAACCCGGCGAGCAGCGCCAGGCTCCCCAGGAAGGTGTAGAGGAAGAACTGCAGCGCCGAGCGGCGGTTGTCGCCGTGCCCCCAGCCGGCGATGGAGAACCACATCCCGACGATGGTCAGGTCGAAGAACACGAAGAACAGCACCAGGTCCTGGGCCACGAAGACGCCCAGGCAGGCGGTCTGCAGGAACAGGAACAACGCGGCCTGGGCCCGGGGACGGCGCTGCTCGCGCAGGGCGTGCACCGCGCAGGCGCAGAAGACGACCCCGGTGAGCAGCAGCAGCGGCAGGGACAACCCGTCGACCCCGACGTGGTAGCCGACGCCGGCCGACGGGATCCAGGCCACCTGCCGCTCGAAGGCCAGCCCACCGGCCGGCGGGGTGCGGTAGGCCAGCGCGAGGGCGGCCAGCAGCGCCAGGTCCACCACCGTGACCGCCACCCAGGCCCACCGCGCCGCTCTGTCGCCCACGGGCAGCACGGCGAGCGCCAGCGCGGCGACCACCGGCACGAACACGACCAGCTCGAGCACGGTCACCTCACCACGATCGTCAGCAGGACGGCGGCCACGAGCACGGCGAGCGCCGTGACCACCTGGGCGTAGTACTGGTGGGCCAGCCCCGTCTGCGGCCGGCGGGCCAGCACACCCAGGGACCTGGTGCCGGCGGTGACCGCACGGACCGCGGCGCCCGGGCCGCGGTCGTCGGCAGCGGCGGCGGCCGACGCCAGCCGGGGGACGCCGGCGGCCAGCCCGCCGACGGCCCGGACCAGCAGTGCCTCGGCTCGGGCAGCCCCGGCGACGGCCCGGCCGAGACCGGCGACCACCCCGTCCGACGCGTTCTGCAGGAACAGCCAGCGGGCCGCCCAGCGCGGCGCGGGCAGGGGACGGCGGACGGCGAGCAGCACCACGGCGACGGCCAGCACGGCGCTGAGGCCGAGCTCGCCCGGCCCGGCGGTGCCCGGGGCCAGCACGCCCAGCACGACGGCGCCACCGGCCAGCAGACCGAGCGGCGCCAGCTGCGCACCGGGGACCCGGCCGGTCGGGGTCTGCTCGTCACCCCCGGGCGTGGGCTCCTCGCGGGACCACAGCACCCGCAGCGCCGTCCCCGCGTAGGCAGCCGACAGCAGCGCCCC
Source organism: Klenkia sp. PcliD-1-E (assembly GCF_024124375.1). Taxonomy (GTDB): domain Bacteria; phylum Actinomycetota; class Actinomycetes; order Mycobacteriales; family Geodermatophilaceae; genus Klenkia. Next base: position 24,194 of record NZ_JAMXRZ010000066.1, read on the forward strand.
GGCCAGCCCGACGACCTGCAGCGGCACCGACTGCTCCCCGGCCGCGGCCAGCACGGAGTCCTTGGTGAGCCACAGCGACAGGGGCGGCACCCCGGCGAGGGCGAGCAGCCCGGCGGTGGCCAGCCCGCCGAGGGGGCGGAAGCGCCGGGCGACGCCCCGCAGGGCCGGCAGCTGCTTGCTGCCGACCGCGGTGAGCCAGGCCCCGGCGGCCAGGAACAGCCCGGACTTGACGGCGGCGTGCGCGACCAGCTGGGCGCTGCCCGCCGCCGCGGCCGAGACGCCGGCGGCGAGCACCACGAAACCGAGCTGCGCGGCCGTGGAGGCAGCGAGCAGCTGCTTGAGGTCGGTCTGCGCCACAGCCACCGCGCCGAGGCCGACGGTGGTGGCCGCGCCGACCCAGGCCGCCGTCGGCCCGGCCCACCCGGTGGCGGCCAGCAGGGGCGCGGTGCGCAGCAGCAGGTACCCGCCCATGGCGACCATGGCCGCCGAGTGCAGCAGGGCACTGACCGGGGCCGGGCCCTCCATGGCACGGGACAACCAGGCCGAGAACGGCAGCTGCGCGGCCTTGCCGAGGGCGGCCACCAGGACCCCGGCCGCGGCCAGGTGCAGCCAGGGACCCGTGGCAGTCGGGAGCCGGTCCAGCGACCACCCGGCCCCGCCGGCCAGCGCGGCGCCCCCGGCCGCGTAGAGGCCCAGGTCGGTGGTCCGGGTGGTGAGGAAGGCGCTCGCCCCGGCGGCCACCGGGACCCGCTGCGCCCACCGCAGACCGATCAGGGCGTAGGAGCAGGCCCCCATGACCTCCCAGCCCAGCAGCAGCACGGGCAGCGTCGTCGCGGTCACCGTCAGCGTGACCGAACCGGTGAACACCAGCATGAGCCCCCAGAACCGGGCGGGCCAGGACTCGCCCCCCAGGGCGGCGGCCAGCAGGACCAGGGCGGCGACCGCCCCGACCGCCGCCAGCACCGGCGCGGCGAGGTCGTCGACGGCCAGCCGGGCACCGCCGCCGTCCACTCTGGGCAGGAACGCCCAGCCGGCCGCCGGCC
>NZ_JAMXRZ010000067.1 GCF_024124375.1 Klenkia sp. PcliD-1-E
CGCACGCGCTCGGGGCGGCGGTGGCCCAGCGCCGCCCCCTCGTCGGGGACCGGCCGGGGGCGCTGGAGGACGGCCCGGCCACCCGGCGCGCGGTGCGGCACGGCGTCCGGCTGGTCTGGGACGTCGTCGGCGACCCGGAGGAGCGCGCCTCGGCCGCGGTGACCCGCCCACCCCTGCCCTGGCGGATGCGGGTCCGCGACCTGGTGGACCGGACGACGGGTAACGCCGACTCCCGCGCCTTCGTCGTCCGGCTCACCCTGTGCATGGTGGCCGCCGAGGTCGCCCGCCAGCTGCTGCCCATCGAGCGCCCGTACTGGGTGCTGCTGACCGTGGCCGTCGTCCTCAAGCCCGACTTCGGGTCGGTGTTCGGCCGCGCGGTGCAGCGCGGTGCCGGCACCCTGCTCGGGGTGCTGCTGGGGTCGGCCCTGCTCGCCGTGCTGCCCCCGCGGGGCGGTCTGGTGCTGCTGGCGATGGCGCTGTTCGCCGCCGTCCTGCCGTGGGCCCGGGGCGCCAACTTCGGGTTGTTCTCCGTCTTCCAGACACCGCTGGTGATCATGCTGCTGGACCTGGCGGCGCCCAGCCCGTCGTCCCTGGTGCTGCCGCGACTGGTCGACACCCTCATCGGCTGCGCGATCGTGCTCGTCGTCGGCTACCTGCTGTGGCCGCAGACCTGGCGGGCACCGCTGGACGACGCGCTGCGCGGCGCCGCCGTCGCCCTCGACCGTTTCGTCGAGGCCGCGTTCGACGGCACCCCCGAGCAGACCCGCCGCGCCCGCCGGGCCAGCTACCGGGCGCTCACCGAGCTGCAGACCCAGCTGCAGCGCCGGCTGTCCGAGCCGCCGCCGCTGAGCACCCGCGCGGCGGCCTGGTACCCGGTGATCATCCAGCTGGAGCGGACGTCGGACGCGGTCACCGAGGCGGTCATCGCCATGCGCGCCGGCGAGCCGGCGCCCCCGCGGGGCCAGGTGCACGTGCTGCGCCGGGCCATCCGCGAGCTGGACGACGACCTGCGGCTGCACCGGTTCCCCGACGACACCGAGATCCACGCCGACGGCGTGCTGGCGCCGGTGGCCCGGGAGGTCGACGCGGCCCGCCGGCTGGTGCGCGAGCAGGCACCGGGCAAGCACTGACGGGTGGGCGCGGCAGGGTTCGAACCTGCGACCGCTCGCTTGTAAGGCGAGAGCTCTACCGCTGAGCTACGCGCCCGGGAGCCGCCCCACCGTAGTGGGGCGGCCCGGGTTCAGGCCGCCAGCGCCGCGACGGCGTCCTTCCAGCCGCTCTGCGCCCGGGCGTCGCCGGGGCCGTTGACCTCGGCGAAGGCGACCCTGCCCTCGGCGTCGACCAGGAAGGTGCCGCGGTTGGCCATGCCGGCGGTCTCGAAGAACGCGCCGTAGGCCTTCGCGACCTCGCCGTGCGGCCAGAAGTCCGAGAGCAGCGGGAACTCGAAGCCCTGCTGCTCCCTCCACGCCTTCAGCGTCGGCGCGGGGTCGGTGGACACGGCCACCACCTGCACGCCGGCACCGGTGTAGGTGCCCAGCTCGTCGCGCAGCTGGCACAGCTCACCGGTGCAGATGCTGGAGAAGGCGAAGGGGTAGAAGACCACCAGCACCGGCGAGCCCCGGTGCTCGGACAGCGTGAAGGGCTGGCGGTTCGAGTCGGGCAGCGTGAAGTCGGGCGCGGCGTCACCCACGGAGAGAGTCATGCGCGCATCTTGGCGTCAGCGCTTGGAGCGGGCCGCCTTGGGGGTGACCAGGCGGATGCCGGCCCACTCCTTGGCCGCGGAGATGCTGCTGGTCTGCTGCAGACCCGCCGTCGGCGCGGCCTCGGTGACCTCACCGGGCTCGACGTGGCCGGGGCGGCCGGACTTCGGCGTCAGCAGCCAGACGACGCCGTCGTCGGCCAGGGATGCGATGGAGTCCACGAGGGCGTCGATCAGGTCCCCGTCCTCCTCGCGCCACCACAGCAGGACGACGTCGGCCACCTCGTCGGAGTCCTCGTCGACCATCTCCCCGCCGGAGATCTCGACGACCGAGTCGCGGAGGTCCTCGTCGGCGTCCTCGTCCCAGCCGAGCTCCTGCACGACCATGCCCGGCTTGATCCCCAGCCGGGCCGCCATGCTGGCGCTGCCCGAGTCGACGCTCATCCGCGCTCGTCCTCCATGTGCTCGTCCGGTCGCCCGGCGTGTCCGGGGTCGGTGCGTCAGTGTGTCCGACACACGGGCAGAGCGGTAGCCGACCTGCCCAATCCGTTGCCTCGCAGAGATCTCTGCGACCACAACGGGAGGCGGCGTGGTGCGCGCGGGTCGCACAGGAGACGATGGTGGGCATGAGCGCCCCGCAGCAGTCGGACGGAGACCCCGCCCGCGAGTCCGGCACCCCCCGCGCGGTCATCACCGACGGCCTGCCGAGCCAGTTGATCGACAACGACCCCGACGAGACCCAGGAGTGGCTGGAGTCCTTCGACGCCGTCGTCGACCACGCCGGCAAGGGCCGCGCGCGCTACCTGATGCTCCGCATGCTCGAGCGCAGCCGCCAGCAGCAGGTCGGCGTCCCCGGTCTGCGCAGCACCGACTACATCAACACCATCGCGCCCGAGCGCGAGCCGTGGTTCCCCGGCGACGAGCACGTCGAGCGCCGCATCCGCGCCTACATCCGCTGGAACGCCGCGATCATGGTGCACCGCGCGCAGCGGCCCGGGGTCGGCGTCGGCGGCCACATCTCCTCCTACGCGTCGTCCGCGTCGCTGTACGAGGTCGGCTTCAACCACTTCTTCCGCGGCAAGGACCACCCCGGCGGCGGCGACCAGATCTGGTTCCAGGGCCACGCCTCCCCCGGCATCTACGCCCGCGCCTTCCTCGAGGGCCGGCTGACCGAGCAGCAGATGGACGGCTTCCGGCAGGAGGTCTCCCACCCCGGCGGCGGGCTGTCCTCCTACCCGCACCCGCGGTTGATGCCCGACTTCTGGGAGTTCCCGACCGTCTCGATGGGCCTGGGCCCGATCAACGCGATCTACCAGGCCCGCTTCAACCGCTACCTGCACCACCGCGGCATCAAGGACACCTCCGACCAGCACGTCTGGGCCTTCCTCGGCGACGGCGAGATGGACGAGCCCGAGTCGCTGGGCGCGATCGGCCTGGCCGCCCGCGAGGAGCTGGACAACCTCACCTTCGTCGTCAACTGCAACCTGCAGCGCCTCGACGGCCCGGTGCGCGGCAACGGCAAGGTCATCCAGGAGCTGGAGAGCTTCTTCCGCGGCGCCGGCTGGAACGTCATCAAGGTCGTGTGGGGCCGCGGCTGGGACAAGCTGCTGGCCGCCGACCGCGACGGCGCGCTGGTCAACCTGATGAACACCACGCCGGACGGCGACTACCAGACCTACAAGGCCGAGGACGGCGCCTTCGTCCGGGAGCACTTCTTCGGCCGGGACCCGCGCACCCGCAAGCTGGTCGAGGGCATGACCGACGACGAGGTCTGGGCGCTGCAGCGCGGTGGCCACGACTACCGCAAGGTCTACGCCGCCTACAAGGCCGCGATGGACCACAAGGGCCAGCCGACGGTCATCCTGGCCAAGACCATCAAGGGCTGGACGCTGGGCAGCCATTTCGAGGGCCGCAACTCCACGCACCAGATGAAGAAGCTGACCGCGGAGGACCTCGCGACCTTCCGCGACCGGCTCTACCTGGACATCCCCGACTCCGCGCTCGAGGACAAGTACCTCCCGCCGTACTACAAGCCCGACCCGGACTCCGACGAGATGCAGTACATGCTCGAGCGGCGCCGTCAGCTCGGCGGCGCGGTACCCCGGCGGCACGTGGCGGCCAAGCCGCTCAAGGCCCCCGAGGACAAGGCGTTCGAGGTGCTGCGCCGCGGCTCGGGCAAGCAGCAGGTCGCCACGACCATGGCCTTCGTCCGGCTGCTGAAGGAGTTCCTCAAGGACAAGGAGCTCGGCCCGCGCTTCGTGCCGGTCATCCCCGACGAGGCCCGCACCTTCGGCATGGACTCGCTGTTCCCGACGTCGAAGATCTACTCCCCGCACGGCCAGACCTACACCGCGGTCGACCGCGAGCTGATGCTGGCCTACAAGGAGTCCACGGCCGGGACGATCCTGCACGAGGGCATCAACGAGGCTGGGTCCACCGCGTCCTTCACCGCCGTCGGCACGTCGTACTCCACGCACGCCGAGGCCATGATCCCGATCTACATCTTCTACTCGATGTTCGGGTTCCAGCGGACCGGCGACGCCTTCTGGGCCGCCGCCGACCAGATGACCCGCGGGTTCGCCCTGGGCGCCACGGCCGGCCGGACGACGCTCAACGGCGAGGGGCTGCAGCACGAGGACGGCCACTCGCTGCTGCTCGCGGCCACCAACCCCGCCGTCGTGTCCTACGACCCCGCGTTCGGCTACGAGCTCGGGCACATCGTCAAGGACGCCCTCGCCCGCATGTACGGCGAGGACCCGGGCTCGCCGCTGGGCGGGTCGCGCAGCCAGGACGTCTTCTACTACCTGACGGTCTACAACGAGCCCTTCCAGCAGCCGGCCGAGCCCGAGGACCTCGACGTCCGCGGCCTGCTGGCCGGCATGTACCGCTACAACCAGGGCCCCTGGATCGACGACGCGAAGAAGGCGCAGATCCTGGCCTCGGGCGTGGCGGTGCCGTGGGCGCTGAAGGCGCAGCAGATCCTCGCCGACGAGTGGGGCGTCTCGGCCGACATCTGGTCGGTGACGTCGTGGACGGAGCTGCGCCGGCAGGCCGTGGAGGTCGACGAGCACAACCTGCACCACCCGACCGACCTGCGCCGGCCCTTCGTCACCGAGGCGCTGGAGGGCGTCGAGGGCCCGGTCGTGGCGGTGTCGGACTGGATGCGCGCCGTCCCCGACCTCATCGCGCCCTACGTCCCGGGCGGCCTGGCCACCCTGGGCACCGACGGGTTCGGGCTGTCGGACACCCGCCCGGCGCTGCGCCGGCACTTCAACGTCGACGCCGAGTCCATCGTGGTGCGGGTGCTGGGCGAGCTGGCCAAGCGCGGCCAGGTCGACCCGCAGAAGGTGGCCGAGGCGGTGGAGCGCTACGCGATCCACGACCCGAAGGCCGCGCCGCCCGACGACAGCCCGGTCGACAACACCTGACCCCGCGGCGGCCCCTTCCGCCCGGCATTGATCAGCTGGGTTGATCGAAGTCCGTCCTGGTTCGCCGGCACCGGTGAACCAGGACGGACTTCTGCGTTCCAGGACGGTGCGCTGCCGCCCGGGCGAGTTGTCCACAGATCCAGCCGGCCCGCCCCACGGCCCTCGATCGCGGGTCATCGTGCCCTGCATGGACCCGTTCCTCGCCCGCGCCCTGCTCGAGCACCACGGCGTGTTCGCCGCGGCCCACGCCCGCTCCGCCGGCTTCGACCGGCACGCCATCGCCGCACAGGTGCGCACCGGGGCGTGGCACCAGGTGCGCTACGGCGTGTACACGACCCGGTCGTCCTGGGAACAGCACGCCGCGGACGACGAGCTGCACCGCCTGGCCGCGGCCGCCGTCCTCCTCCGCCTGCGGCGGGACGGCACGGTGCTCAGCCACGGGACGGCGGCCCGCCTGCACGGGCTGGTGCTGCCGGCCGGGGCAGGCACCGACGTCGAGCTGACCGACCCGGACCAGTTCCGGTCGGGCCGCGGCTACCACGTGCGTCGGGCATCCTTGCCTGCGGACGACGTGACCGAGGTGGACGGGCTCCCGGTGACCAGCCTCGCCCGCACGCTCGCCGACGTCGGCCGGGAGTGGGACGTCGTCGACACCGTCGTGGCCGCCGACGACCTCCTGGCCGACGGGCGGCTGACCGGGGCCGACCTGCGAGCCACCGCACTGAGGCACGCGCACTGGCCCGGTGCCGGCCGGATGGCGCACGCCCTCGGTCTCGCCCGGGTTGGTGCCCACTCCCCGCACGAGACGCGGACCCGGCTGCAGATCGCGGCGGCCGGGCTACCGGAGCCGACGCTCCAGGCAGCCGTCCACCGCCTCGACGGACGCATGATCGGGGTCCTCGACATGCTCTGGCTGCCGCACGGTGTCTTCGGCGAGTGCGACGGTCGGGTGAAGACGACCGACCCGTGGAACGGCCGGACGCCGGCCGAGGCGGTCTGGCGGGAGAAGTGCCGGCACGACGACCTGGTCGACGTCGACCTGCGCGGCATCCGGTTCAAGCCTGCCGACCTGTACGCGGTCTGGCCGCAGAAGCTGGCGCGCCTGCACCACCTCCTGGAAGGACCGGTCCCGGAGCGCCTGATGTTCCGCGCCGAGCAGTGGAACGGCGGTCTCCGGTCGCGGCCTCGGCACGTCCGCCCCGCCGCTTGACTCAGCAGAGTCCGTCCTGGTTCACCGGCACCGGCGAGCCCGGACGGACATCGATCAACCGGGCTGATCAACGCCGAGCCGACGCTGGGCAGAGGGTCAGCCGGCGAGGGCGTCCAGGGCCATGCGGGCGTAGAGGGCGGTGCCGGCGGGCAGGGCGGCCTCGTCGAAGACCACCAGGTTCGAGTGGTTGCCCGGGGACTCGCCCGGCACCAGGTCCGGCGGGCAGGCGCCCAGGAAGGCCATCGCGCCGGGCACCCGCTCCAGCACGTAGGAGAAGTCCTCGGCGCCCATCAGCGGGTCGGGCATCGGCACCGACGCCTCGGTGCCCAGCAGCGCGGCGGCCCGGGCCTCCACCTGGCCCGCCACCACGGAGTCGTTCACCGTCACCGGGTAGCCCTCCACCCGCTCGAAGACGGCGGTGAGCTCGTGCGCCTCGGCGACCTTCTCCGCAACCCGCTGCACCCGGGCCACCACGTCGGCGCGGCGCTCGGCGGACAGCGTCCGGATGGTGCCCTCGAGGAACGCGGTCGCCGGGATGATGTTGTTCGTCGTCCCCGCGGCGATGTGCCCGACGGTGACCACGGCGGGGTCGAAGACGTCGACGCGGCGGGTGACCATCGCCTGCAGCGCCAGCACGATCTCCGCGGCCACCGGGACCGGGTCGGCGGTGACGTGCGGGGTGGAGGCGTGCCCGCCGGCGCCCTGCAGGGTGATCCGGAAGTGGTCGGCGGCGGCCATCAGCGGGCCGGGCCGCACGTTGATCGTCCCGGTCGGGAACGAGGTGCTGATGTGGATGGCGAACGCGCCGCTCACCGGCGCCTCCGGGACGGCGTCCAGCAGGCCCTCGTCGAGCATGTACCGCGCGCCGTGGTGGCCCTCCTCCCCCGGCTGCACCATGAACACGACCTGGCCGGCCAGTTCGTCGCGGCGTTCGGCGAGCAGGCGGGCCGCGCCCAGCAGCATCGCCACGTGGGTGTCGTGCCCGCAGGCGTGCATCGCGCCCGGGATCTCGGAGGCGAAGTCCAGCCCGGTGTCCTCCTGCAGGGGCAGCGCGTCCATGTCGCCGCGCAGCAGGTACGTCGGCCCCGGCCGGGCGCCGCGCAGCACCGCCACCACCGAGGACGTCGAGGTCCCGGTGGTCACCTCCACCGGCAGGCCGGCCAGCGCCTCGAGAACGATGGCCTGCGTCTGCGGGAGCTGCAGACCGACCTCGGGACGGCGGTGCAGCCGGCGGCGGAGGTCCACCACCCAGGCGGCGTCGGCACGGGCAGCAGCGAGCAGCGTGGCGTCGTCGGTCATGCCGACAGTCTGTAGCAAGGCTCATGACCAACCCAACAGATGATGGTTGCCTCATATACACCAGATGTGATACGAAAGCTCCGTGGACGTCTTCGCCGTGCTGGCCGACCCGACCCGCCGGGCCGTGCTGGACCTGCTCGCCGACGGCGAGCGCACCGCGGGCGACCTCGCGCAGGCCGCCCCCGCGCTCACCCAGCCCGCCGTCTCCCGGCACCTGCGGGTGCTGCGCGACGCCGGCCTGGTCCGCGTCCGGGTCGACGGCCAGCGCCGGGTCTACCGGCTCGACCCCGCCCCGCTCACCGAGGTCGACGCCTGGGTCGACCGCTACCGCCCCCGGTGGACGTCGGCCCTCGGCCGGCTGGCCACCCACCTCAGCACGGAGGACCCCGCATGACCGGCACCTTCTCGGCCACCAGCGACGACCGGCGCAGCATCACCTTCGTCCGCGTCCTGCCCGTCCCGCCCGAGCGGGTGTGGGCGGCGCTGGCCGACCCGTCGGGCTGGCTCGCGCCGGCGACCATCGAGCCCGGCGTGGGAGGCGCCGTCCGCATCGAGTTCGACGACGGCGACCTGACCACCGGCAGCGTCCTGACCTGGGACCCGCCGCGCACCCTGGAGCACGAGTGGCACTACCCCGGGGAGCAGGAGTCGGTGGTCCGCTACGACCTGGTCCCGGTGGACGGCGGGACCGAGCTCACCCTGGTGCACCGCCTGCTGCGGGCCGACCAGGCCCCCGGCTACGGCGCCGGCTGGCACGCCCACCTCGACGGCCTGGCCGCCCACCTCGCCGACACGGCCCACGACTGGGACGCCGTCTTCGGCGAGCAGCTCCCCCGTTACCGCGCGTTGGCGAGCTAGTCGACCGCCCACAGCGGCCGGGCCCGGTCCAGCTGCCACACGCACACGGTGGCCGGGCCGGTGATCCTGCCCTCCCCGGTGGTCGCGGCCGGTGCCGCCCACACCTCCTCCCGGGTGGCCACCACCCGCAGCCCGGCCGGGACGGCGACGGTGTCCTCGGCCTGCACCCGGGCCACCCACAGCCGCGCGTCGGGCCGCCCGAGGTCGACCCAGCCGCGAGCGGCCACCGCCGACCAGCGGACCACCCGGTGCCCCGGCTCCTGGCCCGCGGCCGCCGTCCGCAGGTAGGTCTGCAGCACGTGCGCGCCGTCGGCCCCGGCCACCTCGTCGTGCACCAGTCCGGCGCCGGCCCGCAGGATCCCCACGTCCCCGGCGCGCAGCGTGGCCCGCCCACCCCAGCCGTGCGCCAGCGACCCCGCCAGCACCACCGCGACGACGTCGACGTCGGCGTGGTGGTGGGCGCCGTAGCCGGCACCGGGCATCAGCCGGTCCTCCGCGATCCGCAGCAGCGGCCCGGCCGAACCGTCGGTGGGTTCCACCAGGTGCCGGGAGATCAGGCCCTCGTCCACCGCACCCCCTGCACCACCACGACGACCAGCAGCGTCCAGCCCACCCCGAGTGCCCACCCGGCGACCACGTCGGACAGGTAGTGCACGCCCAGCCACATCCGCGACGTCCCCACCAGCAGCGCCAGCGCGACGCCGGCCAGCGTCCACCACCGCCGCGCCGCCCCCGACAGGTGGGGCCAGGCCAGCACGAGTGCCGTCGTCACCAGGCAGGCGACCCCGGAGGCGTGCCCGCTGGGGAACGAGAGCGAGCTCAGCTGGGCCCCGCCGTCGGCGAACTGCGGCCGTGGCCGGCCGACCAGCTCCTTGACGCCGGAGTTCAGCAGGCCGACGCCGACCACCGAGACCGTCACCCAGGCCGCAGGGACCCACCGGCGGGCGCGCACCAGCCAGACCACCACGGGCAGGAACACGAGGAACCGCGCCACCGAGTAGCCCGGCGCGGTGGCCACGTCCAGCAGCGTCTGCACCAGGGCGGAACGGCCGTCCCCGGCGTACAGCGCCCGGCTGACGTCGGCGTCCAGCCGCAGCTGCGGGCCCCAGGAAGCCGTGACGCCGACCCCGAGCAGGACGACGACCAGCGCGCACCCTGCGGCGGCGCCCAGGCGGGCCCCGATCGGGTGGGTGCGCTGCGCCGTCGTCACCGGCCCAGCCTGCCGCATGACAGGCTGCACGGGTGAGTGCGGCAGGCCCGTCGGAGGCGACGTTGCGCCGCCTGGAGCGCGCCTCGGGTTCGCTGGCCACCCAGGCCGTCGCCCGGATGGACGACTCGCTGCCCTGGTTCCGCTCCATGCCGGCCGACCAGCGCTCCTGGGTCACCCTCGTCGCGCAGGCCGGCATCGCCTCCCTGGTGGAGTGGTGCCGGCACCCCGGCCGGCCCCCACGGCTGACCGGCGAGGTCTTCGGCGCCGCCCCCCGCGAGCTGGTGCGCGCCGTCCCGCTCAAGCAGACGGTCGACCTGATCAAGGTGACCGTCGAGGTGGTCGAGGACCGGCTCGGCCAGGTGGTGGGCCCCGGCGAGGCCGAGGCACTGCGGCTGGCGGTGCTGCAGTACAGCCGCGAGGTCGCCTTCGCCACCGCGCACGTCTACGCCAGCTACGCCGAGAACCGCGGCGCCTGGGACGCCCGCCTCGAGGCCCTGGTCGTCGACGCCCTGGTCCGCGGCGAGCGCGTCGACGAGCTGCCCGGCCGCGCCGCCGCGCTCGGCTGGGCGGCCACCGCCCCGGTGCTGGTGCTGGTCGGGCACACCGCCGACGTGGACGACCTGCACTCGGCGGTGCGGCGCGCGGCGCGGTCGATGCGCGCCGACGTCCTGGTCGGGGTGCATGCCCACCAGCTGGTCGTCGTCCTGGGCGGCCTGCCCGACCTCACCCCGGTCGCGGAGAAGGTGAGCGCGGAGTTCGGGCCCGGCCCGGTCGTCCGCGGCCCGGCCGTGGCCTCCCTGGCCCAGGCCGTCGACTCCGCCGCGGCCGCGCTGGCCGGGGGCGCCGGGCACCTGGTGTTCCTCGACGTCGACTGCATCCCGGCGCCGGAGCTGGTGGCCCGGTACGCAGCGGTCGCCCAGGACGGTGTGCTCGACTCGGGCCCCGTGACCTACCTGCCACCGGCCGACGACTACGACCTGGAGCGCCTGGCGTCCCTCGCCGACCCGCACCCCGCCCGGCCGGCTCCGGCCGACGGCGAGGTGCTGCCCGCCCAGGACCACCGGCTGTTCTGGTCGCTGTCCTTCGCGCTGACCGCGGCCACCTGGGCCCGGCTCGGCGGGTTCTGCGAGGCCTACGCCGGCTACGGCGGCGAGGACACCGACTTCGCCGAGACCGCGCACGCCGCCGGTGTCGGGCTGCGCTGGGTGGGCGGCGCCGCGGCGTTCCACCAGCACCACCCGGTGTCCCGGCCCCCCGTCGAGCACCTGGACGACGTGCTGGTCAACGGCCGGGTGTTCGCGCAGCGGTGGGGCTGGTGGCCGATGCAGGGCTGGCTGGAGGCCTTCGCCGAGCGCGGGCTGGTCCGGCGCTGCGGCGAGGACTGGGTGGCCGCGTGATCCGCGTGGCCACCGTGCCCTACGCCCACCCCTACCTGGACGCCGTGCTGCCGACCGACGTCGAGCGGGTGGGTCCGCCGCCCCCGCCGACCGACCCGTGGGCACCCAGCCCGTGGCTGGACCCGGCCTACCTCACCGCGCACGCCGACGAGGTCGACGTGGTGCACCTGCACTTCGGCTTCGACCACATGACCCCCGACGAGGTGCTGGCCTGGACCGAGGCGGTGCGCCGCAGCCAGGTCGCGCTGGTGGTGACCGTGCACGACCTGCGCAACCCGCACCACTCCACCCGGGAGCGGCACGACCGGCACCTGGCCGCGCTGCTGGGGGCCGCGGAGGTGGTGCTGACCCTGACCGAGGGCGCCGCCGACGAGGTCGCCGAGCGGTTCTCCCGGTCCTGCATCGTGGTGCCCCACCCGGGCCTGGTCACCCCGCTGCCCGACGTCGGCCGGGAGCCCCGGCTGGTCGGGGTGCACCTGAAGTCGCTGCGCACCAACCTGCTCGACCCGCTGGACGTCGTCCGCGCGGCGGCGTCGGGCGCGGTGTCCGGGGGCGGCCGGCTGCGGGTGGACGTGCACGACGACGTCGACCTCGACGCCCGGGTCCCCGGGCTGCGGGAGGGCGCCGAGGCCGGGGAGTACGAGCTGCAGGTGCACCCGCGCTTCGACGACCGGGAGCTCACCGCGTACCTGCAGACCCTGGCGGTGTCGGTGCTGCCGCACCGGTTCGGCACGCACTCGGGCTGGCTGGAGGCCTGCCGGGACGTCGGCACCCGGGTGGTCGCCCCCACCTGCGGCCACTACGCCGACCAGTGGGACGACGTGGTGCTCTACGGCAACGACGAGGTGCGCGGCCTGGACGCCGGTTCGCTGACCGCGGCCGTGCTGGTCGCGGTCACCCGGCCCTGGCCGCCGCGCGCGGACCCGGCCTGGCGGGCCGAGCAGCGCACCCAGCTGCGGCGGGTGCACGACCACGTCTACGGCCGGGTGGCCGCCGACCGCGCGCGGGCGTGAGGGTGGGCTCGGGGAGCGGGGTCCGGCACTGGGTGGTCGGCCCGCCCGAGCACGGCGTCACTCGGTACGCGCGCGAGCTGGCCGACGCCGCGGGCGACGTCGGCCCCGACGTGGTGCACGTGCACTACACCGACCGGCTGTTCGGCCCCACGGCCGAGGAGTCCGCCGCCGCGTTCACCGCGCAGGTCACCGCGCTCGACCGGCCGCTGGCGGTGACGCTGCACGACGTCCCCCCGGACGACGGCTCGGTGCTGCAGCAGCGCCGCGCCCGCGCCTACGCCGCCGTGGTCGGGTCGGCGGCCGCGGTGGTGGTCAACAGCGACCACGAGGCCGCCCGGCTGGCCCGGTTCTCCCCGGTCCGCCCGCACGTGGTGCCGCTGCCGGTGCAGCCGCTGCCGCCCGGTCCGGTGCCCCCACCCGACGGCCAGGTCGTGGTGCTGGGGTTCCTCTACCCGGGCAAGGGCCACGAGGAGGCGCTGCGGGCGCTGCCGCCGGGGGTGGGGCTGACCGCGCTGGGCCGGCCGTCGGAGGGCCACGCCGACCTGGTGGACCAGCTGGCGGCGCTGGGCCCGCTGACGGTGACCGGCTACGTGCCCGAGGACGAGCTGCCGGCCCGGCTGCGCGCGGCGTCGGTGCCGCTGGCCCCGCACCGGCACGTCTCGGCGTCGGGCTCGATCGGCTCGTGGCTGGCCGCGGGACGCCGTCCGCTGGTGCCGGACGTGCCCTACACCCGGGAGGTCGAGGCCCGCTCGCCCGGGACGCTGTGGCGCTACGACGACCTGGCACCCGCGCTGGCGCAGGCGCTGGCCGAGCCGTCGTCGACCTGGCTGGACCCGGGGACGCGGGTCGGCCCGTCGTGGGTGGACACGGTGGCGGCCTACCGGGCGGTGTGGGCCGGGGTGTCGACGTGCTGACGGTCGCCGGCAACGACTGGTCCGGGCTGGCCGACGCCCGGCCCGCGGCGCCGCCGACCGTGAGCGTGGTGGTGCCCTACTACCGGGCGCAGGCGCAGCTGGACCTGGTGCTGGCCGGGCTGGCCGCGCAGACCCACCCGGCGTCCCGGTTGCAGGTGGTGGTGGCCGACGACGGGTCGCCGGAGCCGCCGGTCGTCGGGCCGGGGGTGCTCGTCGTCCGGCAGGAGGACCGGGGCTTCCGCGCCGCTGCGGCCCGCAACCTCGGTGCCCGGGCCGCGGACGGGGACGTGCTGCTCTTCGTCGACGGCGACACCGTGCCCTCGCCCACCTACGTCGAGGAGCTGGCGGCGCTGCCCGCCCTGCTGCCCGACGCGCTGGTCACCGGCCGGCGCCGGCACGCGGACCTGACCGGCTGGACGCCGGGCCGGCTGCGGGCCTGGTTCGCCGGCGGCCCGGCGCCCGAGGAGCTGACCGAGCCGGCATGGCTGCGGGGGGCGGGGTCGTTGCTGGACGCCGACGACCGGTCCTACCGGTTCGTGATCAGCGCGGTGATGGGGACGTCGCGGGCGTTGTTCCGCGAGGTCGGCGGCTTCGACGAGACCTTCGACGGCTACGGCGGCGAGGACTGGGAGCTGGCGCACCGGCTGTTCACCGCGGGTGCGGTGCTGGCGCACCGCGATCGTGCGGTGGCCTGGCACGACGGCCCGGACTGGGGTCTGCGCAGTGACGACCCGGTGGCTGCGCGCCGGGAGAAGAACAGCGAGACCCGTTCGCTGGCGCGGCTGCTGCCCGACCCGGTGGCCCGCGGGGTCGGCGGCTGGTGGCGGTACCCCGACGTCGTCGTCCGGATGGCCCCCGGTGCCGACGTCGACGCCACCGTGCTGGGGGTGCGGTCGCTGCTGGGGGCCGGGCTGGACCTGCAGGTCTGGGGTGTGGACCCTGCGCTGCTGGACGGCGACCCGCGGGTGCACGCGGGGGAGCCCCCGACGGACGTGCTGGCCCGCTGCCGCACCCAGGTCATGCTGGCCGGCCCGCTGCGCTGGGCGCCGGGTGGCCTGGCCGGGTTGACCGAGCAGGTGCGGCCGGGAGGCGTCGGCCGGGTCACGGGCTCCGTCGACGGCGTGCAGGTGGAGGTGGCCGCGACCCGGGCGCTGCGGCGCTGCGCCCGCTGGGGTGTTGACATGTCGACCCTGTTCGGCGAGGCGTCCGTCGACGTCCCCGCCGAGCCGCTGGGTGAGCACCCCGACCTGGCGCACTGGCTGCCCCGGCTCTGAGGCCCGGTCGTCGGCAGGCGGCCTCCGCCGAACGGCTCCGCCGGATCCGCGCCCGCGCGACCTCGGCGCGGGACGTGCTCGGGTGACGCAGGACCGGTCTACGCGCCGTCCGGCACGGGGTAGCCGGTGGTGATCTCGGTGCCGTCCTCGCGGGAGGTGCGCCATCGGCGTCGGTCGGGGTCCCACTGCACCGAGTAGCCGTGGTGCACCTTCGTGTGGTGCCGTTCGCAGAGCAGAGCGGTGTTCTCGACGCTGGTCTCGCCGTGGTCGGCGATCCACTCCGCGACGTGGTGGGCGTCGCACCACCAGCTGGGATTGCTGCAGCCGGCGAAGACGCAGCCGCCGTCCCGGGCCTCAGCGGCCCGGCGGATGTGCGCCGGGACCAGGCGCTGGCTGCGGCCGATGTTCAGCGGCATGCCGTCGGGGCCGAACAGCACCCGGGTGATGATCGAGTCGCAGGCGATCTGGCGGGCGGTCGTGTTGGCGACCTGCTGGCCGGAGCCGAGGCGGGCGGCACCGGACACCTCGTCGGTGTCGAGCAGGTCCTCGGCGTCCACGGTCACCGTGACGTGGGCCCGGTTGCCGCGCAGCACCGGCGTCGTGGCGGCGGCGAGGGCGTTGTCGCAGAGCTGGACCAGCGCGTCGGCCATCTGCTGGGCGTGGCTGCGGTCGTCGTCCTTCACCCGGCCGGCCTGCTGGCAGGCGGTGAGCGCGGTCAGCACCTTCTCGAAGCCGACCGCGTCCCAGCGGCCGTGCGCCGACCCGCCGGACCCGTCGGCATCGGACGACAGGTGCAGCTCGCGGCGGCGGGTGGGGTCGGGCTCGGGGCCGTCGGGGTCGATCCAGTCGAGGGTGCGCTGGACCATCGCCGGGAGCGCCTCGGGCGCCGGACCGGTCGCGCAGGCGGTGAGCGTGGCGTCCAGACCGTCGTCGCCGTGGAGGTCGACGCCCAGCTCGGCAGCCGCAGCCAACCGGGCCGGTGTGGCGACCTTGGCCACGGTGGCGGTCTGGTCGGCCGTGACCCGCCCCTCGGCCGCCGCGGCGTCCCAGCGCGGCAGCTGCGCCAGGGTGCGACCGGCGCGGACGACGCGGGCCGCGGTGGCCGGGCTGGTGCCCAGGTGGCCGGGCATCCAGGCCCGCATGGACTTCTGGCCGTCGAACTCTGCGGCCTGGGCGTTCTCCGCCGCCCGGACGGCGTGGGCCAGCGCCGTGTCGACGACGTCGGCAAGCTGCTGCAGCCCGCGCACCCGGGCCAGCAGCGCCGGTGCCACCACGCCGGGACCGCCGCACGGGACGACGGCCTCCACCACCTCGCGCGCCGCGGCGAGCACGGCGGCGACGTCGTCGGGGACGGTCATGGACAGCTGGCGAGCGGTCTCTCGGTCTGCGGCCCGTGCTGCCTTCTCGCGCTGCGGTCGTGCCGCCTCCTCCGCCGCCCGGGTGGCCGCGACCTCCGCGTCGAGCGCCGCCCATGCCGCGGTCACCGCCGACGGGCGGGGTGCGGAGAACATCCCGCTGTCGGGGACGAGGTCGAAGGGCGCACCGTCGGTCAGCTCACCCACCTCGACACCCCCTCGACACATTCGATCGAGTGTTCGAACAATACCGCTCGACCCGGGTCCGGTCAAGGCGAAAGCCCTGTTCAGGAGGTTGTTCCCGCGCGTTGGGCGATGCTTGCAGGCTGCCGAGCCTTGTACGCACCGGGTGACGTCGCGATGGCGGGTCGGTTCCCCGGACCCCGGCCAGACCGGCGGCGGACGAGCTCCCGGCCCACCAGACCGCTGCCGGCCAACACCACGAAGAGGACGACGTGCAGCGCCCACCCGCCGAGCAGCGCGCCCAGGCAGCCCCAGGCGAGCTGCACCACCAGGAACCGGCCGAACGGGCGCCGGGCGGGGAGTGCCTGTGTTCCTGCTCGGCGGTCGCCGGACGGCCGGTCAGCCGTGGTCGCCGGGCCGGTCCGCGCTCCAGCGCAGGTCGTCGTGAGGGGCGGGCGGCGCCCCGGGGACCCCGGTGCGGGTGCGCATCCAGGCGTGCAGGCGGTCGAGCACCCGCTGCGCCCGGGCCTCGTCGGACCGGAGCGCGGCGAGCACGGGGAAGCCGTCGTCCATCGGGACCCCCTCGGCCGCGGCGGCGGTGCACAGCGCCGGCACCCAGCCGCGCCCGAAGGCGAGCTCGGCCCCGTCGGTGACGACGGCGTGCGCCGCGTCCACCTGCGCGCCCGACTCGAGCAGCAGCTCGACCTCCACCCACGCCAGGAGGGTGTACAGCCCTGGCCCCGGCCAGCGGTTCGTCGTGCCGTCGACGGGTGGCTCCACGGCGGCAGGGTGGCACGGGCGGTCATCCGTCGCGCAGCATGGGCGGCGTGGAGGTCCGACCGCTCGCGCTCGCCGACCTCGACGCCCTCGCGCAGGTGCTCGGACCAACCGGCCGGCGGGCGGACTCCTGCTGGTGCCAGCGCTTCCGGCGCCACGACGAGCCCGACAACAGGTCGGCGCTGGAGGCGGAGGTCCGGGCGGCCCCGGTCCCGGTCGGCCTGCTCGCGGTCGACGACGGCCCGGTCGGGTGGACCCGCGTCGTCCCGCGGGCCGGGTTGCCGGGGATCACCGGCAACCGGGCACTCGCGCGGCTGCTGGACGACGACCCGTCGGCGTGGTGGGTGGCGTGCGTCGCCGTCCGCCGGGACGCCCGTGGTCGCGGGGTGGGCGCGGCCCTGCTGCGGGCCGCCGCGACGTGGGCGGCCGAGCACGGTGCGTCGGTGCTGGACGGCCACCCGGTCGACACCGCACTCGGCGGCGGCTCCCCGTCCGCACTGTTCACCGGCACGCGGTCGATGTTCGAGCGCGCCGGCTTCACCGAGTTCGGCCGCACCTACCGGACCCGCCCGGTCATGCGCCGCGACCTGCGCTGAGCCAACGCCCGACGACCAGGTCCCCCGTCGCCGATGAGGAACGCACCGGAGGACGGTCCTCACCGGTGGACGTCCACCACGAGAACGAGGTCACCCGTGAAGCTGCTGCTCACCTCCGGCGGGGTCACCAACCCCACCATCCACCAGGCCCTGGTCGACCTTCTCGGCAAGCCCGTCGAGCAGGCGCACGCGCTGTGCATCCCGACCGCCCAGTGGGGCCACCCGATGTGCGGGCCGGCGTCGGTGCGGTCGTTCGTCGCCGCGCAGCCGCCGTCGGCGTCCATGACCGGGCTGGACTGGGCCTCGCTGGGCGTGCTGGAGCTGACCGCGCTGCCGACGATCGACCGGGACCGCTGGGTCGAGTGGGTCCGCGGCGCCGACGTCCTGCTGGTCGACGGCGGCGAGGCCACCTACCTGCACCACTGGCTGCAGGCCTCCGGCCTGGCCGACCTGCTGCCCGAGCTCACCGACACCGTCTGGGTGGGGGTGAGCGCCGGCAGCATGGTGCTCACCCCGCGCATCGGCGAGATGTTCGTGCAGTGGTCGGGCGCCCCGGACGACCGCACCCTCGGCCTGGTCGACTTCTCGGTCTTCCCGCACCTGGACCTCTTCCCGACCAACACCATGGACGCCGCCGAGCGCTGGGCCGCGGGCATCGGTGGCCCGGCCTACGTCCTCGACGAGCAGTCCGCGGTGCGGGTCGTGGACGGCGTGGCCGAGGTGGTCTCGGAGGGGAGGTGGAGACGGTTCGACCCCGCCGGGGAGGGCTGATCCGCTGCGCCGTCGGGCAGCGGGCAGCACCATCTGCTCGTGCAGCCGCTGCCGCCGGACCCCGGAGCCCCCGCCATGCGCCGCGACGCACCGACCACCCGCGCCGTCGTCCTGACAGTCCTGGGCGTGGTCATGGTGTCCACCGCGGTCGTCGGCGGTGCCGTCGCCCGGGGGGCGGACGGCGACGCCGGGGTGCCGGCCCCGTGGTTCCTGCTGACCCTGGTCTCCTTCACCGCGCTGTTCTTCCTCTGGCCGGGCATCAGCATCCGGGCACGCTGCCGCGACGGCCGGGTCCTGGAGGGGTTGACCCTCCTCGGCTGGCGCGGGGTCGACCTGCAGCGCCTGACCTGGGTCGGCGCGGCGGCCAGCACCCGGTCCACCTTCCTGGTGCTGCTCGACGACCGGGGGCGGGTCGCGATGGACTCCCGCGTGCTGCGCCGGGCGGGACCGGGGGTGGCCGAGCTCGTCGGGCGGGCGGTCTGGGCGGGGCAGCTCGCCGGCCGGTACACGGTGCCTCCCCAGGCGGCCCGGTTCTGGGGCATGCCCATCAGCCCCGTCGCGCGGCCCTCGGGCCTGGCGGGCACCTCCACCAAGCAGATCGCGCTCGTGGCCGTCGTCGCCGCGGCGATCGCGGTCGGCGTCCTGCTCGGGTCCCCGTAGGGACCGGCGTCAGGACGCCGGGGAGGTCAGGTCGTAGACCGTCTCGCCGTCCACGGTCCGCGGGATGAAGGTCGAGGCCACCCACTGCCCGATCTGCGTCGCCGGCCCGTCCCCGCCGCGCCCGGCGCCGTCCCCGATGAACCAGTGCACGTCCCCGGCCGCGATCCAGGCCTGGAACTGCGCCAGCGTCGGGCTCGGGTCCCGGCCGCTGAACCCGCCGATGGCCATCACCGGGTCCCCGGTCGCCAGCTGGTACAGCGCGGCCGTCTGCGAGCCGATCGTGGCGGCGGTCCACCGGTAGGACCCGGCACCGGTCCCCAGCAGCGAGACCAGGGCGGGTGATGCGGTCGGCTCACCGAACGCGCTGCCCGGGCGGTCGCCCTGGCCGGTCCGGTCCTGGCCCGGCGGCCGGCCCGGGAACTGGCCGTCGTCCGAGCCGCCGGGCGTCCGGCCCGGACCACCGCGGGCGAACGCGGACGTCCCGCCGTCCACGGCCGGTCCGGCGGTCGGGGTCGACCCGGTGTGCGCGGTCGCGACGGTCTGCACCGAGTACGCCGCCGGTCCGGCGAGGACGGCGACCACCGCGACCGCGGCGGCCACCCGGCGAAGCCCGACGACCAGCAGCCCCACCGCGGCCAGCACCCCCACCACGAGCACCGCCCACCGCAGCCAGGGCACGAACCCCGCCGACCGCCCGAGCAGCACCCACGACCAGACCACCGTCAGCGCGACCGTGCCGGCGAGCACCGGCCGCGCCCCGCGGTGCCCGGCCATGCCCGCGCCGATCCCGACCAGCACGGCGATCGCCGGCGCCACCGCCACGGTGTAGTAGCCGTGGAAGGTGCCGCTCATCAGGCTGAGCACCAGGCCGCTCACCAGCAGCCAGCCGCCCCACACCAGCAGCCCCGCGCGCAGCGGGTCGGTGCGCGGGCGCCGTGCGGTCCACACCAGGCCGGCGACCAGCGCGACGAGGGCCGCCGGCAGCAGCCAGGCCACCTGGCCACCCAGCTCGGCGCCGAACAGCCGCAGCAGCCCCGGGTCACCCGCGCGCGGACCGGCCCCGCTGCCGTCCAGCCGGCTCAGCCCGTTGTAACCGAGCGCCAGCTGCAGCACCGAGTCGTCGGTGGAGCCGCCGACGTAGGGCCGGGAGCCCGCCGGCCACAGCTGCACGACCGCCACCCACCAGCCGCCGGCCACCACCAGCGCGGCCCCGCCGCGAGCAGGTGGCCCAGCCGACGACGGAGAGGCCCGGGTGCCACGACCAGGTGGACCAGCGCGAAGCCGGGCAGCACCAGGAACGCCTGCAGCATCTTGGCCAGGAACGCCGTCCCGAGCAGTACCCCGGCCAGCACCACCCACCGCAGCGCACGTGGGTTGCCCAGCGCACGCACCACGGCGTACCCCGCCGCGGTCAGCAGCAGGACCAGCAGCGCGTCGGGGTTGTCGAACCGGAACATCAGGACGGCGACCGGGGTCAGCGCCATCGCCGCCCCGGCCAGCAGCGCGGGCCCGGGCCGGCCCACCGTGCAGCGCACCGCGGCGACCACCAGCGCCACCGTGGCCACGCCCATGAGCGCCTGCGGCACCAGCAGGGACCAGGAGCTCATCCCGAACAGCCGGACCGACAGGCCCATCACCCACAGCGACGCCGGGGGCTTGTCCACGGTGATCGCGTTGCCGGCGTCCAGCGAACCGAAGAAGAACGCCTTCCAGCTCTGCGATCCCGCCTGCACGGCGGCGGCGTAGAAGTCGTTGCCGTACCCGTTGGCCGACAGCCCCCACAGGTACAGCACCCCGGTTCCGGCCAGCAGCGCGACCAGCCCGGGCCGCGCCCACCGGGGGCGTCCCGGGGCCGCCGGGTCGGCGGGGGCGGTCGGTGCGTCCAGCAGCGAGGTCACCGGCACAGGGTGCGACCCCGACCTGCGCGGTGTCCGGACGCGACCCAGGGGGGACCTGTGCGGTCAGCTGCCCGGCGGCCGCTCGTCGCGCACGTGGAAGCGGTGCCAGAGGCCGGACAGCTGCAGCGGCCGGGCCACCACCGTGCTGCCCACCAGCAGCTCCAGCTCGGCGCCCCGCCCCTCGAGCATCCGGTGCAGCTGGACGACGGTGGACAGCCCGGCGGAGTTGAGGAACGTGACGCCGTGCAGGTCCAGCAGCACCTTCGCGGGCGGGTCCTCGCCCAGCAGCAGGTCGGTGGCCTCCCGGATCACCGGGCGGCGGGCATCGGCGGTGAACTCCCCGGTGACCGTGATGCGGGCGCCGTCCGTGCCGGACCGGTCGACCCGCACCTCCGGGGCGTCGGCGGGGGCGGGCGGCGGATCACTCGGACTCGTCACGCGGCGCCCCTACCCGGCTGGTGCGTGGATCACGCCTGAGCGGGCCGACGGGCCGTCACCGTCCGTCGTCGACCAGTGCGTCGTCCGCTGCGTCGTCTGCGCCGTCGTCCAGGTCGGGGTCCGGGTCGGCCGCGACCACGGTGGCGCGCGGCAGGCGGATGGTGAACGCCGTCCGGCCGGGCTCGCTGGCCACGGCCACGGTGCCGCCGTGGGCGGTGACGACGGCGTCCACGATCGCCAGACCCAGGCCCGTCGAACCGGCCTGGCGGGACCGGGAGGAGTCCCCGCGGGCGAACCGCTCGAACACGTGCGCCAGCAGCCGGGGCGCGATGCCGGGCCCGTCGTCGACGACCTGCAGCACCGCCCAGCCGTCCTCGGTGCGCAGCCGCGCGGTGGCGGTGGTGCCGGCCGGGGTGTGCGTGCGGGCGTTGGCCAACAGGTTGGCCAGCACCTGGTGCAGCCGGGCGGCGTCCCCGGGCACGAGCACCCCGTGCTCGGGCAGGTCGACCCGCCAGCGGTGGTCCGGCCCGGCGACGTGGGCGTCGGAGACGGCGTCGACGACCAGGGCGGCCAGGTCCACCTCGCCGACCGCCAGGTCCCGGCCGGCGTCCAGCCGGGCCAGCAGCAGCAGGTCCTCCACCAGCCCCGACATCCGCACCGCCTCGGACTCCACCCGCCGCAGCGCGTGCCCCACCTCGGGCTCGACGTCGGCGTGCTGGCGGCGCACCAGCTCGGCGTAGCCGCGGATGGAGGCCAGCGGCGTGCGCAGCTCGTGGCTGGCGTCGGCGACGAACTGCCGGACCTGGGTCTCCGAGGCCTGCCGGGCCGCCAGCGAGCCCTCGACGTGGTCGAGCATGGTGTTCAGCGCCGCCCCGACCTGGCCGACCTCCGTGCGGACGTCGGTGTCGGCCGGCGGTACCCGCTCGGCCAGCTGCACCTCACCGGTGGACAGCTCCAGCTGGGACACGCGGGTGGCGGTGGCCGCGACCCGGTCCAGCGGGCGGAGCTGCCGGCGGATGCTCAGGCCCGCGGCCAGGGCCGCCAGCAGGACGGCGACCACCCCCGCCACGAGCTCGACCAGCACCAGCCGGGTCAGCGCGCTGCGCACGCCGGCGAGCGGCAGGCCGGTGACGACCACGTCGCCGTCCGGGAGAGTCTCGGCCACCGCCCGGTACTCGCCCAGGCCGTCGCCCAGGTCGACCGTGACCGGCCGGCTGTCGCCGGCGAGGCCGGCCAGCACCGACTTCTGGGCCGCACCGAGCGGTGTGGGGCTGCCGGAACGGCCGACGACCACGGCATCGGTGACCTGGCCACCCTCGAGGTAGGCCACCACGGTCCCCTCGCCCTGCCCGGGCCCGCCGAGCTCGTCCGGGGACCCCCCGGGACCCGGTCCGCCGGGTGGTTGGTCGTCGGCGTCGCCGTAGACGGTGCGGAAGGCACGCTCGCCGGCCCCGCCCAGGCCCTCGTCGACCTGCTGCACCAGCTGGTGCCGCAGGGTCAGGGTCGAGGCCAGGCCCACCACACCCAGGACCAGCACGGTCGGGACGAGGAAGGCCACCAGCAGCCGAGCCCGCAGCGAGAGCCGCCGTCGGGCGGGTCGGGCTGCGGGCGCGGCGCTGCTGGGCATGCCTCCGTCAGGCGTCCTGGCGGACAGCGGGCTTGATCACGTAGCCGGCGCCGCGCAGGGTGTGGATCATCGGGGCCCGGCCGGCGTCGATCTTGCGGCGCAGGTAGGAGATATAGAGCTCGACGATGTTGCCCTGGCCGCCGAAGTCGTACTGCCAGACGCGGTCGAGGATCTGGGCCTTGGACAGCACCCGCTTGGGGTTGCGCATCAGGTAGCGCAGCAGCTCGAACTCGGTGGCGGTCAGCCGGATGTCGTCGCCGCCGCGGGTGACCTCGTGCGACTCCTCGTCCAGGGTGAGGTCGCCGACGACCAGCAGGCCGTCGTCGGCCACCGCGCGCGAGGTGCGGCGCAGCAGGCCGCGCAGCCGGGCGGCGACCTCCTCGAGGGAGAAGGGCTTGGTGACGTAGTCGTCGCCACCGGCGGTGAGGCCGGCGATGCGGTCCTCGACGGCGTCCTTGGCGGTGAGGAAGACGACCGGGACCAGCGGGGAGTCCGCGCGCAGCCGGCGCAGCACCTCCAGGCCGTCCATGTCGGGCAGCATGACATCCAGGACCACCGCGTCGGGGCGGAACTCGCGCGCGGTGCGCACGGCCTCGGCGCCGTCGGCGGCGGTCTTGACGTCCCAGCCCTCGTAGCGGAGGGCGAGGGAGAGCAGCTCGCAGATCGAGCGCTCGTCGTCGACGACGAGCACCCGCAGGGCGCTGCCGTCCGGGCGGGTGAGCTGGGCCCGGGAGGCGTTGGCGGTCCCGGCGGGGCGAGAGTCGATGGCGGTCATGGGACTCACTGTGGAACCCTTCCCTGCGCGCTTCCTGTGAACCGTCCAGGAAGTGGCTGTCGGGCCTCGGTGCGCTCCAGCAGCAGCGCGCGGGCCGGGCAGGCCGCCACCGCACGTCGGGCCGGCCGGTGCAGGTCGCGGGGCAGGTCACCGGCGGCGACCAGGGGGTACCCCCACTCGTCCAGGGCGACCGCCTCGGGCAGCAGCTCGGCGCAGACGCCGTGGCCGGTGCAGGCGATCCGGTCCACGCGCAGCCGCTCGCTCACCGGGCACCCCCGGGCACGGGCAGGAACGGCCGGGCCCCCGGCGCCGCGGTGCACCAGCCGGCCGCGTGCGCGTCCAGCTCCGGGGCGAAGACCCGCAGCGCGCTGGCCACCAGCCGGACGCTGCCGTCGGGGTGCGTGCAGGCGCCCCGGCCGACGACCAGGCCGGACCACCGCTCCAGGTCGGCCAGCAATTGCGGACGGCGGGGCCCGGGCCGGGCCAGCAGCTCCAGCGCGGTCGCGATCCGGGGCAGCCCGTTGAGGCAGGGCCCGCACTGCCCGGCCGACTGCGCGGCCAGGTAGCCCACCACCGCGGCGGTCTCGCGGACCCCGCACCGGTCGGCGGGCAACGCGGCGAGCACGCCGGCGCCGAGCGAGGCGCCGACGGAGGCCAGGCTCGACCGCTCCAGGGTCAGCTCCGCAGCGACCGCCGCCGGCAGCCAGCTGCCGTGGTAGCCGCCGACCAGCACCGCCTGGGTCCCGGCGTCCAGGGGGAGCACGGCGGCCAGCCGGGCCCCCAGCGGCACCTCGGCGACGTCCGCCCGCCCGGCGACGTGCCGGGTGACCAGGGTGTGCCCGGCCGCGCCGTCCCCGCGGGCCAGCAGGGCCAGCCGGGCCAGGGTCTCCACGTTCTGCACCAGGGTGGGCCGGCCCTGGACACCGCGCTGCCACACCGGCGGCACCTTGCCGCGCGGCAACGACGGTCCGCCGTCGACCGCGGCCACCAGCGCGGTCTCCTCCCCGGCGAGGAACCGGTCGGGCAGCCCCACCAGTCGCACCCGCTCGCGGTCACCGCGCTCGCCCAGCGCCCGGTCCAGCCCGGCCAGCTGGTGGCGCCCGGCGGCCAGCACGACGGTGTCGGCGCCGACCGCGCGGGCGGCCAGCTGCAGGCCGTCGAGCACGAGGTGGGGGGAGCGGGCCAGCAGGGTCGCGTCCTTGGCCGCGGCCGGCTCGCCCTCCCCGCCGTTGCCCACGACGACGGCGGGCACCCGGGCGGCGCGGGCGGCGTCGGCGACCGAGGCGAGCTTGCGGGCGGTGGGGAACCCGGCACCGCCGCGGCCGGTCAGCTCGCCGGCGAAGGAGGTCGGGTGCCCGCCGTGCGGCAGCGGGCCGTGGGTGGCCAGGTGCGCGACCAGCGACGGGTCGCCGGTGCCGAGCAGGCCGCGGGTCAGGGGCGGTGCGCTCATGTCGATCACCTGTTCCGGAAGGCCGGGACGCGCCCGGCGGTGAGGGAGGAGCGGGTCCGGGCCAGCGCGGCGGGGGCCCGGTCGAGGGCGGGCCGGGCGCGCAGCC
>NZ_JAMXRZ010000068.1 GCF_024124375.1 Klenkia sp. PcliD-1-E
GCTTCGTCCCTGCTGAAAGAGGTTTACAACCCGAAGGCCGTCATCCCTCACGCGGCGTCGCTGCGTCAGGCTTCCGCCCATTGCGCAATATTCCCCACTGCTGCCTCCCGTAGGAGTCTGGGCCGTGTCTCAGTCCCAGTGTGGCCGGTCACCCTCTCAGGCCGGCTACCCGTCGTCGCCTTGGTAGGCCATCACCCCACCAACAAGCTGATAGGCCGCGGGCCCATCCCCAGCCGAAAAACTTTCCTTCAACCACCATGCGATAGAAGAAGAATATCCGGTATTAGCACCAATTTCTTGGAGTTATCCCAGAGCCGGGGGCAGGTTGCCCACGTGTTACTCACCCGTTCGCCACTAATCCACCAGCAAGCTGGCTTCATCGTTCGACTTGCATGTGTTAAGCACGCCGCCAGCGTTCGTCCTGAGCCAGGATCAAACTCTCCGTAGATGAATTCAGATCCAAGGCCGAGAACCGAGAGCTAGCACTCTCGACATTCATCAACCTCACCCAATTCCGAAGAACCAGGGATCAAACAGTTGGCACTGACTTTCGGCACGCTGTTGAGTTCTCAAAGAGCGGACGCGCAGAAGATCGACCCTTTCGGGCTCCTCGTCCTGGCGGCTGCTACACGTTACTCCACGATCCGAGCTCGTCAACCCTGGGGGCTGGCTCGCGGTTCGGCCTCTCGGCCTTGCCGGTGTTTCGCGGTGCAGGGAGAACCATACACGCCATTCAGACGCCTCTGCAGGGGGGTCTTCGGAGGGGGGTCCAGCCCCTCCCCGGTTCGAGCCCCACGCCGCACTGAGCAGCGCGGACGCCCCCCTCAGGAGATGCCGCGAGGGCGGAACTGGACGCTCACGCGGGGGCCGACGGCCCGCGTGGTCTTGGGGACGCAGTGGTCCCACGTGCGCTGACAGCTGCCGCCCATGACCACGAGGTCGCCGTGGCCGAGGGTGAACCGGACGGATGCGCCGCCGCCGACCGGTCGCAGCAGCAGGGCGCGGGGCGACCCGAAGGAGGCGATGGCGACGACGGTGTCCTGACTGCTGCCCCGACCTATGCGGTCCCCGTGCCAGGCCACGGAGTCCCGGCCGTCCCGGTAGAGGCACATCCCCACGGTCGCGAACGGCTCGCCGAGCTCGGGGCCGTAGTGGACATCGAGGCTCGTCCGCGCTTCCGACAGCAGCGGGTGCGGCAGGTCCTCACCCTCGTCGTACCAGCGCAGCAGCCGGGGGACGGCGACCTCGCGGTCGTACATCTGCCGCCGGTCGGCCCGCCAGCCGATGTCGCCGAGCAGCACGTCGAGCACGGGGTCGGACCCCTCGACCCACCCGGGCAGGTGGTCGACCCACACGCCCGCGCTCAGCGGGTGGCGGACAACCCGGCCGGCGAGACCGGTCAGGACGGGCTCGTCCGCGAGGTCCCACATCGAGGGCTGGTGCACGGGCTGGGCGGCCATGTCCCCAGTCTAGCCCGGCTTCGAACAGGTGTGCGAAATGCTGTGGACGACGCCGGAGGGTTTCGAACAGGTGTGCGGAACCCTGTGGACGGCGGTCAGGCAGCCAGGGCCAGGACGAACGGCAGCACCGAGGACGCCCCGGCCCGCCGCAGCTCCCGCCCGGCCACCGTCACGGTCCACCGCGAGTCAGCCAGGTCGTCGACGAGCAGCACCGGCCCGCTCATCTCGGCGAGGCGGTCGCGCAGCTGCTCACCGACGGTGATCCGCTGCCAGACGCCGGCCAGCCGGAACGCGGAGTTGCCGCCGGCCCCGCCGGTCGGTCCGCCGTGCTGCAGGTCCAGCTCCCCGAGGTAGGGCAGCCGGCCCAACCGGGACAGCGCCTCGGCCGTCCCCCGCACCAGGTGCGGGCGGCGCCGGGACGGCACCGACACCACCGCGACGGGCCGTTCTGCCCAGTCCCAGGCGGCGAGCACCCGGGCGCAGGCCTGCACCAGGTCGTCGGCGGGCGGTGCATCGGAGGCGTTGCCCGGCCGGATGACCCGGTGCGACACGTCGAACGCGGCGTCCGGGTCCTCCTCCAGCGGGGGCGCCTCCAGGTCCTCGGCCAGCGTGGCCACCCCGCCGACGCCGTCGTCCCCGAGCAGGGTGCGCAGCCGCTGACCCCAGCCCAGGTCGGTCAGCCGGGCCACCGCCCGGCCGGGCAGCACCTGGTCACCGGGCGCGATCTTGCCCTTGACCTCGACACCGAGCCGGTCGGCGCCGGTGGGCCACTGCGCGCGGGGCGGCAGCTCCACGCCGGGCCGGTCCAGCCGGGCGGTGGCCGCCTCGGCGGCGGCGGCGGGGACCTCGGTGGCGTACCAGGGGCCGGCGCACACGTCGCACCGGCCGCAGGGCGCGGCGGTGGGGTCGTCGAGCGCCTCCTGCAGGAACGCCATGCGGCACTGCGCCTCGTCGACCGGGCGGGCGTAGGCGATCATCGCCCGCTGCTCGGCCTCGCGGGTGCGGGTGACCCGGGCGTAGCGGTCGGCGTCGTAGACCCAGGGCACCCCGGTCGAGCGCCAACCGCCCTGCACCCGCTCGACCGCGCCGTCCACCGAGAGGACCTTCAGCAGCAGCTCCAGGCGGGAGCGGCGGACGTCGGCGACGGTCTCCAGCCGCGCCGCGGACCAGGCCTTGCCGTCGGCCATCGCCGTCAGCACGGCCGCGGCGTGGTCCTCGCGCGGCATCGACGAGGTGGCGAACCACTGCCAGATCGCCAGGTCCTCGGGACCCGGGAGCAGCAGCACGTCGGCGTGCTCGACGGCACGGCCGGCACGGCCGACCTGCTGGTAGTAGCTGACCGGGGAGGACGGCGCCCCCAGGTGGACGACGAACCCGAGGTCGGGCTTGTCGAAGCCCATGCCCAGCGCCGAGGTGGCGACCAGCGCCTTGACCCGGTTCTCCCGCAGGGCCTCCTCGGCGTCCTTGCGGTCGGCGTCGTCCAGGCGGCCGGTGTAGGCGCGGACCTCGTGACCGGCGTCGCGCAGCAGCGCGGCGGTCTCCTCGGCGGCGGCGACGGTGAGCGTGTAGACGATGCCGCTGCCCGGCAGGTCCGACAGGTGCGCGGCCAGCCAGCCCAGCCGGGCGCGGTCGGTGGGCAGCCGGAGCACGCCCAGCCGCAGCGAGTCGCGGGCGAGCGGGCCGCGGACGGTGGTGACCTCGACACCGCCGGCGCCCAGCTGCTCGGCGACGTCGGCGACCACCCGCTCGTTGGCCGTCGCGGTGGTGGCCAGCACCGGGGTGCCCGCGGGGAGCCGGCCGAGCAACTCGCGGATGCGCCGGTAGTCGGGCCGGAAGTCGTGGCCCCAGTCGGAGACGCAGTGCGCCTCGTCCACGACCAGCAGGCCGCAGCGGCGCACCAGGTCGGGCAGCTGCTCGTCGCGGAAGCGGGGGTTGGTCAGCCGCTCCGGGGAGACGAGCAGGACGTCGACGTCGTCGGCGGCCAGCCGGGCGGCGACGTCGTCCCACTCGGTGGCGTTGGCGCTGGAGATCTCCACCGCCTTGATCCCGGCCCGGGCGGCGGCGGCCACCTGGTCGCGCATCAGGGCGAGCAACGGGGAGACCAGCAGCGTCGGCCCGCGGCCGCGGCGGCGCAGCAGGGCGGTGGAGACGAAGTAGACCGCCGACTTGCCCCACCCGGTGCGCTGCACGACCAGCGCCCGCTGGCTGCGCTCGACCAGCGCGGAGACTGCGGCGTCCTGGCCCTCGCGGAAGACCGCGTCGGGCCGGCCGGTGAGCTCGCGCAGCACCTCGAGGGCCTCGTCGGCGAGCCCGGTCTCGACCACTGCGCTGCTCATGCCCCCGACCCTAGGCACCGGGTACGACATCACCGGTCCCCGGCGGGCGGACCTGTGGACGACCGGGGAGGATGCTCGGCGATGCTGCCTCCCGACAACCACGTGCACAGCGAGTTCTCGTGGGACACCGGGCCCTCGGCCTCGATGGTGGAGTCCTGCGCGCGGGCCGTGCGGATGGGCCTGCCCGCCGTCGCGTTCACCGAGCACCTGGACTTCACCGTCTGGGCGGCCGAGGACCGGGCCAGCCGCGACGGCATCGTCGACCGCCACCCGGCGCACCAGGAACCCATCGACGCGGAGGCGTACCCC
This sequence comes from Klenkia sp. PcliD-1-E, assembly GCF_024124375.1. Taxonomy (GTDB): domain Bacteria; phylum Actinomycetota; class Actinomycetes; order Mycobacteriales; family Geodermatophilaceae; genus Klenkia. The sequence continues at coordinate 4,106 of NZ_JAMXRZ010000068.1, forward strand.
GCGGCGATCGAGGAGTGCCGGGACCGCTTCCCCGACCTGCGGGTGGTCTCCGGCGTCGAGGCCGGCGAGCCGCACCTGTTCGGCGCCAGCATCGCCGCGCACCTGGCGGCCGGTCCGGTCGACCGGGTGCTGGGGTCGCTGCACTCGCTGACCGACGGTGACCGGCTGGTCGGGGTCAGCCGGATGCTCACCCGCAGCGGCGCCGACGCCACCATGCGCCGCTACCTCACCGAGATGGCGGCGATGGTGCGCGACAGCGACCTGTTCGAGGTCCTCGCGCACGTGGACTTCCCGCGCCGGTACTGGCCCGGCGGTCGCGACCGGTACGCCGAGCGGCCCTTCGAGGCCGAGTACCGCGAGGTGTTCCGGGCGCTGGCCGGGACCGGCCGCGCGCTGGAGGTCAACACGACCAGCCCGCTGGCCTCGGTGGAGCTGGTGCGCTGGTTCCGCGACGAGGGCGGCGAGGCGGTGAGCTTCGGCAGCGACGCGCACACCCCGTCCGCGGTCGGGCAGCGCTTCGACCTCGCGGTGGACGTCGTGGAGGCCGCCGGGTTCCGGCCCGGGCGCGACCGGTTCGACTTCTGGCGCCGGTGAGACAAGTACTTCACCGCTAAGAGAAATACGGCTAGGGTTCCGCCATGACCTCCCCCCGCCGCGTCGTGGTCGCCCTGGGCGGCAACGCGATGACCGGTCCCGACGGCTCGGCGACCCCGGGTGCGCAGCGGGCCGCGATCGCCGTCGCCGCCGGGCACGTGGCCGACGTCGTCGCCACCGGCGCCGAGGTCGTGGTCACCCACGGCAACGGCCCCCAGGTGGGCAACCTGCTGGTCAAGAACGAGCTGGCCGCGCACGAGGTGCCACCGGTGCCGCTGGACTGGAACGTCGCGCAGACGCAGGGCACGATCGGGTTCACCGTCGTCGACGAGCTCGACGCCGCCCTGGCCGCCCGCGGGCTGGCCCAGCGGACGGCGGCCCTGGTCACCCGCACCCTCGTCGACGCCGCCGACCCAGGCTTCGGCGAGCCCACCAAACCGGTCGGCCGGTTCCTGCCGCGCGAGCGCGCACAGCAGTTCATCGACCTCGGGCAGACCTGGGAGGACCGGGGCGAGAAGGGCTGGCGCCGCGTCGTCGCCTCCCCGGAACCCCGCTCGGTGCTGGACTCCCCCGCCGTCCGGGCCCTGACCGGTGCCGGGTTCGTCGTCGTCTGCGCCGGCGGCGGCGGGATCCCCGTCGTCGACGACGGGCAGGACGGCGCCGCCCTGCGCGGCGTGGAGGCCGTCATCGACAAGGACCTCACCGCCGCGCTGATGGCCGCCGAGCTGGAGGCCGACACCCTGGTCATCGCCACCGACGTCGACGCGGTGATGGTCGACTTCGGCACCCCGCACGCCCGGCCACTGGGCCGGGTCAGCACTGCCGAGCTGCAGGCACAGGCCGCAGCCGGTCAGTTCGCCCGCGGCAGCATGGGCCCGAAGGTGGACGCCGCACTGCGGTTCGCCGCCTCGGGTCCCGGCCGGCGCGCGGTCATCACCTCGCTCGAGCACATCGCCGACGCCGTCGCCGGCGACTCCGTCGGCACCGTCGTCACCGCCTGACCCCCCACGAGAAGGACAGAAGGACCCTCGTGGCCCCCCACCACGAGCACGCTCGCGGCGGGACCCTGCACGAGGGCCACGCCAACCGGAAGCAAGGGAGACATCTGGTGCCCGCACCCATCGAGGTCCGCAAGGTCCCGCTGCACAACGTCAGCGACGCCTCCGAGCTGGCCAAGCTCATCGACGACGGCGTCATGGAGGCCGACCGGGTCATCGCCGTCATCGGCAAGACCGAGGGCAACGGCGGCGTCAACGACTACACCCGCATCATCGCCGACCGCGCCTTCCGCGAGGTCCTCATGGAGAAGGGCAGCCGCTCCAAGGAGGAGGTCGCCGAGATCCCGATCGTGTGGTCCGGCGGCACCGACGGCGTCATCAGCCCGCACGCCACCATCTTCGCCACGCTGCCCGAGGACTCGGTCGAGAAGACCGACGAGCCCCGGCTGACCGTCGGCTTCGCGATGAGCGACGTGCTGCTGCCCGAGGACATCGGCCGCATCTCGATGGTCGAGAAGGTCGCCGAGGGCGTGAAGCGCGCGATGGCCGAGGCCGGCATCACCGACCCCGCCGACGTGCACTACGTGCAGACCAAGACCCCGCTGCTGACCATCGAGACCATCCGGGACGCGAAGTCCCGCGGCCAGGACACCTACTACGACGAGCCGCACGGCTCGATGGACCTGTCCAACGGCACCACCGCGCTGGGCATCGCGCTCGCCCTGGGCGAGATCGAGCTGCCCGAGCAGAAGCAGGTCATGCGCGACCTGTCGCTGTACTCCGCCGTCGCCTCCTGCTCGTCGGGCGTCGAGCTCGACCGCGCGCAGATCGTCGTCGTCGGCAACGCCCGCGGCCACGGCGGCGCCTACCGGATCGGCCACTCGGTCATGAAGGACGCCCTGGACCAGGACGGCATCTGGGACGCCATCCGCCAGGCCGGCCTGGACCTGCCCGAGCGGCCGCACACCTCCGACCTCGGCGACAAGCTGGTCAACGTCTTCCTCAAGTGCGAGGCCGACCCGACCGGCTACGTCCGCGGCCGCCGCAACGCGATGCTCGACGACTCCGACGTGTTCTGGCACCGCCAGATCAAGGCCACCGTCGGTGGCGTCGCCGCATCGGTGACCGGCGACCCGGCGGTGTTCGTCTCCGTCGCCGCCGTGCACCAGGGCCCCTCGGGCGGCGGCCCCGTCGCCGCGATCATCAAGGCCTGACGTCACCACCGAGCGGCCCGCACCCACCCCGGGTGCGGGCCGCTCGTGCGTTCAGGCCTCGAACTGGACGCGGGCGATCTCGGCGCAGAGCGGGCCGAACAGCTCGGCGCGGATGCGGTTGTGCTCGGCGTCCAGGTCGTAGGCCCGGTAGGCCTCGGCGTCCGCCCAGTCGCTGGTGATGGCGAACCCCCAGGCGCCGTCGCGCAGCCCGGCGTCCCGGCCGACCCGGCAGTCCAGCCGGCCGGGCAGGTCGAGCGCGGTGATCGCGGCCAGCGCGGCGTCGACCGCGACCGGGTCGGCGCCGGGGTGCAGGCGGCCGACGACGACGTTGCGGATCACGCCTCAGCCGACCGTCGTGTCGAGCGTGGTCGGGACGTTGCCGCGGGTGGCGTTGGAGTACGGGCACACCGCGTGCGCGGCCTCGACCAGCTGCTCGGCGGCGGCCTGCTCGATGCCGCCGCCCAGCTCCACGTGCAGCGCGGCCTCCAGCCCGAAGGTGCCGTCGTCGTTGCGTCCGATGCCGACCTCGGCGGTGACCGCGGCGTCGGCCAGCTCGACCTGCTGCCGGCGGGCGACGACCTTCAGCGCGTTGAGGAAGCACGCCGCCCAGCCGGCGGCGAACAGCTGCTCGGGGTTGGTCGCCCCGCCGGGGCCGCCCATCTCGACCGGGGTCGCGAGGTCGGTGTCGACCAGGCCGTCGGAGGAGCGGGTGTGGCCGTTGCGGCCCTCCCCGGTCGCGGTGGCGATGGCGGTGTAGACGGCGGGCACGGGTCCTCCTTGCTCGGGGTTCGGTCCCCCCGAGCAAGGAGGACGGCGCCGGGTCGATTCCCGGGACTCAGCCCCGGGCGGCCAGCACCCGCGCCGCCTCGCGGTCGGCGGCGGTGTTGACCACCCCGGCGCGGGACCCGCGCAGCTTGGCCGCGACGTGCTCCCCGACGGTCACCGGCAGGTACTTGGCCTCCTCCCCCGGGCCCAGGCAGGAGGGCAGGACGGCGACCACCGCGTCGACGTCCCCGTCGTGGAAGAACGCCGCCGAGCGGCGGCGCAGGACCGTGCCGTCGACCACCGGCGGCTTCACCCGGTGCAGCGTGGAGCGCCATCGCTCGTTGGTCAGCCGGGTGGTGACGTCGCCGAGGTTGACCAGCAGCGCGCCGGGGGCCGGGGAGACGTCGTGCCAACCGCCGTCGTCCCCCAGGACCTGCAGGCCGGGCACCTGGTCGGCCCAGAGCACGGTGACGATGCCGTAGTCGGTGTGCTCGCCCATGCCGGTCAGCTCGCCGTCGAGGTCGACCTGGCCGAGCGGCAGGGCGTAGTTGTTCATCCGCAGCACGTCCAGCGAGTGGCCGGTCATCCGCGCGAAGAAGTCGGCCGGCAGCGCGAGGGCGTCGGCGAAGACCCGGGTGAGGGTGCGGGCGACGCGGCCGGCCTCGGCGAACCAGATCTCGACGGCGTCGCGGAAACCCGGCACGTCGGGCCAGGTGTTGTCCGCGTAGTCGGGCTGCGGCAGGCCGGGGGCGTGCGGGTAGCTCGCCTGGGTGGCGCCGACGTTGAACGCCTCGAAGAAGTCGTTCATCCGGGACGCCGACTCCACGCCCAGCGACAGCGACAGCGACTCCGACCTCGGTGGCGAGTAGCCGCGGTTGACCTCGGGCGGCGTCCGGTAGCCGGACTTCACCTCGGGCGGCAGGCCGAAGAAGGCGTCCATCGCGGCGGCCAGGCCCTCGGCCACCGCCTGGTCCACGCCGTGGCCGGTGACCTGCACGAACCCCACCTCGCGGCAGGCGGCGTCCATGGCCGCGGCGGTGGCCGGGCGGTCACCCTCCCCGGTCACGTAGGGCGCGATGTCGACGACGGGCACGGCGAAGGTCACCGCGCCAGGCTCCCGCAGCCGTGTTGCGGTGGTGTCACGCCGGGGTGGGGCCCCGGTGACCACCGGTCAGGTCGAGGAGCTGACCGGTGACGGCCCACGCGGCGGGGGCGCACAGCCAGGACACCGCCGCGGCCAGCGCCTCCTCCGCGCCGGGGTGGCCGACCACGGCGTTCACCGTCACCCCGGTCCCGGCGAACCCGTCCGCCGCCGGGAGCAGCGCAGCCCCGCCGCCCGGTGAGCCGGACACCAGCAGGGCCCGGCCCCAGCCGCGCTCCCCCATGCCGGGCAGGTAGCTGCGCAGCAGGCGGACCGTGGCGAGCCCGCCGGCGCTGAGGTGCTGCCGCCATGCGTCGTCGGTGCCGTCCAGCGGCGGCCGCGCGTCGCCGACGACCACCAGCACGTCGGTGGCGGGGACGGCGGCCAACAGGGCGCCGGTGCCGTCGTCGGCGGCGAGGTCGGTGGCCACGGTGGTGACGTCGGCGCCCCCGACCGCCGTCCGCACCTGGTCGGCGGCGGCGGCCAACCGGTCGGGGTCGGCGGCCACCAGGACGACGGCGGCGCCGGCGGAGGCCAGCCCGGTGGCGATGGCCAGACCGGCGCCGCGGGACGGACCGGTCAGCACCGCGCGGCGCCCGTGCAGGTCCGGCCCCGGTCTGCCCGCCCGGGGGACGGGGCCCGGCGCCGCCGGGCGAGGGGCGGGCGCGGGCGCGACGGGGTGCTGGCGGGCCATCGAGCGCAGCCCACCCTCCAGGGCCGCGCCGTGCTCGTTGGACAGCTCGGTGAAGGTCAGCTCGCCCGTGGTGGTCTGCACGGCCAGCCTGCTGCGGCCGCGGAAGGACCGCTTCCAGTCCACGCCGACGACCTCGGCGAGCGGCACCGACACCTCGGTGGCGTGCCGGCCGACCTTGAGGAACACCAGCCGGCGGTCGGTGAGCACGAGCAGGCCGAACACGCCCTCGTGCATCGGGGTGCCCACGTCGAGGACCCGCTCGTCGACGGCCAGGTGCGCGGGCAGCTCGGCGAGCTCGGCCCGCCCCAGGGCGGTGAGGTCGGCGCGCTCGCCCGCCTGCTGGACGTCGGGTCGGGTCGGGTCGGGCACCTCCGGGACGCTAGCGGGGGACCCTGGGCAACGGCGGACGCCGGGTCTACGGTGATGCGCACCACATGGCACTCAGTGCCACCCCGGTCCGAGGAGATCCGCATGACCGCACCCGCACGTCGTCTCGAGGGCAAGGTCGCCCTCGTCACCGGAGCCGCCCGCGGCCAGGGCCGGGCGCACGCCGTCCGGCTGTCGGCCGAGGGCGCAGACGTCGTCGCCGTCGACGTCTGCGCGCAGCCCGCGACCACGCACTACGCCGGCGCCACTGCGGACGACCTGGCCGAGACCGTGCGCCTGGTCGAGGCCCAGGACCGGCGCATCGTGGCCCGGCAGGCCGACGTCGCCGACTTCGACGCGCTGTCGGCCGCGGTGTCCGACGGCGTCGCCGAGCTGGGCCGCCTGGACGTCGTGGTGGCCAATGCCGGCATCTGCTCGGCCGGCAACAGCTGGGAGATCACCCTCGAGCAGTGGGACGAGACGGTCGCGGTCAACCTGACCGGGGTCTTCCACACCTGCAAGGCGACCATCCCCACCCTGCTCGAGCAGGGCACCGGCGGGTCGATCGTGATCACCAGCTCGGTCGCCGGCCTGCGCGGGCTGCCGTTCCTGTCGGCCTACGCAGCGACCAAGCACGGCGTGGTCGGGTACGCGAAGTCATTGGCCAACGAGCTGGCGCAGCACAACATCCGGGTCAACACCGTGCACCCGCACGGCGTGGCCACCGGGATGACCGTGGACGACCTGGGTCCGCTGATCGCCGCGAACGCGCAGACGCTGGCGCCGATCTTCATGCAGGCCCTGCCCGACCAGGTGTCCCAGCCCGAGGACATCGCCAACGCCGTCGCGTTCCTGGCCAGCGACGAGGCGCGGCACATCACCGGCGTCCAGCTGCCGGTGGACCTGGGCACGCTGATCCGCTGAGGACCGGGGTCCCCGCACCCGGGGTGCGGGGACCCCGGTGGGTCAGACCGTCGCGGTGATGCGGGCGCGGACCTGGCCCACGACCGCCGGCGGCACCTCGGCCAGGCCGTGGTCGGCCGCGGCGTGGGCGGCGACCTGGGACAGGATGCCGTCCTCGTCGTCCGCGGTGAACGTGCGACCGCAACCGGGGACGACGTCCCCGCAGGCGAAGCTCTTCATGGTGGTCCTCTCGGTGGTGCGGTGGTGGTGGTGCGGGTCCGGACGCTGCTTGCCGGAGTTCTGGGGGTGGCTCAGCGGGCGGCGAGGGCCAGCAGGAGCCGCTCGACGCGGACGACCCCGGTCACCGCGCCGACGGCGTCCACCACGACGACCGGGTCGAACCGGCAGTCCTCGGGCCGGGAGGCCACCCGCTGGGCGACCGCGGTCAGCTCGGTCGCTGCGGGCACGCGCAGGCTGACCGGCGCACGGTGCCGGCGACCGGGGGCGTCCCCGGCACGGCGCCCGGGCAGGGACAGAGCCACGGGGTGGCCGTCGGGGTCGACCTCGACGGCCACGCCGCTGCCGGTCGGGACCGTCCCGCGCGGCACCCGCTCCACCGGCTCGACGAGGCTGGCCACGTGCTCCACGAGCGCGACCCGGGCCCGCCCGGCGCGCAGCCGGTCGGCGACGGCGGGGTCCAGGCGGGACCAGGGCGGGGCCGGCCGGCCGAGCAGGTAGCCCTGCGCCAGGGGCACGCCCAGGCCGAGGAAGGCATCCATCTCGGCCCAGGTCTCCACGCCCTCGGCGAGCAGCCAGGCGTCGATCCGGCCGCCGAACTCCCCGAGCAGCTCGGCGAGGGCCAGCTTCACGGGGTCGGTGTCGGCGCCGGCGACCAGCGCCCGGTCGAGCTTGATCATCTGCGGACGGACCGTGGTGAGCTGCTGCAGCCCGGAGTAGCCCGAGCCGGCGTCGTCCAGGGCGACCAGCGCGCCGCGGTCACGCAGCCGGTCCCGCAGGGCCAGCAGGGGGCGCAGGTCGGCCACGTCCTGGTGCTCGGTGAGCTCGAGCACCAGGGGGGCCAGGTCGCCGGCGTCGAGCAGCAGGTCGGCCAGGTCGGGCTCGGTGACCAGGTGCGGGCTGACGTTGACGGTCAGGAAGCAGTCGGGCGGCAGGTCCTCCCGCAGCTGCAGGCAGCGCGCGACGACCAGCGCCTCCACCCGGGCGCCCACGCCGGCGGCGTCGGCCGCGGCGAACCACCGGTCCGGGCCGACCGGGCTGGGCGAGCCGTCCGACGACCGGAAACGGGCCAGCGTCTCGTAGCCGGCCACCACGCCGCGGGCGACGTCCACGATGGGCTGGAAGGCCAGGCCGAGGACCTCGTGCGGCCGCTCGAGCAGCCGCGCCAGGTCCTCCTGCCCGACGCCGGGCACCGTGGTGGTCACACCCCGCCATCGGCCGACCGGGGGCCGGGCTGTACCCGACCCCCGTGGACGCCACCCGATGGGGCTGGGTCAGGCCAGCGCGGCGCGGGACTCCTCGGCGAGGGCGGCCACGGCCTGCTCGAAGCAGGCCGCCGGTGGCTGCACCAGGCCGGCACCGACCTGGCCGGTGCCGGCGACCCGCCCGGCCATGCCGGTGTTGATCTGCGGCAGCCAGCCGGTGCGGGCGACCTTGAGGACGTCGATGCCGGTCGGCGCGCCGCGGAAGCCCAGGATCGGCACCTGCATCGCCGGGCTCTCGGCCAGGGTGATCTGGTACATCCGCTCGGTGGTGGCCAGCGCATCGGGGACGGTGCCGCCGACGAACCGGACGATCGCCGGGGCGGCGGCCATGCAGAACCCGCCGATGCCGTAGGTCTCCATGATCGCGGAGTCGCCGATGTCGGGGTTGGCGTCCTCGGGGCCGTAGTCGCCCAGGAAGAGCCCGACCGGGGTGTTGGCCGGTGCGGTGAACCAGCGGTCGCCGGCGCCCGCCGTCCGGATGCCGAACTCGGTGCCGTTGCGGGCCAGCGTGGTGACCATCGTCGAGCCGGGGACCAAGCCGACGGCGTCCATGGCGAGCTTGGCGCTGGGCATGCCGAGGTTGAGGAAGAAGTGCTCGTTGCCGCCGATGAAGCGCAGCACCTCGGCGACGTCGGACTTCGGCGCGTCGACCGCGACGATGGACGGCGAGAGCTCGCGCAGCGTCATGAGGGACCCGGCGCGGTTGCGGTTGTGCGCCTCGTCGCCCATCTGGAGCATCTGGGCGAGGATCCCGGTGACGTCCAGCGGCTCGGCCCGCGAGCGGACGGCGGCCTGCAGCACCGGGCCCATGACGTTCGTCATCCAGTGCAGCCGCTCGATGACCTCGGGGCCGTAGGCGCCCATCCGGAGCACCTTGCCCAGGCCCTCGTTGAGGTTGCTGTAGGCCTCGCGCCCGTCGGTGGGGTCGGTGAGGCACCACATCCACATCGACGGGCTGGTGACACCGGCCATCGGGCCGACGGCGCGGTGGTGGTGGCAGCTGTCGAGCTCGACGCCGCCGGTGGCCAGCAGCTGCTCGGCGGCCTCGGGGGTGTCGGCCCAGCCCTCGAACAGGCAGGCGCCGATCAACGCCCCGCGCATGGGGCCCGACGCGGTCTCCCAGGTCAGGGGCGGGCCGGAGTGCAGCAGGGTGCGGCCGGTCAGGCCGAGCACGTCGGAGGCCGGGCGGACGTCGGTGAGGGTGGACCGGCTGGCCAGCACGCGCTCGACGGCGACCCGGTTGGCCGCGGCGCGGCGGGGGTCCAGCGCCAGCTGGGTGAGGTCGTCGGCCGACCCGATCGTCGGGGGTCGCCACTCCACGTCGGTGACGCCGACGCCCTGGGCGCGCAGCGCGTCGGAGAACACGTCGACGCCGGCGGCCACCACGGCCGGGCGTCCGGTCAACAGGCTGCTCACTTCGAGGCCCCGATCTTCTCGACCGCGAACCGGGTGGCCGCGGAGTTGGAGGCGAACACGTGGGCGCCGGCGGCGGCCAGCGCGTCGGCCTGGCGGGACCACCCCTGCGGGTCGCCCTCGGTGCCGACCAGGCCGACCACGACCGGGAAGGGCAGGTCGCGGATGGCCGGCACCAGCGACCCGGCCGGGTCGGGGTCGGCGCCGTAGCCGAGGACGACGTCCAGCAGCAGGACGGCGGGCTCCCCGCCGGCGGCGAGACCGGCGATGGCCTCCAGCCGCAGCGTGGGGTCGATCATCGGGTGTGCCCGGCCGACGGTGAGTGCGTCGTCGCCGAAGTCGACGACGACGTGCCCGGTTGCGCCGAAGTCGGCCCCCAGGTCGAGCTCGGGCCGCAGCGGGGTGTTGCTGCGGACGTCGCCCAGCGCGGGCGCGGCCACCAGCATCGCCTCGTCGGCGAGGGTGCCGCCGGAGTAGAAGCCCTTGAGCACGGCACCCGGCGGGACGGACCGGTCCGCACCGGGCCGGCTGGGCCAGGTCGGGACGTCGGCGCCCATGTCGCGCAGCAGCGCCTCGACGGCTGCGGTGAGGTCGGGGCTGTCGGCGCTCAACGCCGCGCTGGAGAACGGCGTGGCCAGGCCGGCGGCGGTCTTCTCGACCTCCTGCGCGACCTCGGGGGCCGGCGGCTTGCTGACCAGCAGGACCCGCCGGGTCGCGTCGTCGGCGTCGAGCATCGCCAGCGCGTCGAGGGTGGCCCGGCCACCGACCGCCGCGGAGAGGTCCCGGCCGCCGGTGCCCAGCACGTGGCTGACGCCGACCCCGGCCATGTCCAGCAGGCAGCTGACCTGCTGGGCACCGGTGCCGGAGGCAGCGACCAGGCCCACCGGCCCCGGGCGGACGACGTTGGCGAAGCCCAGCGCGACGCCGGACACGATCGCCGTCCCGCAGTCCGGGCCCATGACCAGCACTCCGGCCTCGTGGGCCGCGGCCTTGAGCGCCACCTCGTGCTCGACCGGGACGCCGTCGGAGAACACCAGCACGCTGCGGCCGGCGGCCACGGCGTCCATGGCCTCGGCGACGGCGTAGGGGCCGGGGACGCTGACCACCGCGAGCGGGGTGTCGGCCTCCTCGGCCAGGGCGAACCCGACGGTGCGCGCCGGGATGGCGTCGGAGGAGCCGCGCTCCTCGCGGGCGGTCAGCGCGACCTCGACGGCGGTGACCGCGGCGGCCAGCTCGGCGTCGTCGACGGCGCGCAGCGCGACGAGCAACTGGTCGGGCTTGGCGTCGCCGTCGGGGGCCAGGCCCATGCCGGCGGCCAGCTCGAGGTTCAGCGGGGTGGCCATCGCGACCAGCACGGCGGTGACGCCCTCGCGGGCCCCGACCGCCTTGCTGACCTGCATCAGCTTGACCGAGTCGGCGTAGACGCCGCTGCGCAGGGAGACGTGCACGGAGTCGTTCACGCCGCGACGCTACCGCGGAAGTATCTCAGCGGTGAGAGAAATCTTCGGGCAACATCACGGACCCGAAGATTTAGCGCTGAGGTACTTCCGTAGTGTCGGTGGTCGGTGTCACAGTGGCCGCGCCCGGCGGGATCGTGCCCACCGGAGAGCGCCCGCGGCCGGCTGGAGCCGCACCGAGCAGGAGGACGTCATGGCGTTCGGGTGGAAGTTGTACGGCGACGGGAAGACCCCGCCGCCCGGTGAGGCCGTGGCCCCCGACGAGCGGCTCTCGTGGCCGTTGACGATCGGCATCGGTGCCCAGCACGTCGTCGCCATGTTCGGCGCGACCTTCGTCTTCCCGCTGATCATGGGCCTGGACGCGAACCTCGCGATCATGATGTCCGGCGTCGCGACAATCGTCTTCCTGCTGATCGTTCAGGGGAAGGTGCCCTCCTACCTGGGCACCTCGGCCGCCTTCGTCGGCGGCGTCGCGGCGATCACCGCCCAGGGCGGCGGCGTCTCGGACAAGGTCGGCGCGATCCTGGTCGCCGGCGTCGTGCTCGCCCTGGTCGGCATCCTGATCCAGGTCGCCGGCGTCCGCGTGGTCAACAAGGTGCTGCCCCCGGCCGTCACCGGCGCGGTGGTGCTGCTCATCGGGTTCAACCTGGCCCCGGTCGCGGCGGGCACCTACTGGCCCCAGGACCAGTGGGTCGCGCTGGCCACGATGGCCTTCGTCATCGTCGCCTCGCTCGCGCTGCGCGGGTTCTGGTCACGCATCTCCATCCTGCTCGGCCTGGTCTTCGGCTACCTGCTCTCGCTGCTGCTGGACGCCACCGCCGGCCCCATCACCTCGGTCCTGGGCGGCGCCACCGAGGCCACCGTGCACGACCGGGTGGACCTCTCCGGCGTCTCGGCCGCCCCGTGGTTCGGCCTGCCGACCTTCACCGCGCCCAGCTTCTCGCTGAACTTCACCCTGCTGGTGCTCCCCGCCGTCATCGCGCTGGTCGCCGAGAACGCCGGCCACGTCAAGGCCGTGGGCGAGATGACCAAGCGCGACCTCGACCCGGTGCTGGGCCGCGCGGTCTTCGCCGACGGCGTGGGCACCGTCCTCGCCAGCTCGGTCGGCGGCTCGCCCACCACCACTTATGCCGAGAACATCGGCGTCATGGCCGCCACCCGCGTCTACTCCACGGCGGCCTACTACGTGGCCGCGGTCGTGGCCATCCTGCTGGGCCTGGTGCCCAAGTTCGGCGCGATCGTCAACGCGACCCCGGGTGGCGTGCTCGGCGGCATCACCGTCGTCCTCTACGGGATGATCGGTCTGCTGGGCGCCAAGATCTGGAAGGAGAACCGGGTCGACTTCGCCAACCCGATCAACCTGGTGCCGCTGGCCGCCGGGATCATCATCGGCATCGGCAACGTGACCCTGGTCTTCACCGACAACTTCTCCCTGGGCGGCATCGCGCTGGGCACGATCGTGGCCGTCGTCGGCTGGCACGTCGCCCGGGCGCTGGCGCCGGCGGACATGAAGAACGCACTGCTCGCCGAGGACGGTTTCCGGCACGGCACCGGCCCTGCCCTGGGCAACGCCGGGGTGCACGACGCCGGCGGCGCCGACCCGTCCTCGCTGGACCAGCAGACCACCACCCGGACCATGGAGAGGGAGACCCGCAACCCGTGAAGCCCGCGCCCTTCGGCTACGCCGACCCCACCTCGCTCGACGAGGCGCTGACCCTCCTCGCCGAGGACGGCGCCAAGGTGTTGGCCGGAGGGCAGTCGTTGCTCCCCCTGCTGTCCATGCGGCTGGCCTCCCCGGCCACCCTCGTGGACATCAACCGGATCCCCGGCCTGGACTCCGTCGCCGTCAGCGGCGACGGGGTCCGGGTCGGGGCCCTGGTCCGCCACGTGGACCTGCTGCACCACGCCGAGGCCGCGCGGGTCCAACCGCTGCTGGCCCGGGCGACGGCGAACGTCGCCCACCCCGCGATCCGCAACCGCGGCACCACCGTCGGCTCCATCGCGCACGCCGACCCCTCCGGGGAGATGACCTCGGTGCTGGCGCTGACCGGCGGCTGCGTCACCGTCGCGACGCCCGGTGGCCCGCAGACCGTCGACTGGGCCGACTTCTTCGTCGGGCCCCTGGAGACCTCGGTGCACGGCCCGGCCATGGTCACCGAGGCGTTCTTCCCCGCGCTCCCGCCCCGCAGCGGCACCGCCTTCGAGGAGGTGTCCCGCCGCAAGGGCGACTACGCCGTCTGCGGCGCCGGCGTCACCGTGACCCTCGACGAGGACTCGAGGGTCGCCTCCGCCCGGGCCGCCTACATCTCCGTCGGCCTGGTGCCCGAGGTGCACGACCTGACCGAGGCCGTCGCCGGCCGCACCGTCGCCGAGGCCGACTGGTCCGCCGCGGGCGACCTGGCCCGCACCCTCGTCGACCCGGACGGCGACCTGCACGCCAGCGCGGACTACCGCCGGCTGCTGGTCGGCGTCCTCACCGAACGCACGCTCGCCCGCGCCGCCGAGGAGGCCGCATCCCGATGACCGAGATCGCCACCACCCGGGCCATCACCGTCACCGTGAACGGTGTGCCACGTGAAACGACCGTGCCGGTGCGCCGGCTGCTGTCCGACGCCCTCCGGCACGACCTGGAGCTGACCGGCACCCACGTCGGCTGCGAGCACGGCGTGTGCGGTGCCTGCACCGTGCTCGTCGACGGCACCCCGGTGCGCTCGTGCCTGGTGCTGGCCGTGCAGGTCGACGGCAAAGCCGTCACCACCGTCGAGGGCCTGGCCCGCGACGACGGCCGGGGCGGGGAGGTCCTGCACCCGGTGCAGGAGGCCTTCCGCGAGTGCCACGCCCTGCAGTGCGGGTTCTGCACCCCGGGCTTCCTCATGACCATGGCGGCCGGACTCGAGGCCCGCGACACCTCGGCCGACATCACCGACGAGGAGGTCGACGAGATCGTCGGCGGCAACCTCTGCCGGTGCACCGGCTACGCCAACATCAAGAAGGCCTGCCGGCACGCCGCAGGCCTGATGAAGGAGGCCGCCCAGTGACCACCAAGCTGTTCGGCGAGCCGGTCCGCCGGCGCGAGGACCAGCGGCTCATCACCGGCCGCGGCCGCTACACCGACGACATCGGGCACGGCGCGCTGGCCGCGGCCTTCGTGCGCAGCCCGTACGCCCACGCCCGGATCCTCGACGTCGACGTCGACGCGGCGCTGGACGTCGAGGGCGTCGTCGCCGTCTACACCTACGAGGACCTGGTCGGCCCGATGGCCGAGCCGCTGCCGGTGCTCATCCCGCACCCGCAGCTGACCGCGCCGCGCACCGGCTACCCGCTAACCCGCGACGTCGTGCAGCACGTCGGCGAGGCGGTGGTCATGGTCGTGGCGACCGACCGGTACGTGGCCGAGGACGTGTGCGACCGGATCGTCGTCTCCTACGAGGAGTTGCCGGTCGTGGTCGGCGTCGACGCGGCCCGGGAAGCCGTCCACAGCGTCCACGACGACGTCCCCGACAACGTCGCCGCCCGGCACCACCAGGAGACCGGGGACGTCGAGGCCGCGCTGGCCGCGTCGGCGCACACGCTGAGCTTCACCCAGTACATCGAGCGCAGCGCCTGCATGCCCATGGAGGGCAAGGGCGTGCACGCGGTCTGGGACCACGACGACGCCTCGCTGCGAGTGCACACCTCCACCCAGGCCTCCACGTCGGTGCGCGCGGCCATCGCGGCCAAGCTGCAGCTGTCGCTGGAGAAGGTGGAGGTCGTCGCCCCCGACGTCGGCGGCGGGTTCGGCGTGAAGATCGTGCACCCGTGGCCCGAGGAGCTGCTGGTGCCGATGGCCGCCATCTCCCTCGGCCAGCCGGTGCACTGGGCCGAGGACCGCCGCGAGCACTTCATCTCCTCCGCGCACGAGCGCGAGCAGCGGCAGGAGATCACCGTCGGCTACGACGACGAGGGCCGGATCACCGCCCTGGACGTCCGCGGCTGGCACGACAACGGCGCCTACACGCCCTACGGGATCATCGTGCCGATCGTGACGGCGACCCAGCTGGTCGGCCCGTACGCGATCCCCGTGTACCGGGTGCGCATCGACAGCGTCTACACCAACACCGTCATCGTCACGCCCTACCGCGGCGCCGGCCGGCCCCAGGGCTGCTACGCCATGGAGCGGACGATGGACCGGATCGCCCAGGAGCTCGGCCTCGACCGCGCCGAGGTGCGGCGGCGCAACCTGATCGGCAAGGACCAGTTCCCCTACGACCACCACCTGACCTTCCAGGACGGCCGGCCGGTGATCTACGACTCCGGTGACTACGAGGGCCTGCTGGACAAGCTGATCGCCCTGGTCGGCTGGGACCGGGCCGAGGAGCGCCGGGCCGAGGCCGCGGCGCGGGGCAAGCAGCTGGGCATCGGCATGGCCATGTACGTCGAGGGCACCGGTCCCGGCCCCTACGAGGGCGGTCACGTGCAGGTGCTGGGCTCGGGCAAGGTGCTGGTGTCCACCGGCCTCACCTCCCAGGGCCAGGGCCACGAGACCGCGTTCGCCCAGATCGTGGCGCACGAGCTCGGCGTCCCCATCGAGGACGTCGAGGTCACCACCGGCGACACCCGGCGCTTCGGCTACGCGGTGGGCACCTTCGCCTCCCGCGCCGCGGTGATGAGCGGCAACGCGATCGCGCTCGCCGCCCGCGGGGTGCGGGCCAAGGCGCTGCGCATCGCCGCCGACGTGCTCGAGGCCGACGTCGACGACCTCGAGATCGACGAGGGCCTGGTGCAGGTCAAGGGCACCCCGGGCGCCTCGATCCCGCTGCGCACGGTCGCCGTCCTGTCCAACCCGCTGCGCTACGCCTTCGACGAGGCAGCGCGGCAGGCCACCCAGTTCGCCGGGCCCGGCGACGACTCCAAGCCCCCGGTCGCCGTCGGCGACGCCCCCGGCCTGGAGCACATCGACTACTACTCCCCGGTGCGGTCGACCTTCGCCTCCGGCGCGCACGCCGCGGTTGTGGAGATCGACCCGACCACCTGGGAGATCGACGTCGTCGACTACGCCGTGGTGCACGACTGCGGCAACATCGTGAACCCGATGATCGTCGAGGGCCAGGTCCACGGCGGGGTCGCCCAGGGCGTGGGCGGTGCGCTCTACGAGCGGATGGCCTACGACGCCGACGGCCAGCTGCAGAACGCCTCGTTCATGGACTTCCTCATGCCCTACGCCAGCGAGGTCCCCGACGTGGTCATCGACCACCAGGAGACCCCGTCCCCGCTGAACCCGCTGGGCCTCAAGGGCGCCGGCGAGGCCGGCGTCATCCCGGGCACGGCCTGCATCGCCTCGGCCATCGAGGACGCCGTCGGCCGGCGCATCGCCGCCATGCCCATCTCCCCCACCGAGCTGTACGACCTGGTCCGCGACCCCGACGCGGAGCGGGTCCCCACCCGAGAAGGAGCCCCTGCGTGAAGCTCGACGGCACCGCCACCCTGTCCGCCCCCCCGGAGAAGGTCTGGGCGGCGATCACCGACCCGGCCGTGCTGGCCCGCACCATCCCCGGCTGCCAGGGCCTGGAGCGCACCGGCGAGGACGAGTACGCGATGACCGTCTCGGTCGGCGTCGGCGCCATCCGCGGCGTCTACGCCGGCGAGGTGAAGCTCACCGACAAGACCGAGCCCACCCGCTACGTCATGCACGCCTCCGGCTCCGGCGGTCCCGGGTCGGTGCGCGCCACCGTGCCGATCACCCTGGAGGCCGTCGACGGCGGCACCAAGCTGACCTACGACGCCGACGCGGTGGTCGGCGGAGCGGTGGCCGGTGTCGGCCAGCGGATGATCACCGGGGTGGCCAAGCGGCTCGCCGGGCAGTTCTTCTCCGCCATCGACGCCGAGCTGACCGGGAAGGCCCCCGCCGCCGCGGCCCCGGCGAACGCGGACGTGACGCCGTCGGCGGCCGCGGTCAGCGACACCGCCGTCCACGGCGGGTCGTCCTCCCCGCAGAGCACCTCCCCGGCGGCCCCCGCGCGCTTCTCCGCGCCGGCCACCACCGCGGGCGGGTCCGCCCCGGCCGAGCTGGCCCTGGCCGCCGTCGGCGGTGGCGTGCTGACCCTGCTCGGCGTGCTCATCGGCTACCTGCTGGGCCGCCGCAGCTGACCCCTGCCCCCGCGCAGTTGACCATCGCCTGCTGCAGGCGGGACACGCCGGTCGTCGGCGGGTCCGGCCTGCGGATGACGATGATCAACGGACGGTGCCAGGATGCGGGTCGTGACCGATCCGGTTTCTCCCTCGCAGCTGCGGGTGTCCGACGCCGACCGGGCGCTGGTCGAGACCCGGCTGCGGCGCGCCGTCGAGGTGGGCCAGCTGGAGCTGCGCGAGTTAGACGAACGGGCCCGGCTGGTCTGGGGCGCCCGCACCCGCGGCGACCTCGACGCCGTCACCGCCGACCTGGGGCCGCTGCCCGCACCCGCGGTGACCGCAGCGTCGGCGAGCCCGGCCCGGCGCGACCGGTCCCCGGTGTTCAGCGACACCGGCGGCGGCACGGCGATGCGGGTCCTGACCACCATCTGGGCCTGCGTGCTGGTGGTGAACGTCGTCACCTGGGCGGCCGTGAGCCTCGGCACCGGGGAGTTCATCTTCCCGTGGCCGCTGTTCGTGCTGACCCCGGGCGCGGTGCTGCTCACCCTCTACGTCGCCGGGATCGGGCGGCCTGGGGACTGATCCGTCCGGTTCCCCGACGGGTGGGGTGACGCCGGCTCGGGCATGGTGTCCGGGAGCTCGCAACCGATCCGGAGGTCCAGGCATGGGCAACTCAGTGGGGAACGCACTCGGGGACGTCGTCGCGTTCCTGCCGAAGCTGCTGCTGGCGGTGATCATCCTCGTCGTCGGCTACTTCATCGCCAAGGCGCTGGAGAAGCTGCTGGCGAAGGTGCTGGAGAAGGTCGGGTTCGACCGGGCCGTGGAGCGCGGAGGGGTCCGCAAGCTCCTGCAGGGCAGCCAGTACGACGCCTCGCAGATCCTGGCCAAGATCGTCTTCTACGCGGTCATGCTCTTCGTGCTGTCCACCGCGTTCGGCGTCTTCGGGCAGAACCCGATCAGCACCTACCTCGCCGCCATCATCGGCTACCTGCCGAAGGTCTTCGTCGCGATCCTCATCCTGGTCATCGCCGCCGCGATCGCCGCCGCCGTCCGGCTGGTCGTGCAGAACGCGCTGGGCTCGCTGTCCTACGCCCGCACCCTGGCCACCGCCGCGTCGACCGTCGTCCTCGCGCTGGGCGTCATCGCGGCGCTGGACCAGCTCGAGATCGCCCAGAACGTGGTCAACGCCGTCCTGTACGCGATCCTGGTCGCCGTCGTCGGCGTCGTCGTGGTGGCCGTCGGCGGTGGCGGCATCGTCCCGATGCGGCAGCGCTGGGAGAACGCGCTGAGCAAGGTCGAGGCCGAGGCGCCGAACGTGCGCCGCGAGGCGCAGTCCGCGCGGCCCGCCTCGGAGGTGCTGCAGGCCGAGGCCGACCGCGTCGCCGCCGAGCAGCGCCGCGTCCGCGAGGAGCGGGAGGCCGCCGAGCGCGCCCGCGCCGAGGCC
>NZ_JAMXRZ010000069.1 GCF_024124375.1 Klenkia sp. PcliD-1-E
TCGAGGTCGTCGCCGTCACCGGTGGCACCCCGGCCGCCGCCCGGGCGGCGCGCACCCGGGCCGCGACGACGGCGGTGGACTCGGGTGCGGCGACCCGGTCCAGCCAGCCGGCGCGGGTGACCGGGGGCAGCTGCACCCGCAGGTCGACGCGGTCCAGCAGCGGTCCCGACAGCCGGGCCTGGTAGCGACGGCGTTCCAGCGAGCCGCAGGTGCAGGCCGCGTCCCCGGCCGGCGAGGCGCAGGGGCACGGGTTGGCCGCCAGCACCAGCTGCGCCCGGCAGGGGAAGGTGGCCGACCCGTGGGCGCGGTGGATGGTGACCGTGCCGCGTTCCAGGGGCTGGCGCAGCGTGTCGAGCACGGTGCGCGGGAACTCGGGGGCCTCGTCGAGGAAGAGCACGCCACCGTGTGCCCGGGACAGCGCGCCGGGGCGGATGTGGCCGGAGCCCCCGCCCACCAGCGACACCGTCGACGCCGAGTGGTGGGGCGACTCGAAGGGCGGGCGGGTGATCAGGTCGGCTCCCGGTGGCAGCGTGCCCGCCACCGACGCCACGGCGGTGACCTCGGTGGCCAGCTCGTCGTCCAGGGCGGGCAGCAGCCCGGGCAGCCGCTGGGCGAGCATGGTCTTGCCGGCCCCGGGCGGACCGGACAGGAACAGGTGGTGCCCGCCGGCGGCGGCCACCTCGACGGCCCGCCGCCCGGTCACCTGGCCCACGACGTCGGCCAGGTCGGGCCCGGGCGGCAGCGGCGGCAACGGCCGCCGCTCGTGGGCACCCAGCCGCGCACCGCCGCGGCGCAGGTGCGCCACCACCTCCCTGAGGTGCTCGGCGGCCAGCACCTGAACGCCGCCGACCAGGGCCGCCTCGTCGGCGTTGGCGGCCGGGACCACGACGCAGCCGAACCCCGCCGCCCGGGCGGCCAGCACCCCGGGGAGCACCCCGCGCACCCCGCGCAGCGAGCCGTCCAGGCCGACCTCGCCGAGGAACACCGGACGGTCGACCCCGTGCAGCGCGGGCTCGCCGGTGGCCGCCAGCGCCGCCACCGCCAGCGCCAGGTCGAACCCGGCGCCCTGCTTGGGCATCGCCGCCGGGGACAGCGCGATGGTCACCCGGCCCTCGGGGAACCGCCAGCCGCACCGGCGCACCGCGGCCCGAACCCGGTCGACCGACTGCCGCACCACCGCGTCGGGCAGCCCGACCAGGGACAGCCCGGGCGCGCCGCTGGCTGCGTCCACGGCCACCTCGACCAGCGCGCCGGCGACCCCGACCAGCCCGACCGACCACGTGCGCGCCTGCGCCATCAGAACGCCCCGCGCAGGTGGCTGACCGTGGCCCGGCCGGCGACCACGAGCACCCCGACGACGTCGAAGCGCAGCACGACCGCGTGCTCGTCGTGGGCGTCGAGCCACCACCGGGCCAACTGCTTGAGCCGGGCCTGCTTGGCCGGGGTGACGGCCTCCAGCGGGGTGCCGTACCGGGTGCCCGAACGGGTCTTCACCTCGCAGAACACCAGTGCGTCGCCCTCGCGGGCGACGACGTCGAGCTCACCGCGCGCGCAGCGCCAGTTGCGGTCGAGGACGGTCAGCCCGGCCGCGGTCAGGTGGTCGACGGCCAGCTGCTCGCCGCGGGCGCCGAGGGCGGCCCGGTGATCGGCTCGGGATGTCTGCACACCGCCACCGTCGGGCCCCGGCGCCCGCCGCGGGGCCGGTCCCGACGAACTGTGGACAGAAGCGCCGGGTGTGGACGACGGCGGGCGCGGGTGCGCCCCGCCGTGCTAAGGGGTCAGGTGGAGGGAGGCCGGGTGATGCCCGGGTCGTCGGGCAGCTCCAGGTCGGGCTTGTCCAGCTCCTCGACGTTGACGTCCTTGAACGTCACCACGCGCACGTTCTTCACGAAGCGGGCGGGGCGGTACATGTCCCACACCCAGGCGTCGGACAGCTTCAGCTCGAAGAACACCTCGCCGCCGGCCTCCCGGACCTGCAGGTCCACGGAGTTGGCCAGGTAGAAGCGCCGCTCGGTCTCCACCACGTAGGAGAACTGGCGGACGATGTCCTTGTACTCCCGGTAGAGCTGCAGCTCCATCTCGGTCTCGTACTTCTCGAGGTCCTCGGTGCTCATCGCAGACTCTCCACGGGCGTCGGGGACTGGTGCACCGCACCATCATCGTCCATGCGGGGTCGGCCGCCACGCGCGACGTGCGCGTCCCGGGCCCGGGCGACGTTGACGAACCGGTGCCGGTGCTCGGCGCACGGGCCGAACCGGTCCAGCGCGGCGGCGTGCAGGTCGGTGATGTAGCCCTTGTGCACGTCGAACTCGTACTGCGGGAACCGGCGGTGCAGGTCGACCATCATCCGGTCGCGGGTCACCTTGGCGAGCACCGACGCCGCGGCCACGCACGCGGACACCCGGTCGCCCTTCCAGACCGCCAGGGTCGGCTGGGCGAGCCCGCCGACCGGGAAGCCGTCGGTGAGCACGTAGTCGGGGACGACGTCGAGGGTGCCCACCGCCCGCCGCAGCGCCTCGATGTTGGTCACGTGCATCCCCCGCTCGTCGAGCTCGGGGACGTCGACGACCACCACCGACCAGGCCACGGCGCGGGCGACGACCTCGGCGTAGACGCGTTCGCGGGCCGCGGCGGTGAGCAGCTTGGAGTCCGCCAGCCCGGGCACCCGGCCCCGCCGTCCGGCCGGCAGGATGCACGCGGCCGCGACCAGCGGGCCGGCGCAGGCACCGCGACCGGCCTCGTCGGCGCCGGCGACGGCGGTGAAGCCGCGGCGGCGCAGCGAGCCCTCCATGGACCAGAGGGCGTCGGGTGGGCGGGGCGGGGCGGGCATCGCCTGCCGAGCCTACGACGGGGCACGAGCCGGCCCCCGGACGACGGGGACCGGCTCGGCACCGGGGGGGGTGTGCGGCCGGGGCGCCGAGGAGGCGGACGCCCCGACCGCACGGGTCGGTCAGACGGTGGCGGCCTCGGCGGGCTCGCCGGCGGCGTGCCCGTGGCCGCAGGTGCAGCTGCCGCCGTTGCGGGCCGACAGGACCAGGGAGACCGCGTGCGCGCGGTCGCGGGCACCCAGCTTGCGCAGGATGGCCTTCACGTGGCTCTTGACGGTGTCCTCGGAGATGAACAGGTTGCGGCCGATGGCGCGGTTGCTCTGGCCCTGGATCAGCTCGTCGAGGACGTCGGACTCCCGGCGGGTCAGCGGCACGGAGGGGGTGAGCTCCTTGGTGACCGGGACCTCGCTGGGCTCGACGCGGCGGATCTGCGGGTCGACGACGGTGCGGCCGGCGCGGGCGGCCAGGACCGACCAGCCGAGCAGGGTCGGCGAGGTGTTCATGAGCAGGTAGCCGCGGATGCCGGCGGCGAGGGCCTCGTTGACCACGGCGGGGTCCTCGGAGGTGGCCAGCGCGACGATGGCGACGCGGGGGTAGCGGCGACGCAGGTCGCGGCAGACGTTCAGGGTGGCCGCGCGGCCGGCCCCGAGCTCGACGACGACGGCGTCGGGGCGGGCGGACTCGACCAGGGTCAGGGCCCGGCGGACCTCGCCGGGGACGCCGACGGCCTGCATGCCGGCGGTCTCGTTGACCATGCTGACCAGGCCGCGGCGCAGGACCGGGGCGTCAGCGAGGAGCAGAACGCGGGTGACGCCGCGGGTCGAGCCGGCCGTGGTGCTGGACATTGCATTTCTCCGATCGAGTGCGATGACTGACAATCCGTTCATCGACTCACCCGAGCGGGTGCTTGAACACTTCGTGATGATTTTTTTCCTCACCACCCGGAATGGCGGTGACCATTCCGGGAATGGCTCACCGCCGCCGGCGTCTCCACGCCGCGACCGGGACCGCGCCCCCGAGCCCCAGCAGCACCGGGGCCACCAGTGCGACGTCCCCCTGCACGGCCATGCCCACCACTCCCATGCCCACCCCCATGCCCTCGGCCTGCTGCGGCTGGATCGCCGGGCTGTCCAGGAAGGTGAACCGGCTGAACGGCCACACGATGACCGAGGCCTTGCCGATGACGTCGTCGACGGCGATCGTGCCGGCGTACCGGTCGCCCACGTGCGAGCGGGAGTCCGCCGAGGCCGACCGGTGGTCGCCCATCACCCACAGCCGGCCCTCGGGGACGGTGACCGGGCCGAAGGGACGGGTCTCCAGCGGGGTGTTCTCGTAGATGTAGGGCTCGTCCAGCGGCTGGCCGTCGACGGTGACCCGGCCCTGGACGTCGCAGCACTGCACGGTCTGACCGCCGGTGGCGATGACGCGCTTGACGTAGTCGTCCTCGCTCGGCGGCGCGACGCCGATGGCCCGGCCGAGGAACAGCGCGGCGGAGGAGAACCAGTTGGCGGGCTCGGCGACCTGCACCTCCGGCGTCCAGGTGTCCGGCCCCTGGAAGACGACGACGTCGCCGGGCTGGGGGTCTGCGAACCAGTAGGGCGGCTTGGTCACCAGCACGCGGTCACCGGTGCAGCCGGTGCAGCCGTGCAGGGTCTGCTCCATGGAGCCCGAGGGGATGAAGAACGCCTGCACCAGGAAGGTCTTCACCAGCAGCGCGAGCACGAAGGCGACGACCAGCAGGATCGGCAGCTCCTTGAGCAGCGACCCCTTCTTCTGCTCCTCGCGGTCGCGCCGGCGGGCCCGCCGGGAGAACCGCCCGACCCGGACCTCGCCCTCGCCGCCACCGTCGCGGTGGCTCCCGGCCTCGTCGTCGGCGGGGTCGGTCGTCCGGTCGGTGCTCATCGCCGGTCAGCGTACGTTCCGGTGCCGCGCAACCGGCCCAGGACGCACGACGGCCCGGCTGCCGTGGGCAGCCGGGCCGTGCGCGAGGTGCGGGGGGTCAGCGGGCGACGGTCTCGCGGACCTCGCGCTTCTCCTTGATCTTGGCGGCCTTGCCGCGCAGGTCCCGCAGGTAGTACAGCTTGGCGCGGCGGACGTCGCCGCGGGTCAGCACCTCGATCTTCTCCACCACGGGGGTGTGCACCGGGAAGGTGCGCTCCACGCCGACACCGAAGCTGACCTTGCGGACGGTGAAGGTCTCGCGGATGCCGCCGCCCTGGCGACGCAGGATGACACCCTGGAAGACCTGGATGCGCGAGCGGGTGCCCTCGATGACCCGCACGTGCACCTTCACGGTGTCCCCGGGCCGGAAGTCGGGGATGTCGTCGCGCAGCGACTCGGCGTCGAGGGCGTCCAGGGTGTTCATCGCAGCAGTCCTCAGTCCTAGCGGTGTCTGTTCTCGGGCTGCCGGCCGGGCGCGCAGCGGCCTCGGCACGTGATCCGGGGAACCGCGCTCGGTGCAGAGCGGCAGCAGCAGTGCTCCATCGTGCCACACCGCGGAGCAGGTGGACGCGGCGGGCCTGTGATCTCAGCCGTCGACGACCCGCGGCGGGCCGGTCCACGGACCGGCGAGCAGCTCGGGCAGCAGGTCGGCGAGCCCACGCGGGGCGAACCGCTCACCCGACGCGGCGACCTCGGTGGGGCTCCACCAGCGGTGCGGCTCGTCGGCCAGCACCTCCAGCTCGGTGCGCCCGGCGACGTCGACGACGTGCTCGACGTCGCGCAGCACGAAGAAGGTCTCCCGGTTGTCGTACTGCTGACCGCCGAACTCGCCCACGAACCGCCGCAGCCACACCGGACCCTCGAGGTCGGCCGGCGTGGCGACGAGCCCGGTCTCCTCGGCCAGCTCGCGGACGGCGGCCCCCCGCAGGGTCTCGCCCTCCTCGACCCCGCCGCCGGGGGTGTACCACCACAGCACCTCGCCGGGGACGGCGTCCGGGGCCGTCAGCCGGCCGCCGAACAGCAGCACCCGCCCCTCGGGCGAGACCACCAGGACCCGGGCCGTCGGACGGACCACCGCGCTCACGCGTCGGCGTCCAGGGCGGCCCGGTCGGCGGCGGTGAGCTCGACCCCGGCCAGCAGGTCGGGACGGCGGTCGGCGGTGCGCCGGAGGGACTCCGCGCGCCGCCACCGGGCTATCGCGGCGTGGTCGCCGGAGCGCAGCACCGGGGGCACGTCGAGGCCGCGCCAGGACGCCGGGCGGGTGTACGAGGGGCCCTCGAGCAGGCCGTCGGCGTGCGAGTCGAACTCCACGGACTCGGCGTTGCCCACCACGCCGGGGATGAGCCGGGTGACCGCCTCGACCATCACCAGGACGGCGGACTCCCCGCCGGCCAGCACGTAGTCGCCGATGCTGACCTCGGACACCGGGCCGTGGGCCGCGGCGTCGTCGGCGACCCGCTGGTCGATGCCCTCGTACCGGCCGCAGGCGAAGACCAGGCCGGGTTCGGTCGCCCACTGCGCGGCGACGGCCTGGGTGAAGGGCCGCCCGGCCGGGGTGGGGACGACCAGCCGGGTGCCGGGACGGCGGACGTCGGCCAGGGCGCGGCCCCACGGCTCGGGCCGCATGACCATGCCGGGCCCGCCGCCGTAGGGGCTGTCGTCGACGGTGCGGTGCACGTCGTCGGTCCAGGTGCGCAGGTCGTGCACGCCGATCTCCACCAGGCCCCTGGCGACGGCCTTCCCCAGCAGCGCCTGCCCGAGCGGCGCCAGGTACTCCGGGAAGATCGTGAGGACGTCGATCCTCACAGCTCCAGCAGCCCCTCGGGCGGGGTGAGCACCAGGTGTCCGGCGGCGACGTCCACGGTCGGGACGATGGCGCGCACGAAGGGCACCAGCAGGTCGTGGGTGCCCGGCCGCCGGACGACGAGCAGCTCGGCGGCGTCGTGCCGGACCGCGGAGACGGCGCCGACCACGGTGCCGTCGGTGAGCCGGACCTCGAGCCCGACCAGCTGGTGGTCGTAGAAGGAGTCGTCCTCGAGCTCGGGGAGGTCGGCGACCTCGACCACGAGCAGCGTGTTCCGCAGCTCGTCGGCGGTCTGCCGGTCGGCGACGCCCGCGACGCGCAGGAGCAGGGTGCCCGAGTGCCACTTCACCGACTCGACGGTCAGCGGGCCGCGGTCGGCCGGCTCGGTGGCCAGCACCGCACCGGGGGTGAACCGGCGGTCGGGGTCGTCGGTGCGCACCTCGACGGTCACCTCACCACGAACACCGTGGGGTCGGCCGATGCGGCCGACCACCACGGTGTCGGTGGGGGTGCCCTGCGGGCGCGGGGCGGTGCCCAGTGCGTTCCTCAGCGCCCGTCGGTGTCGACGACGTCGACCCGCAGGCCGCGTCCGCCGACCCCGGTCATGACCTGGCGCAGCGCCTTGGCGGTGCGCCCGCCGCGGCCGATGACCTTGCCGAGGTCGTCGGGGTGCACCCGGACCTCGAGGGTCTTGCCGCGGCGGCCGTTGATCAGGTCGACGGCGACGTCGTCGGGGTTGTCGACGATGCCCTTGACCAGGTGCTCGAGCGCCTCTTCGAGCACGTCTTACTCGGCAGCGGTCGCGTCGTCGGCCGGCTTCTCGTCGGCCTTCGCCTCGTCGGCCTTCTCCTCCGCCTTGGGGGCGGCCTTCTTCTTCGGGGTGGTGGCCCCGGCGGCCGGCTCGTCGGCGGCGGCGCGGGCGGCCTCCTCGTAGGCGGCCTTCTTGTCGGGCTTGGGGGCCGCGACCTTCATCGGCTCGGGGGCCGGCTCGCCCTTGAACTTCTGCCAGTCACCGGTCACCCGCAGGATGGCGGCGACGGCCTCGGTCGGCTGCGCGCCGACGCCCAGCCAGTAGGCGGCACGCTCGGCGTCGACCTCGATGAAGGAGGGGTCCTCCTTGGGGTGGTACTTGCCGATCGTCTCGATCGAGCGGCCGTCCCGCTTGGTGCGGGAGTCGGCGACGACGATGCGGTAGTACGGCGCGCGCATCTTGCCCAGACGCATGAGCTTGATCTTGGTGGCCACGGTGGGTGGTGTACTCCTCGTACGGGTTCTCGGGTGCTCGCCCCTGCGGGCGCGTGGGGGTACGCCGGGGGCGGAGCGGGTGGACACGCGGCCGCGACGGTGAGAGGGCCGCCGGCAGCACGTGCTCGACCGCCCATCATGCCAGACGGCGGGAGGGGTCCGGGACGCTGCTCCACCCCGTGGGGCTGTGACCTCGGGCGGCCGCCGACGGCTCCCCGGCCCGCGGCGTGGATCAGGTGGGACGACGACCGTGCATCCTCCGCCGCCGACGTCGGTGGCGGAGGATGCACGCTGCTCGTCGGACCTGATCCACGCCGGACCGGCCGGGGCTACCCGCGGACGGCGGCGAGGACGGCAGCGGCCGCACCCTCGACCGGGATGTCCTGCCGGTCGCCGGTGGCCCGGTCGCGCAGCTCCAGCACGCCCTCGACCAGCCCGCGGCCGACGGTGACGATGGTCGGCACCCCGAGCAGCTCGGCGTCCTTGAACTTCACGCCGGGGCTGACCTTGGGGCGGTCGTCGTAGAGCACGGTCAGCCCGGCGGCGACCAGCTCGCCGGCCAGCGCCTCCGCCGCGGTGAAGACGGCGGCGTCCTTGCCGGTCGCGACCAGGTGCACGTCGGCCGGGGCGACCTCGCGCGGCCACACCAGGCCGAGCTCGTCGTGCGTGGACTCCGCGATCGCGGCCACGGCGCGGGAGACCCCGATGCCGTAGGAGCCCATGGTGACGGTGACGAGCTTGCCGTTCTCGTCGAGGACCTTGAGGTCCAGGGCGTCGGCGTACTTGCGGCCGAGGGCGAACACGTGGCCCATCTCGACCCCGCGGGCGAGCTCCAGCGGGCCGGAGCCGTCCGGGGCGGGGTCGCCGGCCCGCACCTCGGCGGCCTCGATCGTGCCGTCCCAGGTGAAGTCCCGGCCGGCGACGAGGTCGAAGACGTGCTTGCCGGGCTCGTTAGCCCCGGTGATCCAGCGGGTGCCGGTGACCACCCGGGGGTCGACCAGGTAGCGGATGCCCGACGCGCTGTCGGAGCCGAGGACCTGCGGGCCGATGTAGCCCTTGACCAGCGCGGGGTGGGCGGCGAAGTCGGTGAACGGCTCGACCTCGGCCGGGGAGACCTGGGCCTCCAGCCGCTTGGTGTCGACCTCCCGGTCGCCGGGGACGCCGATGACCACGGGCTCGGCGGTGCCGTCGGGGTGCCGGAGCTGCACGACGACGTTCTTCAGCGTCGAGGCCGCGGTGTACCCGGCGTCGGGGAACAGCTGGTCCGCCGCGGCCACCAGCGTCTCGATGGTCGGGGTGTCCGGGGTGTCCTCGACGTGCGCGGCCGGCAGCCCCTCCACGGGGACCTCCGCAGGGGGCACGGTGGTGACCGCCTCGACGTTGGCCGCGTACCCGCCGGGCGAGCGCACGAAGGTGTCCTCGCCGATCGGGGTCGGGGTGAGGAACTCCTCCGACCGGGAGCCGCCCATCGCGCCGGAGGTGGCCGAGACGATGACGTACTCCAGGCCCAGCCGGTCGAAGATGCGCATGTAGGCGTCGCGGTGCGCCGCGTAGGAGGCGTCCTGCCCGGCGTCGTCGACGTCGAAGGAGTAGCTGTCCTTCATCACGAACTCGCGGGTGCGGAAGAGCCCGGCGCGGGGCCGTGCCTCGTCCCGGTACTTGGTCTGGATCTGGTAGATCGACAGCGGCAGGTCCTTGTAGGAGCCGTAGAGGTCCTTCACCAGGAGCGTGAACATCTCCTCGTGCGTGGGGCCGAGCAGGAAGTCGGCTCCCTTGCGGTCCTGCAGCCGGAAGACGTTGTCCCCGTACTCGGTCCAGCGGCCGGTGGCCTCGTAGGGCTCGCGGGGCAGCAGCGCCGGGAAGTGCACCTCCTGCGCGCCCATCGCGTCCATCTCCTCGCGGACCACGCGCTCGACGTTGCGGTAGACCCGCCACCCCAGCGGCAGCCAGGTGAACCCACCGGGCGCGGCCCGGCGGATGTAGCCGCCGCGCACGAGCAGCCGGTGGCTGGGGACCTCGGCGTCGGCCGGGTCGTCGCGCAGGGTGCGCAGGAACAGGGTGGACATCCGCAACAGCACGGGGGCAGTCTCCCAGCCCGCGCCGAACGGATTCCCTACAGGTAGCCGTCCAGCACGGCGGCCGCTGCACGCAGCTCCTCGGCCGCGGCGGCCAGCCGCTCGTCCCGTCCCGCCCGCACCACGGCTGCGACGCCGTCCTCGGTCAGCTCCCGCCGCGGCGCCTCGGTGGCCCCGACCCCGGTCACGGCGCCCGCGACCGGCCCGTCACCGGGTCCGGCGCCGGCACGGCCTCGGCGTCGGCGACCGCGCCCAACGTGGTGCGCAGCACCGCCGCCGTCGCCCGGTCGCGGGCCCGCATCGCCGCCGTCAGGTCCGCCCGCACCTGCGCCACCAGGTCGTCCACGGGTGCACCGTAGGCACCCCCGCCAGCGAGTTGATCATCGCCAGGTGCAGGTCGGACACGCAGGACCACGGCGTGTCCCGCCTGCGGACGACGATGATCAACTGCGGGACGAGGTGACCACGCGGCCGCGGAGCAACGTCAGCTGCGGGCGCGCCAGGGCGTCGAGGTCCTCGCGGGGGTCGCGGTCGTAGACCACCAGGTCGGCGGGGGCGCCCTCCACCAGGCCGGGCAGGCCCAGCCACTCCCGCGCCGCCCAGGACGCCGCCGCCAGCGCGGCCTCGCGCGGCAGGCCGGCGGTGTGCAGTGCCCGGACCTCCTCGGCGATCGTGCCGTGCTCGATGCCGCCGCCGGCGTCGGTGCCGGCGAAGACGGGCACCCCGGCCTCGTGCGCGGCCCGCACCACCGCACCGGAGGAGGCGTACAGCCGGCGCATCGTCGAGGCGTAGGACGGGAACTTCCGCTCCCCCGCCGCCGCGAACCCGGGGAAGTTCTCCACGTTCACCAGCGTGGGGACGACGGCGGTGCCACGCGCCGCCATCTCGGCGACGAGTTCCTCGGTCAGGCCGGTGCCGTGCTCGAGGCAGTCGATGCCGGCCCGGATGAGCCCGGGCAGCGCGTCGGTGCCGAAGGTGTGCGCGGTGACCCGGGCGCCCTCCTCGTGCGCGGCGGCGATCGCCTCGGCCAGTGCGTCGTCGGGCCACAACGGACCGAGGTCACCGGCGCCCCGGTCGATCCAGTCGCCGACCAGCTTCACCCAGCCGTCGCCGCGCCGGGCCTGGGTCCTGACCTCCTCGGCCAGCGACGGCGGCTCCACCTCGACCGCGAGGCCCGGGATGTAGCGCCGCTCGCGGGCGACGTGCCGGCCGGCCCGCAGGATCCGCGGCAGGTCGGGGTCGTCGTCCAGCGCCCGGGTGTCGACCGGTGACCCGCAGTCGCGCAGCAGCAGCACCCCGGCGTCCCGCTCGGTGAGCGCCTGCTCGCGCGCGGCCGCCAGGTCCTCGACCGGCCCGCCGCCCCGCGCGATGCCCACGTGGCAGTGCGCGTCGACCAGCCCGGGCAGCACGAACCCGCCCCGGGAGACCGTCTCGGCCCCGGGGACGGGGTCGAAGGTGATCCGCCCGTCGCGCACCCACAGGTCGCGGGTCTCGCCCTCGGGCAGCAGCACCCCCGACAGGTGCACGACTCAGCGGTCCTTGAACTTGGAGAAGTCCAGGGTGGACAGGTCGGGCATGGCCTGACCCGGCGGCAACCCAGGGATCCCCCCCGGCGGCATCGACGGCCCGGCGCCGATCTGCCGGCGCGCGGGCTTCTTGCCCTTCTTGCCGCCCTTGCGGGCCGGGGCCTGCTGCTGGCGGCCGCGGGCCTTCTTCGACATCGGGCCCATGCCCGGCATGCCCATCGAGCCGGCCATCTGGCCCATCATCTTCTGCGCCTGCGCGAAGCGCTCCAGCAGCGAGTTGACCTCGGTGACGGTCACCCCGGAGCCGTTGGCGATGCGCACCTTGCGCGACGAGTTGAGGATCTTGGTGTTGACCCGTTCGGCAGGGGTCATCGACCGGATGATCGCCGCGGTGCGGTCGAGGTCCCGGTCGTCGATGCTGGCCAGCTGCTCCTTCATCTGCCCGGCGCCGGGCAGCATCTTCAGCAGGTTGGCGATGGGCCCCATCTTGCGGATGGCCATCATCTGCTCGAGGAAGTCCTCGAGGGTGAAGCCGTCGCGGCTGGCCAGCTTGCTGGCCATCTTCTCGGCCTGGTCGGCGTCGAAGGCCTGCTCGGCCTGCTCGATGAGGGTGAGCACGTCGCCCATGCCGAGGATGCGCGAGGCCATCCGCTCGGGGTGGAAGACGTCGAAGTCGGCCAGCTTCTCGCCGGTCGAGGCGAACATGATCGGCTGGCCGGTGACGCCGCGGACCGACAGCGCAGCACCACCGCGGGCGTCGCCGTCGAGCTTGGTGAGCACGACGCCGGAGAACCCGACGCCTTCGGCGAAGGCGATCGCGGTGGTCACGGCGTCCTGGCCGATCATGGCGTCGACGACGAACAGCGTCTCGTCGGGCTGCACGGCGTCGCGGATGCCGGCGGCCTGCGCCATCAGCTCGGCGTCGATGCCCAGCCGGCCGGCCGTGTCGACCACGACGACGTCGTGCATCGTGCGGCGGGCGTGCTCGATCGAGTCCCGGGCGACCTGGATGGGGTCGCCGACGCCGTTGCCGGGCTGCGGGGCGTAGACGTCGACCCCGGCCTGCCCGGCGACGACGGAGAGCTGGTTGACCGCGTTGGGGCGCTGCAGGTCGCAGGCCACCAGCAGCGGGGTGTGGCCCTGCGCCTTGAGCCAGCGGCCGAGCTTGCCGGCGAGGGTCGTCTTCCCGGCGCCCTGCAGACCGGCCAGCATGATGACCGTCGGCGAGGTCTTGGCGTACCGGATGCGGCGGGTCTCCCCGCCCAGGATGCCGACGAGCTCCTCGTTGACGATCTTGATGATCTGCTGGGCCGGGTTCAGCGCCTGGCTGACCGCGGCACCCCGGGCCCGCTCCTTGACCGCGGCGATGAACTCGCGCACCACCGGCAGGGCGACGTCGGCCTCGAGCAGCGCGATCCGGATCTCCCGGGCCGTGGCGTCGACGTCGGCGTCGGAGAGCCGGCCCTTGCCGCGCAGCCCGGTGAAGACCTTGTCGAGCCGGTCGGAGAGGGTCTCGAACACAACACGTCCTCAGCAGCGGTGGAACCAGGGGCTCCCCAGGGTATCCAGCCCTAGCGCGGAGCCGGGTCGGGTGCGCTGCCCGCGGCTGCGTCCAGCAGCGCCCGGGCGACCCGCTCGCGCTGCCCCTCGTCGACCGGGGTGCCCGAGGGGTCGGCCAGGTAGAAGGCGTCCACCGCGTCCGCGCCGAGGGTCTCCACGGTGGCGCCGCGGACGTCCAGGCCCTCGGCGGCCAGCGCTGCGGTGAGCCGGTGGAGCAGGCCGGCCCGGTCGGTGGCGCGCACCTCGACCAGGGTGTTGGCCGCACCCGTGGCCTCGGCGTCGAACCACGCCACCCGGGGTGGCGCGCCGCGGGTGGCGTCCTGGCTGTAGTCCCGCTCCCGCTGGGCCAGCCGCTCCCCCAGCGGCAGCGTGCCCTCCATGGCGGCCCGGACGCCGTCGGCCAGGATCGTCGGGTCGGGCAGCCGTCCGAACCGGGGGCGGACGGCGAACACCGAGGTGGCGTGGCCGGCCTCGACGGTCACCCGCGCCGCCCGGACGTCGAGCTGGTTGAGCGCCAGCACGCCCGCGCACAGCGCGAACAGGCCGGGCCGGTCGGGGGCGCCGATCGTGACCTGCTGGCCGTCGGCGACGTCCTCCACGCCGACCGTCACCGGCCGGGTGGGGCCCGGGATCTCCGGGGCGGGGGCGGTCACCTGCGGGTCGCTGGGCGCCAGCACCGGCTCGGGGACCGCGGCCGACCCCAGCCGCGCGGCGACGCGACCGACCAGCGCGGCCACCAGGTGCGCCTTCCACGGCGACCACGCCGAGGCCGAGGTGGCCGCGCCGTCGGCCTGGGCCAGGGCGTGCAGCAGCTGCAGCAGCGCCGGGTCGGCGCCGATGGCCTCCACCACCCGGTCGATGGTGGCCGGGTCGTCGAGGTCGCGGTGGGTGGCGACGTCGGGCAGCAGCAGGTGCCAGCGCACCATCGCCACGAGCATCGCCACGTCGGCGGGGGCGAACCCCATGCGGGTCGCCATCTCCTGCACGACAACCGCGCCGACCTCGGAGTGGTCGCCCGGGTGGCCCTTGCCGATGTCGTGCAGCAGCGCGCCCACCAGGAGCAGGTCGGGCCGGTCGACGTCGCGGGTCAGCTCCGCCGCCGCCGACGCCGCCTCCACCAGGTGCCGGTCGACGGTGAACCGGTGCCAGGGGTGGCGCTGGGGCAGCGAGCGCACGTGGTCCCACTCCGGGAGCATGCGGACCAGCAGACCCTCCTGGTCCAGCTGCTCGACCACCGGGACGGCGCTGCGGCCGCTGGCCAGCAGGCGCAGGAACGACCAGCGCACCTCGGCCGGCCACGGCTCGGGCAGCGGCGGGGAGTGCGCGCCGAGCACCTTGAGCGTGTACGGGGACAGCAGCAGGTCCGCGTGCGCGGCCGCCGCGGCGCCGCGCAGCACGAGCCCGGGGTCGGCGGCGGGCTTGGCGTCGCGGGCGAGGACCACCTCGTCGCCCTGCCGCACCACGCCCTCGGCGAGCGGCTCGCGCCGGATGCGCCGGTAGCGGGCGCGGGGCCGGCGGACCAGGGCGGCGTCCACCCGGCGCCAGGCCTCGTCGACCACGAAGGCCAGCCGCCGTCCGGCCAGGCTGACCCGGCGCAGCAGGACGTCGTCGTCGGCGAGCCCCAGGGCTTCGGCGACACCGGCCTGCTCCTGCCGGACGAGCACGTCACCGGCCCGGCGGGTGCGCCGGCGCAGCTCGTCGCGGACGTCGACCAGGAAGGCGTAGGCGTCCGCGGCGTCGGCCGGGGGCTCGTCGACCAGCTGGGCCAGGGC
Organism: Klenkia sp. PcliD-1-E; assembly: GCF_024124375.1. Classification (GTDB taxonomy): domain Bacteria; phylum Actinomycetota; class Actinomycetes; order Mycobacteriales; family Geodermatophilaceae; genus Klenkia. The sequence goes on from NZ_JAMXRZ010000069.1 coordinate 14,752, forward strand.
GAGGGCGCGCAGCACCTGGCCGTCGCGCAGCCCGCCGTAGGCCTCCTTCAGGTCGGGCTCGAGCAGGAAGCCCAGCTCGCCGAGCGTGCGGGCCCGGGCCCGGCGGATCTCCCGCAGGTCGGGCAGCAACCGGGAGGCCCGCTGGCGCCAGGTGGTCAGGGTGGCCGAGCGCAGCGCGCCGACGACCTCCTCGTCGCCGGCCACCAGCCGGACGTCGAGCAGCCCCAGGCCGGCCTTGACGTCGTCACCGGCGACCGCGGCGGCCTCGGCGACGGTGCGGACGGAGTGGTCGAGCTTGTGCCCGGCGTCCCAGACCGGGTACCAGACCGCGTCGGCGACCTGCCCGATCCCGCGTCGCCCGTCGTGCACCAGCACCAGGTCCAGGTCGCCGTGGGGTGCGGGCTCCCGGCGGCCCAGGCTGCCGACGGCGGCCAGCGCCACCCCGGTGCGGGCACCGGCGGGCACCGCGGCCTCCAGCAGACCGCCCAGCCAGCCGTCGAGGGCGGCGACCCGCGCGGCGCGGGGCAGGGCGGCGAGCTCCGCGGGGGTGGGCGCTGCGGGAGCCATCGGGGTCACCTCGTCGTCGTGGCGGGTCGTCGTGGCGGGTCGTCGTGGCGGGTCGTCGTGGCAGGTCGGGAACGGCGTCGGCCGGGGTGGTGGGGGCCTCCCACCACCCCGGCCGACGGGACGGGCACGGCGACTACAGGGCGTCGGCCCCGCGCTCGCCGGTCCGGACCCGCACGATCTCGTCGATCGTGGTGACCCAGACCTTGCCGTCGCCGATCTGGCCGGTGGAGGCGGACTCCACGACGGCGTCGACCACGCGGGCGGCGTCGTGCTCGCTGACCACGACCTCGATCCGGACCTTGGGCACGAAGTCCACCTGGTACTCCGCACCGCGGTAGACCTCGGTGTGGCCCCGCTGGCGACCGAAGCCCTGCACCTCGGAGACGGTGAGCCCCGCGATGCCGATCAGCTCCAGGGCGTTCTTGACGTCGTCGAGCTTGAACGGCTTGACGATCGCGGTGACCAGCTTCATCAGTGCGAACCCTCCACGGTCTTGGCGGTGGTGGCCTGGTGGAGGGCGGACCCGCTCCCACCGCTCAGGCTGGTGAAGTCGTAGCCGGACTCGGCGTGCACGACCTGGTCGATGCCGGCGACCTCGTCCTCCTCGGTGATCCGGAAGCCCATGGTCTTCTGGATCACCGTGCCGATCACGTAGGTGAGGACGAAGGAGAACACGAGGACGGCGAGCGCCCCCACGACCTGGCGCCAGAGCTGGTCGACCCCGCCACCGTAGAACAGCCCGCTGACGCCGGCGGCAGCCGAGTCGGTGGCCAGGAAGCCGACGGCGATGGTGCCCCACAGACCGCCGACCAGGTGGACGCCGACGACGTCGAGGGAGTCGTCGTAGCCGAAGCGGTACTTCAGGCCCACCGCCAGGGCGCACAGCACACCGGCGACCGCGCCCAGGATGATCGCGCCGATCGGCGAGACGGCCGAGCAGGACGGGGTGATGGCGACCAGGCCGGCCACCGCACCGGAGGCCCCGCCGAGGGAGGTGGAGTGGCCGTCGCGGATCTTCTCGGTCAGCAGCCAGCCGAGGGTCGCCGCACCGGTGGCGACCATCGTGTTGACCCAGACCAGGCTGGCCGCGGTCCCGGCCGACAGCGCCGACCCGGCGTTGAAGCCGAACCAGCCGAACCACAGCAGCCCGGCGCCGAGCATCACCAGGGGCAGGTTGTGCGGCCGCATGGCCTCCCGGCCGAAGCCGCGGCGCTTGCCGAGCACCAGCGCGAGGGCCAGCCCGGCGGCACCGGCGTTGATGTGCACCGCGGTGCCGCCGGCGAAGTCGATGGCGGCGAGCTGGTTGGCGATCCAGCCACCGGTCACGCCGAGGTCGTCGTTGTCGAAGGCGAACACCCAGTGCGCGACGGGGAAGTAGACGATCGTCGCCCAGATGCCGGCGAAGACCATCCAGGCGCCGAACCGGGCCCGGTCGGCGATGGCACCGGAGATCAGCGCCACGGTGATGATGGCGAAGACGGCCTGGAAGCCGACGAAGGCCATGTCGGGCAGGCCGTTGGTGACCGTGTCGAACAGACCCTCGAGGCCGAGGTACTCGGTCGGGTTGCCCAGCAGGCCGCCGCCCACGTCGTTGCCGAAGGCGATGGAGTAGCCGTAGAGGACCCACAGGACGCTGATCAGCGCCAGGGCTCCGAAGCTCATCATCATCATGTTGAGGACGCTCTTGGCGCGGACCATGCCGCCGTAGAAGAGCGCGAGGCCCGGGGTCATCAGCAGCACGAGGGCCGCGCTGGTGAGGATCCAGGCGGTGTTGCCAGTGTCGACCACGGCAACCTCCTGATCAGGGGTCGTCGGCCATCGGCCGGGGGCTGGGGGTCGGTCGAGGTAGACAGTGGGGCAGCTGTGCTACGCCCGAGGTCCGGACGTGTTTCGCACCGGTGAACTCCGGCCCGCGTGTCGCGCCCCCGTGCTACGGCCGTGTTGCGCGAGCCCCGATCGGGCTTGTTGCAACCCCTGTGCAGGTGCGAGGTGCTCGCACTAGGGTCCGTTCGTGACCACCACCGCGCCCGACCCCCTGGCCGTCGCGGTCCCGGCGCGGGGCTTCAGCCGCCGGGACAAGCGCAGCATCGCCACCATGGCCGCCGCCGTCGTGGGCCTGCACGTGCTCGGCTGGGGCGTGCTGCTGTTCGCCGTCGCCCCGCAGCGGCTGGACCTGGGGAGCGCGGGCGTGCTCGGCGTCGGCGTCGGGCTGACGGCCTACCTGCTCGGTGTGCGGCACGCCTTCGACGCCGACCACATCGCGGTCATCGACAACACCACGCGCAAGCTCGTGGGCGACGGCACCCCCGCCGTCGGCACCGGGTTCTGGTTCTCCCTGGGGCACTCCTCGGTGGTGCTCGTCGCCAGCGTGCTGCTCGCCCTGGGCGTGCAGTCGGTCGCCGGGGTCATCCAGGACGGCGACTCCGGCGCCGCGTCGGTGCTCGGCCTGGTCGGCACCCTGGTGGCCGGTGCGTTCCTGTTGGTGATCGGTGCGATGAACCTGGTCGCGGTGGTCGGCATCGCCAAGGTGCTGCGCGGCATGCGGTCGGGCGAGCTGGACGAGGCCGCCCTGGAGCACCACCTGCACAACCGCGGGTTCATGGCCCGGGTGCTGGGCCGGTTCACCCGCCGGGTGTCCAAGCCCTGGCACCTCTACCCGGTGGGTCTGCTCATGGGCCTGGGCTTCGACACCGCCACCCAGGTCGGGCTGCTGGTGCTCATCGCTGGGTCCGCGGCCTTCGTGCTGCCCTGGTACGCCATCGTCGTGCTGCCGGTGCTGTTCATGGCCGGCATGAGCCTGTTCGACACCGCCGACGGCGTGCTGATGACCCGGGCCTACGGCTGGGCGCTGGTCAAGCCGGTACGCAAGGTCTTCTACAACCTCACCGTCACCACGCTGTCGGTGACCGTCGCGCTCGGCGTCGGCTCGCTCGTGCTGGTCGGCCTGCTCGTCGAGCGGTTCGGCATCAGCAGCGGCCCGCTGGCCTGGCTGGCGTCGTGGAACCTGGACTACGTGGGCTTCGGCATCGTCGCGCTGTTCGTGGTGACCTGGGGCCTCGCGCTGGCCGTCTGGCGCTGGGGCCGGGTCGAGGAGCGCTACTCCTCGGTGCCCGACCCCGCCTGACGGTCAGCCCCCGACCAGCGCCTCGGCGAACGCGCGGGGCTCGAAGGGGGCCAGGTCGTCGGCGCCCTCGCCCAGCCCGACCAGCTTGACCGGGATGCCCAGCTCGCGCTGCACCGAGATGACGATGCCGCCCTTGGCGGTGCCGTCGAGCTTGGTCAGCACCACGCCGGTGACCGCGACCGCCTCGGTGAACACCCGGGCCTGCACGACGCCGTTCTGGCCGGTGGTGGCGTCGAGGACCAGCAGCACCTCGTCGACCGGGCTCTGCTTCTCCACGACCCGCTTGACCTTGCCCAGCTCGTCCATCAGGCCGAGCTTGGTGTGCAGCCGGCCCGCGGTGTCGACCAGGACGGCGTCGACGTCGGCCTCGCGTCCGGTCCGCACGGCGTCGAAGGCGACCGAGGCGGGGTCGCCGCCCTCGGGACCGCGCACGGTGGGGACGCCGACCCGTTCGCCCCAGGTCTCGAGCTGGTCGGCCGCGGCGGCGCGGAAGGTGTCGGCGGCACCCAGCAGCACGCTGCGACCGTCGCCGACCAGCACGCGGGCGATCTTGCCGCAGGTGGTGGTCTTGCCCGCCCCGTTCACCCCGACCACGAGGACGACGGCGGGCCGGTCGAGCTCGCGGTCGGTGGCCAGCGACCGGTCCAGGTCCGGGCCGAGGACGGCGGTGAGCTCGGTGACCAGCAGCTCGCGCAGCGCGGTGGCATCACCGGTGGCCAGCACCATCGACTGGGTGCGCAGCCGCTGCACGATCTGGGTGGTCGCGGCGACCCCGACGTCGGCGGCCAGCAGGGTCTCCTCGACCTCCTCCCAGTCGTCCTCGGTGAGCTTCTCCCGGGCCAGCACGGTGAGCAGGCCGCGGCCCAGGGAGGACTGCGAGCGGGCCAGCCGGCTGCGCAGCCGGACCAGCCGGCCGGCCGAGGGCGGCGGGGTCTCGAAGGTCAGCCCGGGCTCGGGCTCGGCCGGCGGCAGCTGCACCGGCGGGACGGAGAGGTCCTCGGTCCCGACCGGGGGCACGGTGGCCGGCGGCGTCGCGACGGGCTGGTCGTCCGTGGGCCGCGGCCGGGTGATGGTCGGCGCGGCGGTGCCCTCGTCGAGCCGGGTGGTCCGCCGGCCGCGGCCGACCAGCAGGCCCACCCCGACCAGCAGCGCGACGACGACGACCGCGACGGCGATGATCACGAACTCCATGCACACCAGTCTCCCAGCCCACGCTGGTCGGCACCGGGCGCGGTGGGCCAAGCTGGCGGCGTGCCGTCGACACCGAGACTGGTCCTGGGTCCACTGCTGCGCCACGTCGACCCGGTGTCGGCCACGGTCTGGGTGGAGACCGACCGGCCCTGCACGGTGCGGGTGCTCGGCGCCACCGCGCACACCTTCGGCGTGCAGGGCCACCACTACGCGCTCGTCGTCGTCGAGGGCCTGGAACCGGGCAGCACGACGCCCTACGAGGTGCACCTGGACGACGTCCCCGTCTGGCCGCCGGCCCGCTCGCCGTTCCCGGCCAGCCGCATCCGCACCCCGGGTGGGCCGGGCACCGTGCGGATCGCGTTCGGGTCCTGCCGGTACGCCTCCCCCGCCTCGGTCGACGCGCGCGACGGCATCCCGCCCGACGCGCTGGACTGCTACGCCGTGCAGCTGATGGGCACCCCGCCCGCGGAGTGGCCCGACGCGCTGGTCCTGCTCGGCGACCAGGTCTACGCCGACGAGACCACCCCGCCCACCCAGGCGTGGATGGCGCGGCGACGCGACCTGGCACAGCCACCGGGGCCGCAGGCGGCGGACTTCGAGGAGTACACCCGCCTCTACCGGGAGTCCTGGGGCGACCCGGAGGTCCGCTGGCTCCTGTCGACGGTCCCCTCGTCGATGATCTTCGACGACCACGAGATGATCGACGACTGGAACACCTCGGCGGCCTGGCGGGCGCAGATCGAGGCCCAGCCGTGGTGGCGCCGGCGCATCACCGGCGGGCTGACCAGCTACTGGGTCTACCAGCACCTGGGGAACCTCTCCCCCGCCGAGCTCGCCGCCAACGCGACCTGGCGGGCCATGCAGGGTGCCGACGACGCCGGGCCGATGCTCACCGCGATGGCCGAGGGCGCCGACGGCGACCCCACCGCCTTCCGGTGGAGCTACGTGCGGCACTGGGACGACGTCCGGCTGGTCATGGTCGACAGCCGGGCCGGACGGGTGCTCGCCGAGCACGACCGGCAGATCCTCGACGACACCGAGTTCAGCTGGGTCGAGCAGGCGCTGCGCGAGGCCGCCGCCGACGGCGTGGCGCACGTGCTGGTCGGCACCTCGCTGCCCTGGCTGCTGCCGCACGCCATCCACGACATCGAGCGCTGGGACGAGACCCTCGCCCTCCGGCACCACGGCCGGCTGCTGGGCCGGCTGGCCGAGAAGCTGCGGCAGGCGGCGGACCTGGAGCACTGGGCGGCGTTCGGGCAGTCCTTCGAGCGGCTGGGCCGGGCGGTGGTGTCCCTGGCCCGGGGGGAGGCCGGCCGGGCACCGTCCACCGTGCTGGTGCTCTCCGGGGACGTCCACCACGCCTACGCCGCCGAGCTGGTCTCCCCCGGCGGGCTGCGCAGCCGGGTGCACCAGCTGACGGTGTCCCCGCTGCACAACCAGGCCCCGCACGCCATCGAGGTCGGCTTCCGGATCGGCTGGAGCCGGTGGGCCCGCGCGCTCACCGGGTCGATCGCGAAGGCCGCGCGGGTGGGCCGCACCCGTCTGGAGTGGTCCAAGCAGGCCGGCCCGTTCTTCGGCAACGAGCTCGGCGAGCTGGTGCTCACCGGCCCCGACGCCCGGTTCCGGCTGTGGGCGACCAGCCGCGACGACGCCGGGGACCCGGTGTTCACCCGGGTGCTGGACACCGAGCTGGCCTGAGGCCTACCCCAGCACGTCGCGCCAGGAGTGCTGCGGCTCGTAGCCCAGCAGCCGGCGGGCCTTGTCGATGGAGTAGAAGGTCTCGTCCGGGCCCATCGGGCGGCGCTGCTCCACCCCGGCGTAGAACTGCTCCCGCACCTCGTCGGTGGTCACCGACACCGACATGTCGGCGTTGGCCACGTTGAACACCTCGTAGCCCAGCCCGTCGGTGGTCAGGCAGCGCTGCACCATCTGTCCCAGGTCGCGGGTGTCGATGTAGGCGAACAGGTTGCGCCGGCGCAGGGACGGGTCCTCGAGGAACGCGGGGAACAGCTGCTCGTACTCGTGCGGCTCGATGACGTTGTTGATCCGCAGGCCGTACACGTCGGCACCCGAGCGGGCCTGGAACGACCGCGCCGTCACCTCGCCGGCGACCTTGCTCATCGCGTAGGAGTCCTCGGGGACCGTCGGGTGCTCCTCGTCCACCGGCACGTACAGCGGCTTCCGCTCGCCCTGGGCGAAGCAGATGCCGTAGGTGGTCTCCGAGGAGGCGAAGACGACCTTGCCGATGCCGAGCCGGGTCGCGGCCTCCAGGACGTTGTACGTGCTGAGGGTGTTCGTGGCGTAGGTGGTGGCGTCCGACGAGAGCAGGATCGCCGGGATCGCCGCGAAGTGCACGACCGCGTCGTAGGCCGGGACCGCGGGGCCCTCGAGCTCGGACTGCCGGGCCGCGCCGGCCAGCGCGGAGTACACCTGCCCGAGGTCGGTGAGGTCCACGCGCAGGTCGGCGACGGCGTCGTGGCCCAGCGGGGTGAGGTCGGCGTTGGTGACCTGGTGGCCCTGCTCGGCGAGGAACGGGGCGACGTGGTGGCCGGCCTTGCCGCTGCCGCCGGTGAAGAAGATGCGCATGCCCACCATTCGACAGCGCGGTCGCGCATCCCGCCTGGGAAGGTGGGGTGCGTGACGTCCGTCCGCCTGGTCACCTTCAACATCCACCACGGCGTCGGGGACGACGGCCGGCACGACCTGGCGCGCATCGCCGCGGTGCTGGCCGACGCCGACCCCGACGTGGTCTGCCTGCAGGAGGTCGACCGGCACTACGGCGCCCGCAGCGAGGACGTCGACCAGGCCGAGCTGCTGGCCCGCGCGCTGGACCGGGAGCTGCTGTGGGCCTCGGCGATCGAGAAGGCGCGCCCCGGTGACCGGCCCGCCGTCCGGTACGGCAACGCGCTGCTGACCCGGCTGCCGGTGGCCGACGAGGCCGCGGTGCGGTTGCCCGGGTCGGGCGAGCCGCGGGCCGCGCTGCGGGCCGACCTGGTCAGCGGGGACGGCGCGCTCCGCGTGGTGGCCACCCACCTGGCCAGCGACTCGGCCCGCTCGCGCGCC
>NZ_JAMXRZ010000006.1 GCF_024124375.1 Klenkia sp. PcliD-1-E
CGCGACGGGGCCGGCGGGTGCACCGGTGCGGGCCGCGCGGGCGTCGGCGGCACGCCGGGCCTGCACCCGCTTGGCCAGCGCCTGCACACCGGGCTCGCGGGCCTTGAGGTCGGCCAGCACCGGCGTCGCCAGGAAGATCGAGCTGTAGGTGCCGGCCGCCAGCCCCACGGTGAGCACCAACGCCAGGTCCTGCAGCGTGCCGACGCCGAGCAGGCCGACGCCGATGACGAGCAGCCCGAGCACCGGCAGCAGCGCGATCACCGACGTGTTGATCGACCGCATCAGCGTCTGGTTGACCGCGAGGTTGGCCGCCTCGCCCCAGGTCATCCGGGCGCCCTTCTCCAGGTCCTTGACGTTCTCGTCGACCTTGTCGAAGACCACGACGGTGTCGTAGAGGCTGAACCCGAGGATGGTGAGGAACCCGATGACGGTGGACGGGGTGACCTCGAACCCGACCAGCGAGTAGATGCCGGCGGTGAGCACGATGTCGTGCACCAGGGCGGCGATCGCACCCACGGCCATCTTCGGCTGGAACCGGATGGCCAGGAAGACCACGACGGCGGCCAGGAAGACCACCAGGGCGATCAGCGCCTGGTCGGTGATGTCGCGACCCCAGTCGGCGCTCACCGCCTCGGAGGTGACCTGGCCGGCCGGCACGCCGGCGGCCTCGGCGATCGCCGCGGACACCGCGGACTCGGCGTCGTTGCCCAGCGCGCCGGTGCGCAGCAGGATCGTGTCGCCGCCGACGATCTGCGCCGTCGACACCTGCGCGCCGGCGCCCTCGGCGGCGTCCTGGACGGCCGTCAGCTGCTGGGAGGTGCCCGACACCCGGAAGCTGTTGCCGCCCTCGAAGTCGATGCCGAAGTTGAAGCCGCGGAACACCATCGAGGCGATGCAGACCAGCATCACCACGGCGGTGACCTTGTACCAGAACCGGCTGCGGCCGACGACGTCCAGGCCGGCCTCGCCGTTGTAGAGGCGGTGGGCCAGCGAGGCCCTGCGCCGCGGCGGGGCGGAGCGGCCGTCCTCGGTGGGCAGGCCGGCCTCGGCGAGCGCGGAGTCGTCGGCGTCGGCCGCGGCGTCCGCGCGCACCTCGTCGTCGGCCAGCGCGTCGTCGGTCAGCGCGTCCTCGGTCGGCGCGCCGTCGGTCAGCTCGTCGTCGGTGCGGCCCTCGCGGGGGGTGCCGGTCATCGGTCGCTCCTGTCGCTGCTGGTGCCCGCCGCCACGGTCGGGCGCTGGCCGGGTCGCGGTGCGGTCGCCGCGCGCCGGGTGACGTCGACCGAGCCCAGGCCGGAGAACCGGTTGGTGCCGAAGCCCTTGAACCGGCTCAGGACCGCCAGCAGCGGGTGGGTCACGAGGAAGACGACGACCAGGTCGAGCACCGTGGACAGACCCAGGGTGAACGCGAAGCCCTTCACGTCGCCGATGGCCAGCACGTAGAGGATCGCCGCGGCCAGGAAGCTGACCGCGTCGGCCGACAGGATCGTCCGGCGGGCCCGCACCCACGCCCGCGGGACCGCGCTGCGCAGCGTGCGGCCCTCGCGGATCTCGTCCTTGAGGCGTTCGAAGTACACGACGAAGGAGTCGGCCGTGATGCCGATGCTGACGATGAAGCCGGCGATGCCGGCCAGGCTGAGGGTGAACCCGATCTCGCGGCCCAGCAGCACCAGGCTGGCGTAGACCACGACCGCGGACAGCGCCAGGCTGGCGATCATGACCAGGCCGAGCAGGCGGTAGTAGAGGAGCGCGTAGACGAAGACCAGCGCGATGCCGATGGCGCCGGCGATGAGGCCGGCCCGCAGCTGGTCGGCGCCCACCTCGGTGGTGATCGTCTGCGCGGTGGCCTGGGTGAAGGTCAGCGGCAGCGCGCCGTACTCCAGCTGGTTGGCCAGCGTCTGCGCCTCGGTCTGGGTGAAGTTGCCGGTGATCTGGGTGCTGCCGCCGGTGATGGCGCTCTGCACGGTGGGGGCGGAGACGACCCGGCCGTCGAGCACGATGGCCACGGCGCCGCCGGCCTGCGCCGCCTGGGCGGTGTAGGTGGCCCAGGTCGAGGAGGCCTGGGAGTTGAAGTCGACGGTGACGATCCACTCGCCGGTCTGGGCCAGGGTGCCGGCGCTGGCCGAGGTGATGTCGGTGCCCTCGATGACGGCCGGGCCGAGCAGGTACTTGGCGGTGCCGTCCTCGGAGCAGGCGGCCAGGTAGGAGTCGGGCAGGTCGACGTCCCCGGCGCCGGTCTGGCTGGCCGAGCAGGTCAGGGTCGCGTACTCCGCGGTGGCCTGCTCCTGGGTCACCGCGGTGGGCGCGGCGGCGCCGTCGGAGGACGGCGCACCGGAGGTGGGGGCGGCGTCGGTGGTGGGCGCGGCGTCGGTGGTGGGCGCGGCCGGCGTCGTGGTGTCCCCGGCGGCGAGCACGTCGGTCGGCGCGGGCGCGAAGGAGTTCGGTGCCGCGGTCGTCGCGGCCGGGTCGGTGGTGGGGGTCGCGCCGCCGTCGGTGGGCGAGGCGGGGGCCGCGGTGTCGCCCGGTGCCGTGGTGGGTGCGGATCCGTCGGTCGGCGCGCTGCCGTCGGTGGGGGTGGCCGACGGGGTGGCCGAGGGGTCGGCCGGGGTGGCCGCCTCGGGACCCTGGACCACGGGCCGGAACCGCAGCTGCGCGGTCTGCCCGAGCTGGCGGGCCTGGTCGCCGTCCTCACCGGGCACCGAGATGACGATGTTGGAGTCGCCCTCGGTCACCACCTCGGCCTCGGCGACGCCGAGGCCGTTGACGCGCTGCTCGATGATCTGCCGCGCCAGCTCCAGGTCCTCGCGGCTGGGTGTGCCGCCACCGGGCACCTGCGCGGTGAGCGTCACCGTGGTGCCGCCCTGCAGGTCCAGGCCCAGCTGCGGGGTGCGCTGCGAGCCGGTGAAGAAGATCAGGCCGTACATGACGGCCACGACCAGGACGAACGCCGCGAAGTAGCGCGACGCCCGGAGCGGGCGGGCAGCCATCTCAGGCCCTGCGGTCGGTCGGGTCGCCGTCGCCGTCGACCGCGCCCTCGACGGTGTCGGTGCGCTCGTCGCGGGGCGGGACGACCTCGCCGGCCTGGGCGTCGAGGACCGCGCCGTCGGGCGTGCGGACCTCCATGACCGCCGGGCGGGCGAAGGTGGCGACGACGCCCGGGGCGATCTCGATGTCGACGGTGCCCTCGCCGAAGCCGGCGACGGTGCCGTGCAGGCCGCTGGTCAGCATGACCGGGGTGCCGACGCTCAGGGACTCCTGCAGCTTCTGGGCGTTGGCGGCCATCTTCTTGCGCTGCCGGGCGGGCAGCACGATGAGCAGCGCGAAGGCCAGCACCAGCAGGATGAGCGGGAAGAACTGCTCCACGGTTGTCGTGCCTCTCCACCGCACCCGGTTCGGCGCGGTTGTGCGGCCACCGGGTGGCGGCCGCTTCGGGGACTGGAGGCTGCGGCGCGCCCGCGGGCGCGACCGCAGCAGGGCGCGCGCCACCCAGGGGCGGGCACACCAGCGCCGAGCAGTCTAGGCGTCGAACAGGGTGGGGGGTGCAGGCTGGTCGCCGGGCGCGCCCTGCGGGATGCCGCCGCGCAGCCACACGCCCTCGGGCACGGGCAGCCCCAGGTGCGCCCAGGCGGCCTCGGTGGCGACCCGGCCGCGGGGGGTGCGGGCCAGCAGCCCGGCCCGCACGAGGAAGGGCTCGCAGACCTCCTCGACGGTGTGCGGCTCCTCCCCCACGGCCACCGCCAGCGTCGCCACACCGACCGGCCCGCCGTTGAACTTGACCACCAGGGCGTGCAGCACCTCGCGGTCCAAGCGGTCCAGGCCGAGCTCGTCGACGTCGTAGAGGGCCAGCGCGGCGCGGGCGACGGGCTGGGTGATCCGGCCGTCGGCGCGCACCTCGGCGTAGTCGCGGACCCGGCGCAGCAACCGGTTGGCGATCCGTGGCGTGCCGCGGGAGCGGCCGGCGATCTCGGCCGACCCGTCCTCGTCGATGGCCACCCCCAGCAGGTCGGCGCTGCGGCGCAGCACCGACTGCAGGTCGGCGGTCGAGTAGAACTCCATCTGGCCGACGAAGCCGAACCGGTCGCGCAGCGGGCCGGTCAGGAGCCCGGCCCGGGTGGTGGCCCCGACCAGGGTGAACGGCGAGATCTCCAGCGGGATCGCGGTGGCACCGGGCCCCTTGCCGACGACGACGTCGACCCGGAAGTCCTCCATGGCCATGTAGAGCAGTTCCTCGGCGGGCCGGGCGATGCGGTGGATCTCGTCGATGAACAGCACGTCGCCCTCGCCGAGGTTGGACAGCATCGCCGCCAGGTCACCCGACCGCTCGATCGCCGGGCCGGAGGTGATCTTCACGGCGGTGCCGAGCTCGGCGCCGATGATGAGCGCCAGGGACGTCTTGCCCAGCCCGGGCGGGCCGGACAGCAGCACGTGGTCCGGCGGCCGGCCGCGCCGCTTGGCGCCCTCGAGCACCAGGTCCAGCTGCCGGGCGACCTTGGGCTGGCCGACGAACTCGGCCAGGGAGTGCGGGCGCAGCGCGGACTCGACGACCCGCTCCTCGTCACCGGCCCACGGCGAGGCGTCGGACCCGGTCACGACCGGCCCAGCAGCCGGAGGGCCTGCCGGAGGAGCACGGCGATGTCCACCGAGCCGGTGGCGGCGACCTGCTCCTCCACGACCGGGGCGAGCTGGGCCAGGGCGCCCTCGGCCTCGCGCACGGTCCAGCCCAGGCCGACCAGCGCGGTGGTGAGCTGGTCGCGCCAGGGCGCGACGGGGGCGACCGCGGCCGAGCCGGTGGCGCCGGCGGCGGCCGCGACGGCGTCCAGGCTGACGTCGCCGGTGGGGGCGCCCAGCCGGTCGCGCAGCTCCAGCACCAGCCGCTCGGCGCCCTTCTTCCCGATGCCGGGCACCTGCATCAGCGCCTTGAGGTCACCGGTGGCCACGGCGCGGCGCACGTCGCGCGGCGGGTGGATGGCCAGCACCGCCTGGGCCAGGCGCGGGCCCACGCCGTTGGCGGTCTGCAGCAGCTCGAACAGCTGGCGCTCGTCGTCGTCGGCGAACCCGTAGAGGGTGAGGGAGTCCTCGCGGACCACCAGGCTGGTGGCCAGCCGGGCGCTCTCCCCCACCTGCAGCCGGGCGATGGTGCCCGGCGTGCACTGCACGGCCAGGCCGATGCCGCCGACCTCGACGACCGCACCGTCGGGGCTGACCGCCGCCACCCGGCCGGCGACGCTGGCGATCACCGCCCGCTCCCGATGCCCTGCCAGCGGCCCGGCCGCACGGCCGAGCGGGTGGCCACCGACAGCGGCGCCGCACCGACCCCCGAGCCGACCCCGGCGCCGGCGGCCAGCGCGGCGACCCGCAGCCGGTCCTGGGTGGGCCCGCGCCACACGTGGCAGACGGCCAGGGCGAGGGCGTCGGCGGCGTCGGCCGGCTTCGGCGGCGAGTCCAGCCCGAGCACCCGGGTGACCATCAGCGTGACCTGCTCCTTGTCGGCCCGGCCGCTGCCGGAGATGGCGGCCTTGACCTCGCTCGGGGTGTGCCAGTGCACCGGCCGGCTGGCCTGCGCGGCGGCCAGGGCGGCGACGCCGGCGGCCTGCGCGGTGCCGGTCGCCGTCCCCTTGTTGTTCTGCTGGAAGACCCGCTCGACGGCGACCACGTCGGGCCGGTGCTCCCGGAGGAGCGCGGTGAGCGCGGTGTGCAGCTCGAGCAGCCGCAGCTCCAGGGCCAGGGTGTGGTCGCTGCGGACGACGCCGACGCCCACCGCGGTGGGCCGGGCACCGGGGCGGCCGTCGACCACGCCCCAGCCGCACCGGGTCAACCCCGGGTCGATCCCGAGCACGCGCACGAGCCACCCCCCTCGCTGTACGAACAAGCGTTCGACAGCTTAGGCGTCGATGGTCTCCATGACCTCGTCCGACACGTCGTAGTTGGCGTAGACGTTCTGCACGTCGTCGCAGTCCTCGAGCGCGTCGATCAGCTTGAACACCTTGGCCGCGGCGTCGGCGTCCAGCTCCACCTGCACGCTGGGCACGAACCCGGCCTCGGCGGAGTCGTAGTCGATGCCGGCGTCCTGCAGCGCGGTGCGGACGGCCACCAGGTCGGTGGGCTCGCACACGACCTCGAAGGTGTCGCCGAGGTCGCGCACCTCCTCGGCTCCGGCGTCGAGGACGGCGAGCATGACGTCGTCCTCGGTGGTGCCGGCGGCCGGGACCACGACGACGCCCTTGCGGCTGAACAGGTAGGACACCGACCCCGGGTCGGCCATCGAGCCGCCGTTGCGGGTCATGGCGGTGCGGACCTCCATGGCCGAGCGGTTCTTGTTGTCCGTCAGGCACTCGATGAGCACCGCGACCCCGGCCGCGGCGTAGCCCTCGTAGGTGATCGTGGAGTACTCGACCCCACCGGCCTCCAGGCCGGCGCCGCGCTTGACCGCGCGGTCGATGTTGTCGTTGGGCACCGAGGACTTCTTCGCCCGCTGGACGGCGTCGTAGAGCGTCGGGTTGCCGTTGACGTCACCGCCGCCGGTGCGGGCCGCGACCTCGATGTTCTTGATCAGCTTGGCGAAGAGCTTGCCCCGCTTGGCGTCGATGCCCGCCTTCTTGTGCTTCGTCGTCGCCCATTTGGAGTGGCCGCTCATGCTGTCTCCTCGCTCGCAGGTCGTCGTCCGCCCAGACGCTCGCGCACCAGATCCACGAAGAACCGGTGCATGCGGGTGTCGCCGGTGAGCTCCGGGTGGAAGCTGGTGGCGACCACGTCGCCCTGGCGGACCGCGACGATCCTACCGTCGGCCGCCCCGCCGGAGACCCGGCCGAGGACCTGCACCCCGGCGCCGGCCTCCTCCACCCACGGCGCGCGGATGAACACCGCGTGCACCGGACCGCCCACCAGGCCCGCGACGTCGACCTCGGACTCGAAGCTGTCGACCTGCCGGCCGAAGGCGTTGCGCCGCACCGTGACGTCCAGCCCGCCGATGGTCCGCTGGTCGGGCGGGGCGTCCAGCAGCCGCTCGGCGAGCAGGATCATCCCGGCGCAGGACCCGTAGGCGGGCAGGCCGCCGCGCACCGCCGCGCGCAGCGGCTCCAGCAGGCCCCAGCGGTCGGCGAGCTTGGCCATCGTCGTGGACTCACCGCCGGGCAGCACGAGGCCGTCGACGCCGGCCAGCTCCCCGGGCCGCCGGACCGCGACGGTGCGCGCACCCTGCTGCTCCAGGACCGCCCGGTGCTCCCGGACGTCGCCCTGCAGCGCCAGCACCCCGATGGTCGGGGCGCTCACCACCCGCGGGAGCTGTACTTCTGGTCCGCCGGCAGGGTGTCGACGTTGATGCCGACCATGGCCTCGCCCAGCCCGCGGCTGACCTTGGCGATGACCGCCGGGTCGTCGTGGAACGTGGTGGCCTGCACGATCGCCGCGGCGCGCTGCGCGGGGTCGCCGGACTTGAAGATGCCCGAGCCGACGAACACGCCCTCGGCGCCCAGCTGCATCATCATCGCCGCGTCGGCCGGGGTGGCGATGCCGCCGGCGGTGAACAGCACGACCGGCAGCTTGCCGGTGCGGGCGACCTCGGCCACCAACTCGTAGGGGGCCTGCAGCTCCTTGGCCGCGACGTACAGCTCGGTCTCGTCCATGGTCGTCAGGCGGCGGATGCCCGCGCGGAGCGCACGCATGTGCCGGGTGGCCTCGACGACGTTCCCGGTGCCGGCCTCGCCCTTGGAGCGGATCATCGCCGCGCCCTCGGAGATCCGGCGCAGCGCCTCGCCGAGGTTGGTCGCGCCGCACACGAAGGGCACGGTGAAGTCGGTCTTGACGATGTGGTGGGCCTCGTCGGCCGGGGTCAGCACCTCGGACTCGTCGACGTAGTCCACGCCCAGGGACTGCAGCACCTGGGCCTCGACGAAGTGGCCGATGCGGGCCTTGGCCATCACCGGGATGGAGACCGCGTCGATGATCCCCTGGATCATGTCCGGGTCGCTCATCCGGGCGATGCCGCCCTGCGCGCGGATGTCGGCCGGCACCCGCTCCAGCGCCATGACCGCGACGGCGCCGGCGTCCTCGGCGATGCGGGCCTGCGCGGCGTCGACGACGTCCATGATGACGCCGCCCTTGAGCTGCTCGGCCATGCCGCGCTTCACGCGGTCGGTGCCGGTGCTGGGGGTGACGGGGGTCTCGGACACGGTGCGCCTCGCTGGTTCGACTCCGGTTGCGGTCGACCCATCGTAGGAGCGGGTCAGTCGCGTCCGGCGGGCCCGGTGCCGACCACGGCGTCCAGGCCGTCGTCGATGTCGAAGAACCGGGGCAGCGGGCGGCCCGCGTGCAGCCGGAGCGCGCGGGGCCCGGGGCGGCGGCGCAGGGTCCGGGTGTCGCGGACGGCGTCGTTGTAGAACCGACGGGCCAGGCCGACCCGCCACCCGGCGTCGTCCAGCTCGGCGGCGCGCAGCGGCTCGGGCAGCTCGCGCACCAGCCGGCCCAGGGCGTTCTCGGTCACCTCGCGGTCCCCGCCGGCGGGCCGACCGGCCTGCGCCGCCGCACCGGCCAGCGCCTCGGCGTGCAGTGCTCCCAACACCCCGGCGTGCTCGCGCGCCACCGCACCGGCCAGCTCGGCCCGGCGGGCGAGCGCGCCGTCGAGGGCCGACCACGCCCGGTCGACCCGGCCCTCCAGCCGGCGCAGCCGGGCGAGGGTGAACACCGCCCAGGCGGCCAGCAGCACGACGACGACGCCGACGGCGAGCAGCACCCACTCCGTCGACGTCACCCCGGGGACGCTACCGGCGCGCGGTCAGGACCGGCGCAGCCACCGCGGCAGGAACCCCTCCGTCCGGGTGGGGAGCGGTTCGGCCGGTACGGGGTCCTCGTCGGCGCCGTGCGCGGTGACCTCGCCGCCGGGCCGGACGACGGTCTCGTAGACGGCGACCACCCGGGCGGCCAGGGTCGCCCAGTCGAAGTCCACGGCGCGCTCCCGCCCGGCGGTGGTCAGCGCATCCCGCCGGGCCGGGTCACCGAGCAGGTCGACCAGCTCCCGGGCCAGCGCTGTCGCGTCGCCGCGGCGCACCAGCACCCCGGCGGTGCCGTCGGCCAGCACCCGGGCGAAGGCGTCCAGGTCGGCGGCCACCACGGGCGCGCCGGCGGCCATGGCCTCCACCAGGACCACCCCGAAGCTCTCCCCCAGCAGGTTGGGCGCGCAGTAGACGTCGACGGTGCGCAGGAACGCCGCCTTGTCGGCCTCGTCCAGCTCGCCGAGCAGGGTGACCGCGGGCTCCAGGTCGGGGCCGACCAGCGCCCGCAGCTCGTCGGGGTCGCCGCGGCCGGCGACCAGCAGCCGGGCACCGGGCAGCTCGCGGACGACGGTGCGCATGGCCTCCAGCAGCACCGGCAGGCCCTTGCGCGGCTCGTCGTAGCGGCCCAGGAAGCCGACGGTCGGGCCGTCGTGCTCGGCGGCGGGCAGCCGCGGCCCCTCGGCGAAGGCGGCCACCTGCACGCCGTTGGGGATGACGACGGCGTCGCTGCCCAGGTGCTCGACCTGCAGGCGGCGGGCGAAGTCCGAGACCGCGATGCGGCCGGCGATCCGCTCCAGCCACGGCCGGACCACCGGTCCCCACGCGGCCAGCCACTTCGACCGCACCGACGCGGCGTGGAAGGTGGCCACGATCGGCCCGTCGGCGATCATGCAGACCAGCAGGGACACCGACGGCGGCGCGGGTTCGTGCACGTGCACGACGTCGAAGTGGCCCTCGCGCAACCAGCGCCGGGTGCGCGCGGCCGACAGCACGCCGAACTGGATGCTGGCCATCGAGCCGTTGTAGGGGATCGGCAGGGTGCGGCCGGCCCAGGTGGCCCCGGCCGGGACGGACGACTCGTGCTCGGCGGGGGTGAGCACGTCGACGTGGTGGCCCATCGCGCGCAGCGTCTGCGCCAGGTCGCGCACGTGGTACTGCACGCCGCCGGGGACGTCCCAGTTGTACGGGCAGACCAGCCCGACCCTCACGACGGCGCCACGGCGCGGCTCGCCCGCTCCGGGTCCGGCGGGACGTCGGCCCAGATCCGGCCCAGCTGGTGCCAGTCGACGGGGCGGGCGGCGATGCTCGCCGCGAAGGCGTCCGCGACGCCCTGCATGCCCGCGTGCACCCGGTCGCGCAGCCTCCCCGGCCCGTGCACGTCGACCTCGGGGTGCACGGTGTGCCGCCAGCCCCCGCCGTCGAAGTGCGACACCACGGGCAGCAGCGCGGCGCCGCTGCGCGCGGCCAGCAACGCCGGGCCCCCGGGCATCGTGGTGGCGCGGCCGAAGAAGGTGACCGGGATGCCCGAGGCCGACAGGTCGCGGTCCACCAGCAGGCAGGCCGACTTCCCGGCGGCCAGCCACTGCGCCAGCACCGCCGAGCTCGGCCGCTCCCCGCCGGTCAGCGGCACGACCCGGAAACCCAGGGACTCCCGGTAGGCCAGGAACCGCTCGTACAGGGCCTCCGGCCGCAGCCGCTCGGCCACCGTCATGAACGGCCCGCCCAGCCAGTCGACGAACCAGACCCCGGCGGCGTCCCAGTTGCCGCTGTGCGGCAGCGCGAGGACGACGGGCCGGCCCGCGGCCCGTGCGGCGTCCAGGTGCTCGCTGCCCACGACGGTGGTCCCGGCGAGCAGCCGCGGCACGCCGAGCGTGGGCAGCCGGAAGGCCTCCATCCAGTACCGGGCGTAGGACCGCACGGCGTCGCGGGTCAGCGTGTCCAGCGGCGGGCCGGAGAGCCCCGTGACCACGCGCAGGTTGGCCCGCAGCTGCCGGGTGCCCCTCCCGTCGCGGCCGGCCGCCCACCGGCCCGCGCGGTCGAACGCCGTCCGCGCCAGGGGCTCGGGCAGGGCCTTGACCGCGCCCCAGCCCGCGGCGTAGCCGGCGTCGACCAGCGCTTCGCCGAGCCGGTTGCCCAGCCCGCTCACGGCAGCGTGCGGCCCTGCGACTGCCGGTGCACCTCGGCGAAGCGCTGCCCGACGGTGATCGTGCTGCCGACCAGCAGCACCCACAGGCAGACCTGCAGGGCGTAGGGGATGCCGATGCCGGTGAAGCCGGTGCCGACCAGCACCAGGATCAGCCGCTCGGTGCGCTCGACGAGGCCGACGTCGCAGGTCAGGCCCATGCCCTCGGCGCGGGCCTTGACGTAGGAGGTGAGCACGCCCAGCACCAGGCAGGTCAGGGCGAGCCACACGACCATGCGGTTGTCGCCCTCGCCGGAGTACCACCAGGCCAGGGCCGCGAAGATGGCGGCGTCGGCGGCGCGGTCGCCGGTGGAGTCCAGCACCGCGCCGAACACCGACCCGCCGCCGCGGGCCCGGGCCAGGGCGCCGTCGAGCATGTCCAGCAGCACGAACAGGGTGACCGCGACCGCGCCCCACCACAGCCAGCCGTTGCCGACCAGGAAGACCGCCGACGCCACCGCGCCGACGGTGCCGAGCAGGGTGACGGTGTCGGCGGTGATCCCGGCCCGCAGGAGGGTGCGGACGACGGGTGCCCAGACGCGGGCGACCGCCGGCCGCAGGTTGACCCCCAGCATCAGGCGGCCGGCCAGGCGTCGGCGAGCAGCCCCCGGGTGTCGGTGAGGACCTGCGGCAGCACCCGGGTCAGGCCCAGGACCGGCATGAAGTTGGTGTCCCCGCCCCAGCGCGGCACGGCGTGCTGGTGCAGGTGGTCGGCGATGCCGGCACCGGCGACCGCGCCCTGGTTCATCCCGACGTTGAACCCGTGCGCGCCGCTGACCTGCCGGACCACCCGCATCGCGGTCTGGGTGAACGCGCCGAGCTCGGCGACCTCGGGGTCGGTCAGGTCGGTGTAGTCGGCGACGTGCCGGTAGGGCACGACCATGAGGTGACCGGCGTTGTAGGGGAACTTGTTGAGCACCGCGAACACCAGCTCGCCGCGGGCGACGACCAGACCGTCCTCGTCGCCCATGCGCGGGATCAGGCAGAACGGGCAGTCGTGGTCACCGGTCGGCTTGCCCTCGCCCTGGATGTAGGCCATCCGGTACGGGGTCCACAGCCGCTCGAAGACCGTCGTCGGCCCGCCGGCGTCGGGGTTCACGCGGTGCTCCCCTGCTCGGCCGGGGCCGTCGGGTCGTTGTTGCGCCGGTCGGCCACCCAGGCGGCGACCGCCTCGACGGCGTCGGCGACCGGGACGCCGTTGCGCTGGCTGCCGTCGCGGTAGCGGAAGGACACCGCACCGGCCTCGGCGTCGGTGGCCCCGGCGATGAGCACGAAGGGCACCTTCTGCTTGGAGGCGGTGCGGATCTTCTTCTGCATCCGGTCGTCGGAGTCGTCGACCTCCACCCGGATGCCGCGGGCCCGCAGCTGGCGGGCGACGCCCTCGAGGTAGGGCACCTGCTCGTCGGTGATCGGGATGCCGAGCACCTGCACCGGGGCGAGCCACGCCGGGAAGGCGCCGGCGTAGTGCTCGGTGAGCACCCCGAAGAACCGCTCGATGGAGCCGAACTTCGCCGAGTGGATCATCACCGGCTGCTGCCGGGTGCCGTCGGCGGCGCTGTACTCCAGGCCGAAGCGGGCGGGCTGGTTGAAGTCGTACTGGATGGTCGACATCTGCCAGGTGCGGCCGATGGCGTCGCGGGCCTGCACGGAGATCTTCGGCCCGTAGAACGCCGCGCCGCCCGGGTCGGGGACCAGCTCCAGGCCGGTCTCCTCCGCTGCCTCCCGCAGCACCGCGGTGGCGACCTCCCACTCCTCGTCGGAGCCGATAAACTTCTCCGACTCACCCCGGGTCGACAGCTCCAGGTAGTAGTCGTCGAGCCCGAAGTCCTTCAGCAGCCCGAGGACGAAGGCCAGCAGGTGCCGGATCTCCCCCGGCGCCCCCTCGGGGGTGGTGTAGGAGTGCGAGTCGTCCTGGGTCAGCCCGCGCACCCGGGTCAGGCCGTGCACCACGCCGGACTTCTCGTACCGGTACACCGAGCCGAACTCGAACAAGCGCAGCGGCAGCTCCCGGTAGGACCGCCCGCGCGACCGGAAGATCAGGTTGTGCATCGGGCAGTTCATGGCCTTGAGGTAGTACTTCGAGTTCTCCAGGTCCATGGCCGGGAACATGGTGTCCTCGTAGTACGGCAGGTGGCCCGAGGTCTCGAACAGCCCGCCCTTGGAGATGTGCGGGCTGCCGACGTAGGAGAAGCCCTCCTCGATGTGCCGGCGGCGGACGTAGTCCTCCATCTCGCGCTTGACCACCCCGCCCTTGGGGTGGAAGACGGCCAGACCGGAGCCGATCTCGTCGGGGAAGCTGAACAGGTCCAGCTCGGTGCCCAGCCGGCGGTGGTCGCGGCGCTCGGCCTCGGCCAGGTGGTCCTGGTGGGCCTTGAGCGCGTCCTTGGACTCCCACGCCGTGCCGTACACCCGCTGCAGCTGCGGGTTCCGCTCGCTGCCGCGCCAGTAGGCGGCCGCCACCCGGGTGAGCGCGAACGCCGGGATGCTCGAGGTGCGCGGCAGGTGCGGCCCGCGGCACAGGTCGGTCCAGACCCGCTCACCCGACCTGGGGTCGAGGTTGTCGTACATGGTCAGCTGGGCGCCGCCGACCTCGACGTCGGCGCCCTCGGCGGCGTCACCGGCCCCACCCTTCAGGCCGATCAGCTCGAGCTTGTACGGCTCGTGGGCGAGCTCCGCCCGGGCGTCGTCGTCGGAGATCTCCCGGCGGGCGAAGAACTGGCCCTCGCGGACGATGGCCTGCATCCGCTTCTCGATCGCCTGCAGGTCCTCGGGGGTGAAGGGCTTCTCGGGGTCGACGTCGTAGTAGAAGCCGTTCTCCACCGGCGGGCCGATGCCCAGCCGGGTGCCGGGGAAGAGGTCCTGCACGGCCTGGGCGAGCACGTGCGCGGTGGAGTGCCGGATGACCGCGCGGCCGTCCGGGCTGGACGCGGGGACCGGCTCCACCTCGGTGTCGACGTCGGGGGTCCAGGCCAGGTCCTTCAGCTCGCCGCCCACCCGGACCACCACCGCCGCGTCGGCGCCCTTCAGCGGCACCCCGGCGTCCTTGAGCGCCTGGGTCGCCGTGGTGCCACCCGGGACCTTCACGGTGGCGACGGCGGGCGCTGCGGGCACGGCTGGCACGGCGGGACTCCTCGGGAGGTGCGGGGTGCGCCGCGGGGGCGCGAGGCACCGCCGAGAGTACGGCCCGGGGGTGACCGCCCCACCTGCATTCCTCCCCGGCGGGCGGGGTCAGCCGGCCCGCAGCCGCCGCAGTTGGGCGTCCAGGTGCGGGCGGGCGCGCCGCTGGCCCCCGCGCACCGCCACCGCCGCGGCCAGGGGCTCCAGGGCCCGGGCGACCCGCCCGGCGTCCGGGGTCCACCCGCGGGCCCGGCACTCGGCCAGCCACTCGACTGCTCCGCGGTGCCCGCGGGCGGCGTTGCAGCGGCTGCACGCGGCGACCTCGTTCTCCGCCCAGGACGGCCCGCCGCGCACCCGGGGCACCACGTGCTCGGTGGTGGGCCGCACGTGCCGGTCGAAGGCCCGGCCGCACCAGACGCAGGTCGGCCCGTCCCGCTCGAGCGCGGCGGCCAGCCGGGCGGCGCGGTCGGGCTGGGCGGTCATGCCGACCATGGTCCGCCGGGTGCACCGATGATTCTCCCCGAGCGCGGGCGTCCTCCCCCGTGACAGCCCCCCGGACCGAGGAGCGGATGACCATGGGCAGCATCAAGGTGCACGAGTTCACCACCGTCGACGGCGTCGTGGACGCCCCGATGTGGACGATGGACTTCGGCTTCCCCGACGACCTGGCCGCCGCGATCGGCGCGCTCACCGCCGGCGCGGACGGCATCCTGCTGGGCCGCGCGACCTACGAGATGTTCGGCCCGGCGTGGTCCACCCGCACGGTCGCCGACGACCCGGGAGCGCCGTTCTTCAACGACACGACCAAGTACGTCGTCTCCGGGTCGCTGACCGACCCCGGATGGGGCCCGGCGGAGGTGCTCCCCTACGACGTCGACCGGCTGCGGGCGCTGCAGGCCGAGCACGACCTGTACGTCAGCGGCAGCGCGACGCTGGTGCGGGCGCTGCTGGCCGACGGCCTGGTCGACGAGCTGCACCTGTTCGTCTACCCGGTCGCGGTGCGCACCGGGATCCGGTTGTTCCCCGAGGGCGGGGACGCCGCCCGGCTGGCCCTGCTGGAGGCGACCAGGTTGAGCAACGGCGTGGCGCACCTGGTCTACGGCCCGGCCTGAGACGCCGACGGCCCCCGTCCTCGGGGAGGACGGGGGCCGTTCGGGGTGGGCGATACTGGGATCGAACCAGTGACCTCTTCGGTGTGAACGAAGCGCTCTACCGCTGAGCCAATCGCCCGGCTGCGGTGCGGCGACCAGTGTGCCAGACGCTCAGCGCCACACCGGCACCCACCCCGGCACCCACGAGGGGACGCCGAGGACGTGCAGCACGACCACGACCACCACGTAGACGAACGCCGCGGTGGCCAGGGCCACCAGCACCCGCACCCACACCGGCTGGCGGCCCAGCCAGTCGGTCCAGCGCTTGACGTTGCGCTTGGTGAACTCCAGCAGCCGCTCGGCCCAGGTGTACTCCGTGGCGAGCACGAACAGCGCCGCGATGACGGTCAGCCACCCGGGCCCGGGCAGCGGGATGGTGACGAGGCCGAAGACCAGCAGCAGCGCGCCGACCACGCCCACGCCGACCCGGTAGGCGGTGTCGGTCGTCTTGTTGGCGGCCAGCCGCCTGCGCCACCGACGCCGCCCGATGCGCTCGCGCAGGCTGACGACGTCGTCGCCGTCGTAGCGGGTGCGCCGCTGCTCCTCGGTCTCCCGGGGCCGGCGGGCCGCGGGCGCGGCGTCCCTCGTCCGGTTCTCGGTCTCGCTCAGCTGGTCACCTGTCCTCGGGCCACGACGTCGGTCGGCTCGCTGGGAGCCTGCCGGCCGGGCTCGAGGCTGATGGCGTACGCCGAGTAGTCGTCCAGCCCGGTCGCGTCGGAGCCTACGGTCCGCAGGTCCGTCGCGTCGGTCACCACGTCGAACGTCCCGATCGCCACCGGGCCGTCGTCGGTGAGCCCCCACAGCACGTAGGTGCTGTCCGCCGTGTCGTTGGTGGTCATGCCCTCGGTGACCACCTGCGCCTGGCCGTCGTGCGCGACGACGGTGGCGACGGTGGTGCCGTCGCTCTCCATCCGGGCCACCGACATCTGGCCCGGCGCGAGCAGCGCGGAGATCATCGACGCCTGGCTGGCCGCCGTGGCCCGGGCTGCGTCCCGGTCCTGGGTCAGCGCCACCGTCCAGGCACCCAGGCCCAGGACGGCGGCCACCCCGGCCGCGACGAGCAGCTGCGGCGCGCGGCGCCAGCCGGTGCGCCGCACCCGCAGGTCCACCGGCGCGGGCAGCGCGATGACCGCGGGCACACCGGTGCTCGCCGGCTCCGGCCGGTGCACCTGCTCGGTGGCGGCCACCGCAGCACGCAACCGCTCGCGGAGCTCGTCGGAGGGCTCGGCCGGCGGCAGGTCGGACGCCAGGGCGGCCATCACCTCGGTGGTGTCGGAGACGGTGCCTCGGCAGCGCGCGCAGCCGGCCAGGTGCGCCGTGAACGCCGTCTCGTCCTCGGGCTCGAGGGCGTGCATCGCCCACCCCACGGCCAGCTCGTCCCACTCCTGGTGCTCGTCGCGGCGTCGGGCGTCGCGCCGCTCGGCCCCGCTCACCGGGCACCCCCCTCGACCGCGAGGGAGCCCACGGCGCCGCCCAGGGTCTCCTTGAGCCGGCGCATCCCGGCCAGCATCCGGGTCTTCACCGTGCCCAGCGGGGTACCGGTGAGGGCGGCCACCTCGCGCTGGGTGTAGCCGCCGTAGTAGGCCAGCGTCAACGCCTCGCGCTGGGGGGCGGGCAGCGACTGCAGGGCGCTGCGCACCCGCTCGGAGACCACCCGCTCGGCGGCCTCGTCCTCGACGTCGCGCCGGGCGACGGGCTCGGACATCCGCAGGTCGTCCTCGGCCCGGGTCTGCCGGCGGCGGTGGGACTCCTCGCGCCGGACGGCGTCGACGGCCTTGTGGTGCACCATGGCCAGCAGCCAGGAGGCGACGCTCCCCCGCGCGGTGTCGAAGGCGCCGGGGTCCTTCCAGACGGCGAGGAAGACGTCCTGCAGGACGTCCTCGGCCAGCACGTCGTCGGCCAGCACCCGGCGGGCCAGGGCGAAGGCCGGACGCCGGAAGCGCTCGTAGAAGTCGTCGACGGCGCCCCGGTCGCCCGCCTGCAGCCGGCGGACCAGCTCGGCGTCGGCGGCGGCGTCGTCCGCTCGCCGGGCAGGCCTGGTCACGAGTCCCATGGTCACACGTCGGGTTCGCAGCCGGGGCGCTCCGCGGTTCGGTCGTGCCCGCGCGTCACCTCTCCGGGGGGTGCTCGTTGGATCGGCATGGGGAGACCTGCGGTGCCCGGGTGCTCGGCCCGGGCCGTGCTGCAGCTGGTGGGGCCGACGTCCTGGACCGAGGTCCCGGCGGTGCTGGAGTACGACCCGGGCGACCCCTTCGCCGTGCGGATCCGCTTCGGCGCCCGCCCGTCCCGGCCGGCCGTCGACGAGCGGCGGGCGCGGCACCCCGCCGCGACCGGGCGCCGCGCCGGCGAGGACGGGGGTGTCGAGTGGATGGTCGCCCGCGACCTGCTGCGCGCCGGGCTCTCCCACCCGGCCGGGGAGGGCGACGTGCGGCTGTGGCCGGCCCGCACGGCTGCCGACGTGCTGTTCCTGGAGCTGCGGGCCCCGTCCGGGCACGCGCTGTTCGAGCTGTCCCGGGCGGTGCTGGCCGGCTTCGTCGCCGACACCGAGCGGCTGGTGCCCACCGGCCGGGAGACCGAGGTGCTCGACGTGGACGACGGACTGCTGGCGCTGCTGCAGGGGGAGGGGCCCGAGACCGGCGGCCGCTGACCGTCTGACCTGCGGGGACACCGGGGACCCACCTCGTGGGGACCCCCCCGTGCGAACCCCCGCGGACGGTCGGTTAGAGTTGTCCACGCACTGCGGATGTGGCTCAGTGGTAGAGCATCACCTTGCCAAGGTGAGGGTCGCGGGTTCGAATCCCGTCATCCGCTCGGAACCGGGCGCTGGTCTCACGACCGGCGCTCATGTGCGGTGGAGTGGCCGAGAGGCGAGGCAACGGCCTGCAAAGCCGTCTACACGGGTTCAAATCCCGTCTCCACCTCGACGGCCCCCGGGTTCGATCGAGGGGGGTCGGGCAGCACGGGCGATTGGCGCAGCGGTAGCGCGCTTCCCTGACACGGAAGAGGTCACTGGTTCGATCCCAGTATCGCCCACCAGCACGACGGCCCCGGAGCAGCTGCTCCGGGGCCGTCGTCGTTCACCGGTCGGCGGGGGCGACCCGCGTGCGCCAGAACGCCTCGACCTGCGCGGCCAGCTCCTCCCGGGTGCCGTCGTTGTGCAGCAGGACGTCGGCGACGGCGGCCCGCTCCTCGTCGGTGGCCTGCCCGGCGATCCGCGCCCGCGCGTCGGCCTCCGTCATCCCCCGCTGCTCCAGCCGGGACAGCCGCACCGGCAGCGAGGCCTGCACCACCACCACCAGGTCGTAGGAGCCGGCCTGCCCGGTCTCCACGAGCAGCGGCACGTCCTGGACCACCACGGCGTCCGGCGGGGCCGCGGCGACCAGCTCAGCGGCCCGTGCGCGCACCAGGGGGTGCACCAGTGAGTCGAGCCGGGCGCGTTGCTGCGGGTCGGCGAATACCACCGCGGCCAGCGCCGGGCGGTCCAGCGCCCCGTCAAGGCCGAGCACGCCGTCCCCGAACGCCTCCACGACCGCAGCCAGGCCCGGTGTCCCGGGGGCCACCACCTCCCGGGCGAGGACGTCGGCGTCCACCAGCACCGCGCCGTGCTCGACGAGCAGGGTGGCCACGGTGCTCTTGCCCGACCCGATGCCCCCGGTCAACCCGATCCTCAGCATGGGCCGAACCCTCGCACACGAGGCCGCTCGACCACCTGCGGTCACGATCCGGTCACGACCGGCTCGTGTGCCCCAGCAGTCCGGCGCGTCGCACCAGTCACACGCGCCCCACGACCTAGGTTCTGCTCCGACGCCCCACGGATCGGGGCGCCACGCAGAGAGGCAGGCACCACGATGTCCCGTTCCACGACGCCGGAGCCCGCGGCCACGGCGGGCCGCCCCGCCCCGGGCCGGCACCGCTTCGACGTCCCGGGCGGCGTGCGCTGCGCCGACCTCCCCGCCGTCGCCGCGCGTCTGCAGCGGTCGTCCGCGCCCCGCACCGGCCTGCTCACGCTGCTGCGTGCGCTGCTGCCCTCGGTGCCCGCCGGCCGGCACACCTGGGACTTCCTGAACAACGCCGGTGGCCGTCCCCGGTCGGCGTTCGCGATCATCCTCAGCCTCTGAACCCCGGGCCGGCGCTGCCGGTCCGCCGTCCCCGTCCGGTCCGCACCGGACGGGGACGTCGGCGTGCCCTGGGCCGACCGGGCACGCCGAACGGCGGAGCGCCGCCCACCCCGGAGGGTGGACGGCGCTCCGTCGGTCGTGCGGTCCCGCGCGGTCAGCGCGGTGCGGTCACTCGCCGCCGGCGAGCTTGGCCCGCAGGGCCGCCAGCGCCTCGTCGGAGGCCAGCGTGCCGCCGCCGGAGGACGAGGTGGTGGACGAGCCGGCCTCGACCGGGGCGTCGCTGGAGTAGCTGCCACCGGCCGCAGCCTCGGCGTCGGCCTCGCGGGCCGCGACGATCTGCTTCTGGTGCGCCTCGAAGCGGGCCTGGGCCTCGGCGTACTGCCGCTCCCACGTCTCGCGGGCCTCGTCGTAGCCCTCGAGCCACTCGCCGGTCTCGGCGTCGAAGCCCTCGGGGTAGACGTAGTTGCCCTGCTCGTCGTAGGACGCGGCCATGCCGTAGGCGGCCGGGTCGAACTGGTCGTCCTCGGCGATGACGCCCTCGTTGGCCTGCTTCAGCGACAGCGAGATGCGGCGGCGGTCCAGGTCGATGTCGATGACCTTGACCAGGATCTCGTCGCCGACCTGGGCGACCTGCTCGGGGATCTCGACGTGGCGCTCGGCCAGCTCCGAGATGTGCACCAGACCCTCGATGCCCTCGTCGACGCGCACGAACGCACCGAAGGGCACCAGCTTGGTGACCTTGCCGGGCACGACCTGCCCGATCTGGTGCGTACGGGCGAACTGGCGCCACGGGTCCTCCTGCGTCGCCTTCAGCGACAGGGAGACCCGCTCGCGGTCCAGGTCGACGTCGAGGACCTCGACGGTGACCTCCTGACCGACCTCGACGACCTCGGAGGGGTGGTCGATGTGCTTCCAGGACAGCTCGGAGACGTGCACCAGGCCGTCGACGCCACCCAGGTCCACGAACGCACCGAAGTTGACGATCGAGGAGACCTGGCCGCTGCGGACCTGGCCCTTGGCGAGCTTGTTGAGGAACTCGCTGCGCACCTCGGACTGGGTCTGCTCCAGCCACTGGCGGCGGGACAGCACCACGTTGTTGCGGTTCTTGTCCAGCTCGATGATCTTCGCCTCGAGCTCGCGGCCCACGTAGGGCTGCAGGTCGCGGACGCGACGCATCTCGACCAGCGAGGCGGGGAGGAACCCGCGCAGGCCGATGTCGAGGATCAGGCCGCCCTTGACGACCTCGATGACGGTGCCGGTGACGACCTCGTCGGCTTCCTTCTTCGCCTCGATCGTGCCCCAGGCGCGCTCGTACTGCGCGCGCTTCTTGGACAGGATCAGCCGGCCTTCCTTGTCCTCCTTCTGGAGGACGAGGGCTTCCACCTCGTCGCCGACGGTGACGACCTCGTTGGGGTCGACGTCGTGCTTGATGGACAGCTCGCGCGAGGGGATGACGCCCTCGGTCTTGTAGCCGATGTCCAGCAGCACCTCGTCGCGGTCGACCTTGACGATGACGCCCTCGACGATGTCGCCGTCGTTGAAGTACTTGATCGTCTGGTCGATGGCCGCGAGGAAGTCCTCTTCGGTGCCGATGTCGTTCACGGCGACCTGCGGGGTGGTGCTGTCGGGACGGACCTGGGTGGAGGTCATGTGGTCGAGTGCTCCGGACGGGGGGTGTGGAGGGACAGGGACGACCCACGACCGACCGGCCGTGGACCACGGGAGAGGCTCGGGAGAGAACCCGCACGGGAGGGGGCTCAGCGCACAGACCTCTGGCGCCCCGCCATCGTACGCACCCGGCCGGGGCAGGGTCCACCGCCCTCCGGCCCTGCGCCGGCGCCGTGCCAGGATGCCCGGATGGCCGCCGTCCCGCTCCCCCTGGCCGATGACGGCTACCCCCGGGCCGGCGGGGTGGAGCGGCGCGCGGTGTCCGACGCGGAGTCGGTGCGGGCCAACCGCGGCTGGTGGGACGCAGCAGCACCGGCCTACCTGGCCGAGCACGGCGCCGACCTCGGCGACGCCGACTTCCTCTGGGGGCCCGAGGGGCTGCGGGAGCACGACGCGCACCTGCTGGGGGACGTCGCCGGGCGGCGGGTGCTGGAGGTGGGTTGCGGCTCCGCCCCCTGCGCCCGCTGGCTCACCGCGGCAGGAGCGCAGGTGGTGGCGCTGGACCTGTCGGCGGGGATGCTGGCCCGGGCGCGGGAGCTGAACGCGACCACCGGCCTGTCGCCCGCCCTGCTGCAGGCCGACGTGGGTGCGCTGCCCCTGGCCGAGGACGCCGTGGACCTGGCCTGCTCGGCGTTCGGCGGGCTGCCGTTCGTCGCCGACGTCCGGGGGGCGCTGCGCGAGGTGGCCCGGGTGCTGCGGCCCGGTGGCCGCTTCGTGGCCTCGGTGAACCACCCGCTGCGCTGGCCGTTCCCCGACTCCCCCGACCCGGCCGACCTGTCCGTGGTGGGCTCCTACTTCGACCGGACGCCGTACGTGGAGACCGACGGCGCGGGCACGGTGACCTACGTCGAGCACCACCGCACCGTGGGCGACTGGGTGCGCGACGTGGTGGCCGCCGGGTTCGTGCTCACCGACCTGCTCGAGCCGGAGTGGACGCCGGGCCGTACGCAGACGTGGGGGCAGTGGTCACCGGCGCGGGGGGCGCTCATCCCCGGGACGCTGGTCCTGGTGTGCGACCTGCCGGGCTGACCGGCAGCAGCAGCCGCGACGCCCCGCCCGCGACGGAGACCGTGCGGGTGGACCGCACGGTGCGCACCGCTGTCTCCGGTGGCTCCCCGGTACCGGTGTTGCGCGCCCAGTGCGGGTGGGAGGAGCCGGCCACGACCAGCCGGAGCCGGGACCCCGCGGGGAACCGGTGGGCGACGGCGTCCAGCTCCAGGCGCAGCGTGCCGCCGGCCGGGTCCGTGCCCGGGTCGCCGGGGACCAGCCGCAGGTAGCCGTCGCTGACGTTGCGGGACCGGCCACGGCGGTCGACCCGGGACAGCCGGACGGCGACGTCGACGTGGCCGACGTCGCTGCCGTGGTGCAGCTCCAGGACGGGCCGGCCCAGGACCTCGAGGTCGGCCGGGAGCGGCTCGGAGAACCAGGCGGCGACGTCGTCGCGGCCGGCCAGCGCGGTGTCGTCGGCGTAGCCGCCGCTGCGGTTGTCCAGCAGCCGGCCGCCGACGCTCGGGGTGGGCTCGGCGGGGTCGGCGACGAAGGTGGCGGGGGGTGCGTCCTCCCCGGGGGCCGTGTCGGACAGGCGCCCGCCGCCGGCGAGGAAGACCGTCCGCTGCTCGGTGGCCGGCGGCCAGTCCGGCATCCACCGCCACTCCCCTGCCCCGGTGACGTGGACGTGCACGCGCGCCGGGCGGGACCGCGGACCCGTCCCGGCCAGGTGCTCGCCGAGCCAGTCCAGCGACTCACGGGTGATGAGCCCGCCGCCGCGGGAGAGGGTCTCGGTGTGGGTCCAGGGACCCACCGTGAGCGCGACGTCCGCGCCGGCGTCCCTCAACCTCAGGTACTGGTCGAGGGTCTGCTCCAGGAACAGGTCCTGCCAGCCGCCGATCAGCAGGACCGGGACACCGGACCGGTCCAGGGCCCGGTCGAGCTGGACGGGGGTCCACCACGGGTCGCTGCGGTCGGGGTGGGCCACCCAGTCGCGGTACCAGCGCCCGCGGCCGGCGAGCAGCCGCTCCCCGGCGTCCCCGAGCGGGAGGGCGTCCAGCGCGGGCCCGAGCCGGCGGGGCCCGGTGACCTGGCGGAGGAGGCCACGCAGCCGGCCGGGGTCCTCCTGGTGGGCGACCAGGTCGCTCCAGCCGAGGAAGTCGTTGACGGTGAAGGCACCGGTGCCCCAGGTGGCGCGGGAGAAGTCGTGCGGCCCGACGAGGACGACGGAGGCCGCGAGGTCCTCGGGCGGGTCGGCGAGCAGGGCCCACTGCGTGAAGCCGAGGTAGGACAGGCCGACGGTGCCGAAGCTGCCGGTGTACCAGGGTTGGGCGCGCAGCCAGGCGACGGTGTCGGCGCCGTCGTCGACCTCGCGGAACATCGGCTGGAACTCGTCGCCGGACCCGTAGGTGCCCCGCACGCTCTGGAACACCACCTGGTAGCCGCGGGCGGCGAAGGCGGTGGCGAAGAACAGCGAGAAGGGGAACCCCCGGCCGTAGGGTCCGCGCACCAGCAGCGTGCCCCGCACCGGGCCGTCGGGTGAGTACCGGTCGGCGACCAGCTGCACGCCGTCCCGCATCGGCACCCTCAACCCGCGCTCGACGGTGTAGGCGGAGGTCGCCGGCGGCAACCCCAGCACCCGGGACGCCACCCGGTCCACAAGCCTCATGCCCGCATCCTCCCCCTCATCCGGACCTGCTGCGGAGCAGGTGCATCCACTGCAGCGACCCTTCCTCCGGGCCGTGGCAGGGAGGAAGGGTCCGCGGGACGGGTCGACCCACCCCGTGGACGCCGACTCAGTGCGCCGCGGCGTCCCAGCTCTGGCCCACACCCACCGAGACGTCCAGGGCCACCGACAGGTCGGCTGCGCCGGCCATCTGGGTGCGGACCAGCTCCTCCAGCTCCTCGCGCTCCCCCGGGGCGACCTCCAGCACGAGCTCGTCGTGCACCTGCAGCAGCATCCGGCTGGCCAGGCCGCGCTCGGCGATCGCACGCTCGACGTCGAGCATCGCGACCTTGATGACGTCGGCGGCCGAACCCTGGATGGGGGCGTTGAGCGCCATCCGCTCGGCCATGTCGCGGCGCTGCTTGTTGTCGCTGGTGAGGTCGGGCAGGTACCGGCGGCGGCCCATGGTCGTCTGGGTGTACCCGGTCTGCCGGGCGTCGTCGACGACGGTGTCGAGGTAGTCGCGGATGCCGCCGAAGCGCTCGAAGTAGGCCTGCATCTGCACGCGGGCCTCCTCCGGGGTGATCTTCAGCTGCTGGGACAGGCCGTAGGCGCTCAACCCGTAGGCCAGGCCGTAGCTCATCGCCTTGATCCGGCGGCGCATCTCGGGGTCGACCTGCTCGAGGGGGATGTCGAAGGCGCGGGCGGCGACGAAGGTGTGCAGGTCCTCCCCCGACGTGAACGCCTCGATCAGCCCGGCGTCCTCGGACAGGTGGGCCATGATCCGCATCTCGATCTGGCTGTAGTCGGCGGTCATCAGCGACTCGTAGCCCGCGCCGACCACGAACGCCTGCCGGATGCGGCGGCCCTCGGCCGACCGGATCGGGATGTTCTGCAGGTTGGGGTCGGTGGAGGACAGCCGGCCGGTGGCGGCGATGGTCTGCTGGAACGTGGTGTGGATGCGTCCGGCGTCGTCGACCATCGGGATGAGGCCGTCGATGACGGTGCGCAGCCGGGTGACGTCGCGGTGCCGCAGCAGCGCCTCGAGGAACGGGTGCGGGCTGGTCTCCTGCAGCCAGGCCAGCGCGTCGGCGTCGGTGGTGTAGCCGGTCTTGTTCTTCTTGGTCTTGGGCAGGCCGAGCTGGTCGAACAGCACCGCCTGCAGCTGCTTGGGCGAACCCAGGTTGATCTCGGTGCCGATGGCCTCGTAGGCGTCGGCCGCGGCCTCGGCGACCTTGCCGGCGAACTCCGACTGCAGGTCGTGCAGCAGCTCCAGGTCGGCGGCGATGCCGCGGGCCTCCATGCGCGCGAGCACCTTGGTCAGCGGCAGCTCCAGGCCGGTGAGCAGCTGGTCGCCGCCCTTCTGCCCCAGCAGCTGCTCGAGGGCGTCGGAGAGGTCGTTGACGGCGACGGCCTTGCGGGCGTCGGACACGGCGGCCTCGCGGGCCAGGTCGGCCTCGGTGGGGCCCATCCCGTCGAGGGTGAGCTGCTGGTCGGCGGGGGCCGCCTCGGCGAGCTCGCGCCGCAGGTAGCGGACGGACAGGTCGGCGAGGTCGAAGGACCGCTGCCCGGGCAGGGCGAGGTAGGCGGCGAGCGCGGTGTCGCTGACCTCGCCCTCGAGCTCCCACCCCCGGGCCCACACGGCCAGCAGCGGGCCCTTCTCCTCGTGCACGACCTTGGGCACGGCGGGGTCGGCCAGCCAGGCGGCCAGGGCCTGCTCGTCGGCGGTGTCGAGGTCGGGGCCGAGGTCGACGAAGACGGTGTGGTCGTCGGCGGCGGCCAGCGCGATGCCGGTCAGCTCCCCGGTGCCCCGGCCCCAGCGCCCGCGGAAGACGACGCCGGTGTGCCCGGCCCGCCCGTGCGAGTCCAGCCAGCCGGCCAGCTCCCCGGCGGCCACCTCGTCGACGGTGACCTCGAACCCGCCGTCGACCTCGGGCTCGGCGCTGGACAGCGTGGCGAAGAGCCGGTCGCGCAGCACCCGGAACTGCAGGTTGTCGAAGAGGGTGTGCACCTCGTTGCGGTCCCACGGCCGGACGGCGAGGTCGGTGGGGTGCAGCTCGAGGGCGACCGTGCGGTCGAGCTCGGTGAGCCGCCGGTTCTGCAGCACCGAGGACAGGTGCTCGCGCAGCTTCTCCCCCACCTTGCCCTTG
Source organism: Klenkia sp. PcliD-1-E (assembly GCF_024124375.1). GTDB lineage: Bacteria > Actinomycetota > Actinomycetes > Mycobacteriales > Geodermatophilaceae > Klenkia. Next base: position 25,805 of record NZ_JAMXRZ010000006.1, read on the forward strand.
ACGGTGTCGACCTGGTCGACCAGCGCGTCGAGGGAGCCGTACTCGCGGACCCACTTGGCGGCGGTCTTCTCCCCCACGCTCGGGATGCCGGGCAGGTTGTCGGAGGGGTCGCCGCGCAGGGCCGCGAAGTCGGGGTACTGCACCGGGCTCAGGCCGTACTTCTCCTCGACCGCCTCCGGGGTGAACCGGGTCAGGTCGGAGACCCCCTTGCGGGGGTAGAGCACCGTGACGTGCTCGCCCACCAGCTGCAGCGCGTCGCGGTCACCTGTGCAGATGAGCACGTCCATGCCGGACTCGACGGCCTGCACGGTCAGGGTGGCGATGACGTCGTCGGCCTCGTACCCCTCGGCGGTGAGCACCGGGACGTGCAGGGCGGCCAGCACCTCCTGGATCAAGGAGACCTGACCGCGGAAGTCGGTGGGGCTCTCGGAGCGGTTGGCCTTGTACTCGGCGTAGATCTCGCTGCGGAAGGTCTTGCGGCCGACGTCGAAGGCCACGGCCAGGTGCGTCGGCGACTCGTCGCGCAGCACGTTGATCAGCATCGAGGTGAAGCCGTAGACGGCGTTGGTGGGCTGCCCGGTGGTGGTGGAGAAGTTCTCCACCGGCAGCGCGAAGAAGGCCCGGTAGGCCAGGGAGTGGCCGTCGAGCAGCAGCAGCCGCGGACGCCGGCCCTCGGGGGCCGCGGTGGATGGGGAGGCCGTCTCGGACACCGGTGCGCTCATCGCGGCCATCGTATGGCTGGGGTACGACAAGGCCCGGGCCGCTGGTTAGCGTGCCCGACGTGAGCACTCCCCGCCCCGACTGGGCGCCCGCCGACCTCAGCCCCCTGGACGCCAAGCTGGGCATCGAGATCGTGGACTTCGACCCCGACCGGCTGGTGGCCACGATGCCGGTGGCGGGCAACGAGCAGCCCTTCGGCCTGCTGCACGGCGGAGCCACCTGCGCGCTCGCCGAGACCGTCGGCTCCTGGGCGGGCGCGCTGCACGCGGGGCCGGGCGGCCAGGTGGTCGGCGTCGAGCTGAACGTGAGCTACCTGCGGGGGGCCACCGGGGGGACGGTCACCGCGGTCTGCACCCCGGTGCGGCGGGGCCGGACGCTGGCCACCTTCCTCATCCAGGTCACCGACGACGCGGGCCGGCCCACGGCCAGCGCGCGGCTGACCACGATGGTGCGCAGCCGCTGATCCATCCCCGAGGGCCCGAGCGCGCCCGGGTCGCACCGGCTGAGCCCGGTCCGGTAGGTCGCAGTTGTGTCACGGGACACGTCCGGGGACCCAGGACCGTCACACAGGTGGGCTAGGGTCCGCACCCGATCGTCCTGCGGTCACCGGCCGTCCACCGGGCCACCCCCGGCCGGGCACCGGCGTCCGCACCCCCCCACCGACGGCCCAGGAGGTCGAGTGACCCACGCACCCCACCGTGCCCAGGCGCACGGTGCCCGGACGGGCCCCCCGGGCCCCCGAGCACGGGGCCGGCGGGTGATCACCCGCACGGCCGACCGGGCCCGGCGACCGCTCGCCCTCACGCTCCTGCTCGCCGCGCTGGCCGCGGTCTTCGCGGTGCTGCTGCCCGCGGGCGTCGCCGCCGCCGAGGGCGAATCGGTGCGCGGCACCCTGCAGACCAGCCGGTCGGGCCCGATCGAGGGCGTCGAGGTCACCGTCACGACCCCCGGCGGCGACGAGGTCGGCACCGCCGAGACCGACGAGAACGGCCGCTGGGAGGTGGAGCTGCCGGGGCCGGGCCAGTACGTGGTCTCCATCGACGGCGACGCCCTGCCCGACGGCGTCGAGCTCAACGGCGAGGCCAGCCGCACGGTCACCGTCGACACCGGCCGCAACCAGCCGGTGAACATCGGGCTCAACGACGGCTCACGCAACTCCGGGGGCGGCAACGTCCGAGCCGTCCAGCTGTTCGTCGACGGCCTGCGGTTCGGGTTGATCATCGCCGTCTGCGCCGTCGGCCTGTCGCTCATCTTCGGCACCACCGGGCTGACCAACTTCGCGCACGGCGAGCTGGTCACCATCGGCGCCGTCGTGGCCTGGTACATCAACGTGCAGGGCGGGGTGCCGCTGATCGCGGCCACGCTCATCGCGATGGTGGCCGGCGCCGGGGTCGGGGCGCTCAACGAGCTCGCGCTCTGGCGGCCGCTGCGCCGGCGGGGCACCGGCCTGGTGGCCGCGCTGGTGGTCTCGATCGGGCTGTCGCTGCTGCTGCGCTACGCCATCCAGATCGTCTACGGCGGGTTCAGCAACCCCTACGCCGAGTACCAGTCGCAGCGGGCCGTCGACTACGGGGTCTTCACCCTGACCAACCGGGCGCTGGCCACCATCGTCATCGCGGTCGTCGTCCTGGTGCTGGTCGCCCTCATGCTGCAGCGCACCAAGATCGGCAAGGCGATGCGTGCGGTGTCGGACAACCGGGACCTGGCCGCCTCCTCCGGCATCGACGTCAACCGGGTGATCCTGGTCGTCTGGATGATGGGCGGCGCGCTGGCGGCGCTGGGCGGCGTCCTGCTCGGCCTGTCCGACCAGGTGCAGTGGGACATGGGCTTCCGCCTGCTGCTGCTCATGTTCGCCGGCGTCACCCTCGGTGGCCTGGGCACCGCCTACGGCGCCCTGGTCGGCAGCGTCATCATCGGTGTGTTCGTCCAGATGTCCACCCTGGTCATCCCGGACGACACCAAGTACGTCGGAGGTCTGCTCCTCTTGATCGTCATCCTCGTCATCCGGCCCCAGGGCATCCTGGGCAGCCGGGCCCGGATCGGTTGAGCCGATGAGCGACCTGATCGACGCCCTGCTCATCGGCGTGAAGGCCGGCCTGGGGTTCCAGGCCATCTTCTTCGCGCTGCTGGCCATCGGGATCAACGTCCACTTCGGCTACACCGGCCTGCTCAACTTCGGCCAGATCGCCTTCGCCATGCTCGGCGGCTTCGGCATCGCCATCTCCGTCAGCCAGTGGGGCCTGCCCTTCTGGGTCGGCGTGCTGGTGGGCATCGCGGCCGCGGTGGTGCTGGCCCTGCTGCTCGGCCTGCCCACGCTGCGGCTGCGCGCGGACTACCTGGCCATCGTCACCATCGCCACGGCCGAGGGGTTGCGGCTGCTGTTCCGGTCGGTCTCGGCCACGCCGGTCACCAACGGCACCCGCGGCCTGTCGGCGTTCAACCAGAGCTTCATCGCGCTGGCCCCGTGGGACACCCAGCGCCGCTACCGCATCCTGGGCACGTCCTGGAGCGGCGGTGAGCTGTGGGTGGCCCTCGTCGGCTGGATCATGGTGGCGCTGGCCTGCCTGCTGGTGTGGGCGCTGGTGCGCAGCCCGTGGGGCCGCGTGCTCAAGGCCATCCGCGAGGACGAGGACGCCGTCCGCGCCCTGGGCAAGAACGTCTACAGCTACAAGATGCAGGCCCTGGTGCTGGGCGCGGTCTTCGGTGCGCTCGGCGGCATGGTCTACGCCGTCGGCACCGGGTCGGCCATCCCCGACCAGTACCAGAACGCCAACACGTTCCTCGCCTACGCCGCCCTCATCCTGGGTGGCGCCGCGCGGGTGCTCGGCCCGGTCGTCGGGTCGATCATCCTGCTGTTCATCCTGCAGTTCGCCGACACCTTCCTGCGGGCACTGATCAGCAACGGCGTCATCCCCGACGCCCTGCTGTCCTCCACCGACGTCGCCCAGATCCGGTTCGTGCTGGTCGGGGTCGGGTTGATGCTGCTGCTGGTCTTCCGGCCGCAGGGCATCTTCGGAGACCGACGAGAGGTGATGCTCGATGCCCGCTGACCCGAACACCGGCTCGACCGCCGCGTCGCACGCCGCGCCCCCGGCCCGGCTGGCGCAGAAGGCGCTGGCCGACCTGCCCTGGGAGGTCGGCGTCGCCAAGCCCGACGCCACGCTGGTCGTGGACAAGGTCACCCGCACCTTCGGCGGCCTCACCGCGGTGTCGGTGGACCACCTGGAGATCCAGCGCGGCGGCATCACCGGGCTGATCGGTCCCAACGGGGCCGGCAAGACCACGCTGTTCAACCTGCTCACCGGGTTCGACCAGCCCAACACCGGCACCTGGACCTTCGACGGCAGGTCGCTGGGCCGGATGTCCCCGCACCAGGTCGCCCGGCTCGGCGTGGTGCGCACCTTCCAGCTGACCAAGGCGCTGTCCCGGCTCACCGTGCTGCAGAACATGCTGCTCGGCGCCCAGGGCCAGTCCGGGGAGTCCTTCCTCAAGGCCCTGGTGCCCGGCACCTGGAAGGGCCAGGAGAAGGCCAACACCGAGAAGGCGATGGAGCTGCTGCGGCGGTTCAAGCTCGACGCCAAGAAGGACGACTTCGCCGGCATCCTCTCCGGCGGACAGCGCAAGCTGCTGGAGATGGCCCGCGCGCTGATGAGCGACCCCAAGGTCGTCATGCTCGACGAGCCGATGGCCGGGGTGAACCCGGCGCTGACGCAGTCCCTGCTCGGCCACGTCAAGGACCTCCGCGAGGAGGGCATGACGGTCGTGTTCGTGGAGCACGACATGGACGTCGTCCGCGACATCAGCGACTGGGTGGTCGTGATGGCCGCCGGCAAGGTCATCGCCGAGGGCCCGCCGGAGTCCATCTCCCAGAACAAGGCCGTCGTCGACGCCTACCTGGGCGCCCACCACGACGCCCCGCTGACCAACGAGGAGGAGGATCGCGTCCTGGCCGAGGCCGAGGCCGCCATCGCCCGCGAGGAGGGCGTCGCCCCCGGCGGGACCACCGACCCCTCGTCCCGCGGGACCATCTCCAGCGAGAAGGGCCAGGACCGATGAGCGACCCCGTGCTCGACCCCGACGCCGAGTCCACCCCCACCGCCGCGACCGAGGAGCTCTCGCCCGCGGAGAAGGCAGCCACCCGGGAGGAGCACCTCAAGCTCGCCGAGGGCGCCCTGGTGCGGGCCGACGACCTCGTCGCCGGGTACGTCCCCGGGGTCAACATCCTGCGGGGCTGCGACTTCTACCTGCAGGACGGCGAGCTGGTCGGCATCATCGGCCCCAACGGCGCCGGCAAGTCCACCCTGCTCAAGACGCTGTTCGGGCTGATCCCCGTCCGGTCGGGCGCGGTGACGCTGCGCGGGGAGAACATCACCTCGGCCCCGGCGCACAAGCTGGTGCAGCTGGGCGTGGGGTACGTGCCGCAGAACAACAACGTGTTCCCCTCCCTCACCATCGCCGAGAACATGCAGATGGGCGTCTACCTGCGGCCCAAGACGTTCAAGGAGCGGTTCGACTACGTCATCGACCTGTTCCCGCTGCTGGGGGAGCGTCGCAACGGCAAGGCCGGGGCGCTGTCCGGCGGCGAGCGGCAGATGGTGGCCATGGGCCGGGCGCTGATGATGGACCCGTCGGTGCTGCTGCTCGACGAGCCGTCGGCCGGGCTGTCGCCGGCCTACCAGGACGAGGTGTTCATCCGCTGCCGGCGGATCAACGCCACGGGCGTCTCGATCATCATGGTCGAGCAGAACGCCCGCCGGTGCCTGCAGATCTGCGACCGCGGCTACGTCCTCGACCAGGGCCGCAACGCCTACACCGACAAGGGCAAGGCGCTGATGAACGACCCCAAGGTCGTCGAGCTCTACCTGGGCACCCTGGCCAAGGCCCAGTAGCACCCGCACCCAGCCCGACCGGTGCCGGTCGTCCCCAGCGCGGGACGACCGGCGCCGTGCTGTCATGGGTCGTGCCCCCCGGCCCCGCACCCCGACCCCTCCCGGTGACCCGGGAGCAGCTGCTGGCCCGCTACCGGGACCTCGTGCTGCACCGGCTCCCCGCCCGGGCCCGCGCGGAGGGCTGGGTGGTCACCGCCGACCACTGCTTCGGGCGCATCGTGCTCGACCACGCCGTCGGCGGCTGCTGGTACGGCGTGCTGGACCGAGGCCGCTCCCCCGCCTTCGAGCAGCTGGACGACGGCCGGCTCGCCGCCGCGGTCGCCCTCGCCGAGCGGGTGGAGGCCGAGGGCGACCCGCTGCTGCGCGAGCTGGACGCGCGGAGCCTGGCGTGGCGGGGCACGCCGGTGAAGGCGCGGCGGTGAGCGTCCTCGCCGTCGCCCACCTGGCGCTGGTGGCCGCCTACGCCGGGTTCCAGTGGACCGTGCGGGTCGTGGTCTACCCGCAGATGGCCGGGGTCGGTGAGGGGTTCGCGGCCTACGAGCGGGCCCACCAGCAGCGGATCAGCCGGGTCGTGGGACCGCTGTTCGCCGGCCAGGGGGTCACCACCGTCTGGCTGCTGGTCCTCGTCGTCCGCGGGTCCGCCCCGGCGCTCCCCGTGCTGGCCGGCGCGGTCTGCCTGGCCGTGGTCCTCGCCACCACCTGGCTGGGGGCGGTGCCCCAGCACCGGGTGCTCGACCGCGGCTGGGACGACCAGGCACACCGCCGGCTGCTGCGGGTGGACTCCACCAGGGTGGCCGCCGCGACCGCCGGGCTCGTCGCGGCGGTCTGGCTGGCCCTCGCCTGAGACGCAGAGCGGCCCGGCTCCCTCACGGGGGCCGGGCCGCTCTGTCGTGCGTGGATCAGGTCAGCGCTGCACTGACCTCAGCGCTCAGCGCTCAGCGCTGGGGGCCGATGCCCTGGGCGTTGAGACCCTGGATGATCCGCGAGGACTCCTCGAACCCGATGACCACGATCGCGTCGGGGTTGAAGTCCACCATCTGCTGCACCTCGGAGTCGAAGTTGGCAGCCTGCGGGTCGTAGGTGATCGACACGATGCTGTCCTCGGACAGACCGTCGCTGATCAGGTTGTTGCGGGTGTTCTCGGCCAGACCCGTGCCGTACGGGTCGTTCAGCGCCAGGATGCCCACCGTGTTGTTGCCGTCGGCCCCGATGAGGTCGGCGAGCGCACGGGCCTGCAGCGTGTCCGGGGGCGCGGTGCGGAAGTACAGCCCCTGGTCGTTGTAGGTGGTGAACTGGTCGGAGGTGTTGGCCGGGGAGAACTCCAGCACACCGGCGCCGGTGATGGCGTCGATGACGGTCAGGCTCACGCCCGAGGACGCCGCACCGATGATCGCGTTGACGCCGGACTGCAGCAGGCGGTCGACGGTCTGGGTCGCGGTGTCGGTCGAGGTGTCACCGGAGTCGCCCTCGACGAGCTGGACCGGCTGGCCCAGCACGCCGCCGGCGGCGTTGATGTCGTTGATCGCCAGCTGCACGCCGGCGACCTCCGGCGGGCCGAGGAAGGCCAGGTTGCCGGTCAGCGGCAGCAGCGTGCCGATGACCAGCGGGTCGCCGGTCGCGCCGGGCGCGGCGTAGGCGGGGCCCTCGTCGGTGGTCGCGTTGGCCTCGTCGCCGGCGATGACGTAGTCGGTGAGGCTGTCGTCGATCTGGTTGTCCTCGCCGAACTGCAGCAGACCGAAGGACGCCTGCGCGGGCTCACCGGCGTCGGTGAAGCTCAGCGGGCCGGTGATGCCGTCGTAGTCGACGTTCCCGCCGGAGTTGATGATGTCCAGGCAGCCCTGGAAGTCGGTGCAGGCGTCGCCGCCGACGGTGATGCCGTTGACGTAGGGCCCGAAGGTGGTGGCCTGGTTGCTGCCCGCCGCCTGCGCCGCGAGAGCGGTGATGATCACCGCGTCGTAGGACTCACCGGCGTAGTTGAAGTCCTGCAGGTTCGGGTCGACCTGGAGCAGGCGGTCGGTGAAGTCGCCGGACAGCTCGGTGAGGGGCGTGGTGCCCTTCATGCCGGCCAGCGCGCCCTCCTCGCTGAAGTCGTTGCCCAGGGCGTTGCCCATGTTGCCGTCGGTGCCGTAGACGTTGACCTGCTTGCTGCCGCCGTCGTTACCGCCGCTGCTGCCCGACGCGTCGCTGTCGCTGCCGCCGCCACAGGCGGTCGCAGCGAGCAGGACCGCACCGGACACGGCGACGGCGCGGGCGAAGGTGCCAGTGCGCATCAAGTGACTCCCAGTGTGGTGGATCGTGCCTCCGCCGGGCCGATCCGGGCGCGGTGGCACCCGTACCTGTCCGGTCAGTGGCAGGAACCTAACCGTCAACCGGGACCGCATCGGCCCTTCCGACCGCACCGTGATGCGGTTGTGACCTCAGCAACGCCCCCGACGCACGGCAGACACACCGGCCCCAGCCGGGACGACCCGGGCGGGAGCGGGCCGAGCCGGGTCAGGACGATGCGGCCTCCGGGCCGGCCTCGCCGGTGAGCACCCGCTGCGCCAACGCCTTCATCGACGTCCGCTCGTTCATCGCGGTGCGCTGGATCCAGCGGAACGCCTCGGCCTCGGTGATGCCCCGGTCGGCCATCAGCTTGCCCTTGGCCTGCTCGACCACCTTGCGGGCCTCCAGCCGCTCCTTCAGGTCACCGACCTCGGCGTCCAGGGCGGCCATCTCGGCGAAACGGCCGACTGCCACCTCGATGGCCGGCACCAGGTCGGCCTTGGAGAACGGCTTGACCAGGTAGGCCATCGCACCGGCGTCGCGGGCCCGCTCGACCAGCTCGCGCTGGGAGAAGGCGGTCAGGACGATCACCGGGGCGATCCGGGCCGCCGCGATCTGCTCCGCGGCGCTCAGCCCGTCCAGCACCGGCATCTGCACGTCGAGGACGACGAGGTCGGGGCGGAGCTCGCGGGCGGAGTCGACCGCGGCCTGGCCGTCGCCGACCTCGCCGACGACGACGTACCCCTCCTCCTCCAGCATCTCCTTGAGGTCGAGGCGGATCAGTGCCTCGTCCTCGGCGATGAGGACCCGGGTCGGCTGCGCGCTCACGTGGCTCACCCTATCGATGCCCGCCGGCCACCGCGCCGTACTCTCCGCCACGGGCCCCCGTACCCCAACTGGCAGAGGGAGCGGATTCAAAACCCGCACAGTGTCCGTTCGAATCGGACCGGGGGCACCGCCTAGGTTGGACAGCCGTGAGCGGCCACATGACACCTGACGAGTTCCGACGGTTCGGCCACCAGGTGGTCGACTGGGCCGCCGACCACATGGCCCGGGTGGAGTCCCTGCCGGTGCGGTCCCGGGTCTCCCCCGGTGACGTCCGGGCCGCGCTGCCGGCGTCCGCCCCCGAGCAGGGCCTGGGTCCCGAGGGCATCGACGCCGTCCTCGCCGACCTGGAGCGCATCGTCGTCCCCGGGCTCACCCACTGGCAGCACCCCGGCTTCTACGGCTACTTCCCGGCCAACACCTCGGGCCCCTCGGTGCTGGGCGACCTGGTCAGCTCGGTGCTCGGCGTGCAGGGCATGTCCTGGATCACCAGCCCGGCCTGCACCGAGCTCGAGCAGCACGTCATGGACTGGTTCGTGGAGCTGCTCGGGCTGCCCGAGGCCTTCACCCACGGCAGCACCGGCGGCGGCGTCGTGCAGGACTCCAGCTCCGGGGCCAACCTCGTCGCGCTGCTGGCCGCGCTGCACCGGGCCACCGGCGGGCGCACCGTGCGCAGCGGTGTCGAGCCGGGGGCGATGACCGTCTACGTGTCCGCGCAGACGCACTCGAGCATGGAGAAGGCCGCCCGCATCGCGGGCCTGGGCACCGACGCCGTCCGGGTCGTGCCGGTCGACGGCGACCTGGCGATGCGGCCCGAGGAGCTGGCCCGCAGGCTCGACTCCGACGTCGCCCGCGGCTTCACCCCGGTGCTGGTCTGCGCCACCGCGGGGACGACGTCCACCGGCGCGTTCGACCCGCTGGCGGCCCTCGGGCCGATCTGCCGGGACCGCGGGGTCTGGCTGCACGTGGACGCCGCCTGGGCCGGTGTCGCTGCCGTCGCGCCCGAGCTGCGGAACCTGCAGGACGGCGTGGAGTGGGCCGACAGCTACACCACCGACGCGCACAAGTGGCTGCTCACCGGTTTCGACGCCACCCTGTTCTTCACCGCCGACCGGGCCGCGCTGACCGGGGCGCTGGCGATCCTGCCGGAGTACCTCCGCAACCCGGCCACCGACAGCGGCGCGGTGGTCGACTTCCGCGACTGGCAGATCGAGCTCGGCCGCCGGTTCCGGGCGCTCAAGCTGTGGACCGTGCTGCGCTGGTACGGCGCCGAGGGCCTGCGCGAGCACGTCCGCGGGCACGTGGCGCTGGCCCAGGAGCTCGCCGGCTGGGCCGCCGCCGACGACCGCTTCGACGTGGTGGCGCCGCACCCGCTGTCGCTGGTGTGCCTCAAGCCGCGGTGGGCCCGGGGCGTGGACGCCGACGTCGCCACGATGACCCTGCTGGAGCGGCTGGTGGACGGCGGCGAGGTGTTCCTGACCCACACCACCGTCTCCGGCGAGGTGGTGCTGCGGGTGTCCATCGGCGCACCGGCGACGCAGCGCCGGCACGTGGAACGGCTGTGGACGCTGCTGGGCCAGGCCCACGACTGGCTGGCCGCGGACTTCGCCGAGGCCGCCGCCGAGGCCGAGCGCGTGGCCGCGGCCGACCGCGCGGAGCGCGAGCACACCGCTCGGGAGCTGGCCGCCCAGGCCGAGCGGGCGGCGGCCGCGGCCGAGGAGCCCCAGCCGGTCGAGCTGCAGACGGTGCCCGAGGTCGACCCGGGGGTCACCGCGGCCGACGCTGCGGACGGGGACGGCTCAGCCGCGCAGTGACCGGATGAGGCCCTCCTGGGCCACGGTGGCCACGTGCGTGCCGTCGGCGGCCCAGATCTGGCCCAGGCACATCGCCCGCCCGGCCACCGCGGCCGGGCTGTCGGTCTCGTAGAGGAACCACTCGTCGGCCCGGACCGGCCGGTGGAACCACACCGCGTGGTCCAGGCTGGCGCCCACGGTCTCCCCGCTCCAGCCACCGCCCACCCGGGCCAGCCCGGCCGAGAGCAGGGTCAGGTCGGAGACGAAGGTCAGCGCGGCGGCGTGCACCCCGGCGTCGTCGGGCAGCCGGCCGTGCACCCGGAACCAGCCACGGCTCTGGGTGTGCGGGGGCTGCTTCGGGGTGGGGTCGAAGGGGTCCTCGAGGTAACGCTGCTCCACCGCGACCGCCAGGGCCCGCGCGCCGGTGGCCCGGCCCGGGTGGGCAGCCGCGACCTCGTCGATCCCCGGCAGCCCGTCCGGGCCGGGGACCTGCGGCATCGGCAGCGAGTGCTCGACGACCGGCGACTCACCGGCGGTGAAGTCGGCGGTGAGGGCGAAGATCGCGACGTCCTCGCCCGTGCGGGTCTGCCGGGCCAGCACCCGGCGGGTGCTGAAGCTGCGGCCCTCCCGGATCCGGTCGACCTCGAACCGGATCTCGGTGTGCGGGTCACCCGGGCGCAGGAAGTAGGAGTGCAGGGAGTGCACCCCGCGGCCCGCCGGGACGGTTCGGGTCGCGGCGGTCAGCGCCTGCGCCGCCACCTGGCCGCCGAAGATCCGCTGCAGCGGGGTCTCCGGCGTCCAGCCGACGAACAGGTCGGGCTCGCGCTCCTCCAGCGAGAGCACCTCCATCAGCGCCGCCGCGGGCGAGTCAGGCATGGGTGCCGATCTCGTGCACCCGGATCAGGTTGGTCGAGCCCTGCACGTTGGGCGGGGACCCGGCGACGACCACCACCCGGTCGCCCTCCTTGAGCCGGCCGATCGACATGAGCGAGAAGTCGACCTGGCCGACCATGTCGTCGGTGTGCCCGACCTGCGGCACCAGGAAGGTCTCCACGCCCCACGACAGCGCCATCCGGCTGCGCACCCGGGGGTCGGTGGTGAAGGCCAGGATGGGCAGCCGGGTGTGCAGCGCGGCCAGCCGGCGCACGGTGTCACCGGTGAGGGTGAAGGCGGCCAGCGCGTCGACGTCGAGGGCCTCGCCCACCTCGCGGGCGGCCCGCACGATGGCGCCGGACCGGGACCGGGACCGCCGCTCGAGCTCGGGCACCCGCACCGCGTCGGTCTCGACGGCGTCGATGATCCGCTCCATCGTGCGCACCGCGGCGATGGGGAACTTCCCGACCGAGGTCTCCCCCGACAGCATCACCGCGTCGGCGCCGTCCAGGACGGCGTTGGCGACGTCGGAGGCCTCGGCACGCGTGGGCCGGGAGGAGGTGATCATCGACTCCAGCATCTGGGTGGCGACGATGACCGGCTTGTTGCGCTCGCGCGCGGCCTGCACGGCACGCTTCTGCACCAGCGGGACCTGCTCCAGCGGCAGCTCCACGCCCAGGTCGCCGCGGGCGACCATGATGCCGTCGAACGCCTCGACGATGGCCTCGAGGTTCTCCACCGCCTCGGGCTTCTCCAGCTTGGCGATGACGGGGACCTCGACGTCCTCCTGGCGCATGATCTCGCGGACCAGCTCGACGTCCTCGGCCCGGCGGACGAAGGACAGCGCCACGAAGTCCACCGACAGGCTGAGCGCGAAGCGCAGGTCGGCGGCGTCCTTCTCGCTCAGCGCCGGGACGCTGACGGCGACGCCGGGCAGCGACAGGCCCTTGTTGTTGCTGACCGTGCCGCCCTCGAGGACCAGGCACCACACGTCGGGCCCGTCGACCTCGACGACGGTGAGCGCCAGGTTGCCGTCGTCGACCAGCAGCCGGTCACCGACGCGGACGTCGTTGGCCAGGTTCTTGTAGGTGGTGCCGACCCGCTCGGCGGTGCCCTCGACGTCCTCGACGGTGATGCACACCCGCGAGCCGGTCTCCCAGGTCACCGGGCCGTCGGCGAACCGGCCGAGGCGGATCTTGGGGCCCTGCAGGTCGGCGAGGACGGCGACGGCGTGGCCGACCTTGTCCGAGGCCTGCCGGACCAGGTGGTAGTTGCGCTCGTGGTCGGCGTGCTCGCCGTGGCTGAAGTTCAGCCGGGCGACGTCCATCCCGGACTCGACGAGGGCGGTGATCTGCTCGGCGGACCCGACGGCGGGCCCCAGCGTGCAGACGATCTTGGCGCGACGGCTCATGCCGCTCACGCTAGTGCAGACGACGACACCCCCGGGACGCCGGGCGACCAGGTCCAGGGGGTGTCGCGGGAGACGTCTGGAACGTCTACGTGCAGGTCAGCGCAGTGCGACGGCCGTCGGGGTGATCGGCCGCGGCAGCAGCGACGAGCCGGTCAGCCAGGTGTCCACGGCACCGGCGGCGGCGCGGCCCTCGGCGATCGCCCAGACGATGAGCGACTGGCCGCGACCCATGTCACCGGCGACGAACACGCCCGGGACGGTGGACATGAACTCCGCGTCGCGGACCACGTTGCCGCGGCCGTCGACCTCGACGCCGAGGCCCTCGACGAGGCCCTCCTTCTGCGCGCCGGTGAAGCCCATGGCCAGGAAGACCAGGTCGGCGGGGAGCTCGCGCTCGGTGCCCTCGACCTTCTGGAACTTCCCGTCGACCATCTCGACGTCGTGCACCAGCACGGCCTTGACGTGGCCGTCGCCGTCGTCGACGAACCGCTCGGTGTTGACGGCGTAGATGCGGTCGCCGCCCTCCTCGTGGGCCGATGAGACCCGCATGATCATCGGGTAGGTCGGCCACGGGTTCTTGGCGCCCCGCGACGAGGGCGGCTCGGGCATGATCTCCAGCTGGGCCACCGAGGCCGCGCCCTGCCGGTGCGAGGTGCCCAGGCAGTCGGCGCCGGTGTCGCCGCCGCCGATGATCACCACGTGCTTGCCGGCGGCGTTGATCGGCGGGTCGTCGAGCTGGCCCAGGCCCTGGCGGTTGCCGTAGGGCAGGAACTCCATGGCCAGGTGGATGCCCTCGAGCTCCCGCCCGGGGGCCGGCAGGTCGCGGCCGATCGTGGCACCCCCGGACAGGACGACGGCGTCGAAGTCCTCGCGCAGCTGCTCGACCGACAAGTCCGAGCCCGGCGCCCCGACCTCCACACCGGTGACGAACCGGGTGCCCTCGGCGCGCATCTGGTCCAGCCGCCGGTCCAGGTGGCGCTTCTCCATCTTGAACTCGGGGATGCCGTAGCGCATGAGCCCGCCGATGGCGTCGGCCCGCTCGTAGACGGTGACCTCGTGCCCGGCGCGGGTGAGCTGCTGTGCGGCGGCCAGCCCGGCCGGGCCGGACCCCACGACGGCGACCTTCTTGCCGGTGCGCTCGGCCGGCGGCTGCGGCACGACCCAGCCCTCGGCGAACGCCCGGTCGATGATCTCGACCTCGACCTGCTTGATGGTCACCGGCGCCTCGGTCAGGTTCAGCACGCACGAGCCCTCGCACGGCGCCGGGCACAGCCGCCCGGTGAACTCCGGGAAGTTGTTCGTGGCGTGCAGCCGCTCGATCGCCTCCCGCCAGTCGTCCCGGCGCACCAGGTCGTTCCACTCGGGGATGAGGTTGCCCAGCGGGCAGCCGTGGTGGCAGAAGGGGATGCCGCAGTCCATGCAGCGCGCGGCCTGGGTGCGCAGCGCCGCGGTGGAGAAGGCCTCCTCGCCGCCGGCCTGGCGCTCGAGGTAGACCTCCTTCCAGTCGCGGATGCGGACGTCGACCGGCCGGCGCGGCGGGGTGGCCCGCTCGTACTTCAGGAACCCGGTGCTGTCAGCCACGTGCCGCCTCCATCACAGCTCGATCCACGTCGTACCCGGCGGCCTCGGCGGCCCGCCGGGCCTCCAGGGCGCGGCGGTAGTCCCGCGGCATGATCACGCTGAACCGCTCGGACCAGCGGCCCCAGTCGGCCAGCAGCGAGGCGGCCACCGTCGAGCCGGTCTCCTCGCGGTAGCGCGCGAGCACCTCGCGCAGCCACTGCGAGTCCTCCCCGGACAGTGCCTCGACGTCGACCATCTCACCGTTGACCCGGTGGGTGGCCAGGTCGAGCACGTAGGCGATGCCGCCGCTCATGCCCGCGGCCACGTTGCGACCGGTCTCGCCGAGGATGACCGCACGACCGCCTGTCATGTACTCGCAGGCGTGGTCGCCCACGCCCTCGACGACGGCCAGCGCGCCGGAGTTGCGCACGCAGAAACGCTCGCCGACCCGGCCGCGCAGGAAGATCTCCCCGCCGGTGGCGCCGTAGCCGATGACGTTGCCGGCGATGACGGCGTCCTCGGCGGCGAAGCTGGCCTCCGGCGCCGGGCGGACGACGATGCGCCCGCCGGACAGGCCCTTGCCGACGTAGTCGTTGGCGTCGCCGAGCAGCCGCATCGTGATGCCGCGCGGCACGAACGCGCCGAAGGACTGGCCGGCCGACCCCTCGAAGGTCAGGTCGATGGTGCCGTCGGGCAGGCCCTGCCCGCCGTAGCGGCGGGTGACCATCGCGCCGAGCATGGTGCCGACCGTGCGGTTGACGTTGCGCACCGGCAGCTGCAGGCTCACCGGCCGCGCGTCGAGCAGCGCACCCTCGCACAGCTGGATCAGCGTCTGGTCCAGCGCCACGTCCAGGCCGTGGTCCTGGCCGCGCACCCGGCGGCGCGGGGCGCCCTCGGGCAGCTCGGGCAGGGCCAGCACCGGGGCGAGGTCCAGCCCGGCGGCCTTCCAGTGGTCGACCGCGGCGCGGGTCTCGAGCACCTCGACCTGGCCGACGGCCTCCTCGATCGAGCGGAAGCCCAGCTGCGCGAGCAGCTCGCGCACCTGCTGGGCCAGGAACTCGAAGAAGGTGACGACGAACTCCGGCTGCCCGGTGAACCGCTTGCGCAGCTCCGGGTTCTGGGTGGCGACGCCGACCGGGCAGGTGTCCAGGTGGCAGACGCGCATCATCACGCAGCCGCTGACCACCAGGGGTGCGGTGGCGAAGCCGAATTCCTCACCGCCCAGCAGGGCGGCGACGACGACGTCCCGGCCGGTCTTCATCTGGCCGTCGACCTGCACCGTGATGCGGTCGCGCAGCCCGTTGACCAGCAGCGTCTGCTGGGTCTCGGCCAGCCCGAGCTCCCACGGGGAGCCGGCGTGCTTGAGCGAGGTCAGCGGGGCGGCACCGGTGCCCCCGTCGTGCCCGGAGATCAGGACGACGTCGGCGTGCGCCTTGGACACCCCCGCCGCGACCGTGCCCACGCCGACCTCGGACACCAGCTTGACGTGGACGCGCGCCTCGTCGTTGGCGTTCTTCAGGTCGTGGATGAGCTGCTTGAGGTCCTCGATCGAGTAGATGTCGTGGTGCGGCGGCGGGGAGATCAGGCCGACACCGGGGGTGGAGTGCCGGGTCCGGGCCACCCACGGGTAGACCTTGGAGCCGGGCAGCTGCCCGCCCTCGCCGGGCTTGGCGCCCTGGGCCATCTTGATCTGGATGTCGTCGGCGTTGACCAGGTACTCGCTGGTGACGCCGAACCGGCCGCTGGCCACCTGCTTGATCGCCGAGCGGCGCAGGTCGCCGTTCTCGTCGGGGGTGAAGCGGTCGGGGTCTTCGCCGCCCTCGCCGGTGTTGGACTTCCCGCCCAGGCGGTTCATCGCGATGGCCAGGGTCTGGTGCGCCTCCTGCGAGATGGAGCCGTAGCTCATCGCGCCGGTGGAGAACCGCTTGACGATCTCGCTGACCGGCTCGACCTCCTCGACCGGCACCGGCGGGCGGACGCCGTCCTTGAAGGTGAACAGCCCGCGCAGGGTGGAGGCGTCGCGGGAGAGCTGGTCGACCGCGTCGGTGTACTTCTGGAACACCTCGTACTGCCGCGAGCGGGTGGCGTGCTGCAGCAGGAACACCGTCTCGGGGTTGAACAGGTGGATCTCGCCCTCGCGGCGCCACTGGTACTCACCGCCCACGGTGAGCTTGCGGTGCGCGACCTCCGTCGGGTTGGCCGGGTAGGCGCGGCGGTGGCGCATGGCCACCTCCTCGGCCAGCACGTCCAGCCCGACGCCACCCAGGGTCGACGACGTCCCGGTGAAGTACTTCTCCACGACGTCGTGGGAGAGGCCGACGGCCTCGAAGATCTGCGCCATCGTGTACGAGCCGACGGTGCTGATGCCCATCTTGCTCATGACCTTCAGGACGCCCTTGCCCATGGCCTTGACCACGTTGCGCACGGCCTGGGCCGGCTGCACGCCGGTGAGCAGGCCGTCGCGGATCAGGTCCTCGACGCTCTCGAAGGCCAGGTAGGGGTTGACCGCGGCGGCGCCGTAGCCCAGCAGCAGCGCGACGTGGTGCACCTCGCGGCAGTCGCCGGACTCCACGACCAGGCCGACCTCCATCCGGGTGCGCTCGCGCACCAGGTGGTGGTGGACCGCGGCGGTCATCAGCAGCGACGGGATGGGGGCGCGCTTCTCGTCGCAGTCGCGGTCGGAGAGCACGATGACCCGCGCGCCGGCGGCGATGGCCTTGCTGACCTTCGTCTGCAGGTCGGCGATCGCCTGCTCCAGGGCCGCGCCGCCGCCGTCGACGTCGAAGTGGCCGGTGATCCGGACGGCGGCGAAGCCGGGCAGGTCGCCGTCGTCGTCGATGTGCAGGATCTTGGCCAGCTCGTCGTTGTCGATGACCGGGTAGGGCAGCACGACCTGCCGGCAGGACGCCGGGGTGGGTGCCAGCAGGTTCTGCTCGGGCCCGAAGGTGCGGCCCAGGCTCGTCACCAGCTCCTCGCGGATGGCGTCCAGCGGCGGGTTGGTCACCTGGGCGAACAGCTGGCCGAAGTAGTCGTAGAGCAACCGGGACCGGTCGCTCAGCGCCGCGACGGGGGTGTCGGTGCCCATGGAGCCGATCGGCTCGGCGCCGCTGGCGGCCATCGGCTGCAGCAGCACCCGCAGCTGCTCCTCGGTGTAGCCGAACAGCAGCTGCCGGCGGACCACGGACTCGTGGCTGGGCCGGGAGCGGCGGCGCTCGGGCAGCGACGGCAGGTGGATCAGGCCGGCGTGCAGCCAGTCGTCGTAGGGCTGCTCGGCGGCCAGCGCGCCCTTGACCTCGTCGTCGGGGACGAGCCGGCCCTGCGCGGTGTCCAGCAGGAACATCCGGCCGGGCTTGAGCCGGCCCTTGGCGACGACGTCGGCGGCCGGGATGTCCAGCACGCCGACCTCGGAGGCCAGCACGACCACGTCGTCCTTGGTCCGCCACCAGCGCCCGGGGCGCAGGCCGTTGCGGTCCAGGACGGCGCCGATGAGCGTGCCGTCGGTGAAGCAGACGCAGGCCGGCCCGTCCCAGGGCTCCATGACGGCGGAGTGGAAGCGGTAGAAGGCGCGGCGGGCGGCGTCCATCTCGGCGTGGTTCTCCCACGCCTCGGGGATCATCATGAGCACCGCGTGCGGCAGCGAGCGGCCCGACAGGTGCAGCAGCTCCAGCACCTCGTCGAAGGTGGCCGAGTCGCTGAAGTCGGCGGCGGTGACCGGGAAGATGCGCTCCAGGCCGAGCTCGGAGGCGGGGCCGGCCGGGCCGTCGAACAAGTCGGTGGCCAGCTTGGCCTCGCGGGCCCGCATGCGGTTGCGGTTGCCCTTGATGGTGTTGATCTCGCCGTTGTGCGCGATGGCCCGGAACGGGTGGGCCAGCGGCCAGCTCGGGAAGGTGTTGGTGGAGAACCGGCTGTGCACCAGGGCGATCGCCGAGCTGTACCGCTCGTCGGTCAGGTCGGGGAAGAACGCCGGCAGCTGGTCGGTGGTCAGCATGCCCTTGTAGGTGACGGTGCGGGAGGACAGCGACGCGAAGTACAGCGAGCTGCCCGCCTCCTCGGCCGCCCGCTCGGCGCGCTTGCGCAGCACGAAGGAGCGCCGCTCCAGCCGGGTGACGCCGTTCGGGGCCTGCCGGCCGCCGAATGCGGACTCGTCGGCCCGGGCGGCGGTGGCCTCGGCGACGAAGACCTGGGCGAAGTGCGGCATGACCGCGAGTGCCGTCGGGCCGATGTCGGCGCCCTCGGGGTCGACGGGCAACTCGCGCCAGCCCAGGACCACCAGGCCTTCCTCGGCGGCGATCCGGGCGACGTCGGCGACCCGGTCGGCGCGCTGGGCCTCGTCCCGGGGCAGGAAGGCGACACCGACGGCGTACTCCCCCGCCGGCGGCAGGTCGAAGTCGACGACGGCGCGCAGCAGCACGTCGGGGACCTGGGTGAGGATCCCGGCACCGTCCCCGGAGTTGGGCTCGGAACCGGCGGCGCCGCGGTGGTCCAGGTTGTGCAGCGCGGTGAGCCCCATGGAGACGATCGACCGGCTGCGGCGGCCCTGTGCGTCGGCGACGAAGGCGACGCCGCAGGCGTCGTGCTCGTGGGCCGGGTCGTAGAGGCCGCTGGCGGACGGGACGGCGGAGAAGGGCACCCGGGTGGCAGGTGCGGCGGCCCGCGCGGTGGCCTGGGTCGGCGTGCTGGAGGTGGACATCTCACTCCCGTCGTCGGCGCTGCCCGGGTCGTCCGGTGGCCGGATCGTCCGCGGGGGGCCTGGTGGGGCCCGGCCGGGTGGTCAGGGGCGGGCAGGGGACTGGCTCACCGGGTGGTTCGGTGTGTCGACGGGCAGGGTGGCCGGACCGCCGGGGTGCCGCGCGGTCCGTGGGGCCGCTCAGGGGCTGTCGTGGCGCGGGGCGTCACTGGCCCGGTTCCGACGTTCGTCGGCCACCCGGGATCGCCGGGAGGCTGCGCGCCGAGAGTACACAGGACCGACACCCGGGCGACACGCTCGCCAGGTGAGGCGAACGTCTCCCTCAGGGGTCGCTGCGACCGTCGGCGGCGGGCGGGTCGGCAGCCGGTTCGGAAACGGTGTTCACGCTGGTCCCGCCTTCCCCCTCCGGCCCGGACCCGGGGGCGGCGGCCGCGGCGTCGGCGCCCCGGGTGAGGTGCTCGCGCGGCTTCCCGCGCTGCACGACCAGGTAGCCGACGGCGCACAGCCCCACCACGACCGAGGTGAAGACGTTCAGCCGCAGGCCCAGGAAGTGCTCGGCGGTGTCGATGCGCAGCATCTCGATCCAGCCGCGGCCCAGGCAGTACAGCGCCACGTAGAGGGCGAACACCCGCCCGTGCGAGAGCTGGGAGCGGCGGTCGGCCCAGACCACGACGGCGGCCGCGGCCAGGTTCCACAGCAGCTCGTACAGGAAGGTGGGCTGGAAGGTGGCGAACTGCTCGAACCCGGCCGGCCGGAACTGCGGTGCGATCTCCAGGCCCCAGGGCAGGTCGGTTGGCCGGCCGAAGAGCTCCTGGTTGAAGTAGTTCCCCAGCCGGCCGACCGCCTGGGCGACGAGCAGGCCGGGGGCCAGCGCGTCGGCGAACACCGGCAGCGGGATCCCGCGGCGCCGGCAGGCGATCCAGGCGCCCACGCCGCCCAGGGCGATGGCGCCCCAGATGCCGAGGCCGCCCTCCCAGATGAAGAGCGCCCGCACCGGGTCGCCGTCGGCGCCCCAGTAGGGCTCGGGGGTGGTGATGACGTGGTAGAGCCGGCCGCCGACGATGCCGAAGGGCACTGCCCACACCGCGATGTCCAGCACGTCGCCGGGGGCACCGCCGCGCGCCACGAACCGCTTCTCGGCGATCCAGGCCGCCAGCACGATGCCGGCGATGATGCACAGCGCGTAGGCCCGCAGCGGGAACGGACCGATGTGCCACACCCCCTGCGCGGGGCTGGGGATCGAGGCCAGCAGGTCGGCGGTCACCGGCGCCGCACCCCCGCCGCGAGGTCCTCGGACAGCCGCCGCACGCCGTCGGGGCCGTGGCCGTCCAGCAGCTGGCGCACGTAGGCCGAGCCGACGATGACGCCGTCGGCGAAGGCGGCGACCTGGGCGGCCTGCTCGCCGTCGCTCACGCCCAGCCCCACGCAGACCGGGACGTCGGAGCCCACGCCGCGGGTGCGGTCGACCAGCACCTGCGCGGTGTCGCCGACGGTGGCCCGGGTTCCGGTGACACCCATGGTGGAGGCCGCGTAGACGAAGCCCCGGCTGGCCCCGACGGTGGCGGCGAGCCGGGCGTCGGTCGAGGACGGCGCGACCAGGAACACCCGGTCCAGGCCGGCCTCGTCGCTGGCGGCGATCCACTCGCCGGCCTCGTCGGGGATGAGGTCGGGGGTGATGGCGCCCGCTCCCCCGGCGGCGGCCAGGTCGGTGGCGAACTTCTCGACGCCGTAGCGCTCGATGGGGTTCCAGTAGCTCATCACCACCGGGACCGCACCGGCCTGCGCGACCGCGGCCACCGCGGTCAGCACGTCGGCCATGCCGGTGCCGGCCCGCACGGCGACGTCCACGGCCTCCTGGATGGTGGGGCCGTCCATGCCCGGGTCGGAGTAGGGGACGCCGATCTCCACGACGTCCGCGCCGCCCTCGACCGCGGCGACCATGGCCTCGATCGAGGTGGGCACGTCGGGGTAGCCGACCGGCAGGTAGGCGATGAGAGCCGACCGGCCCTCCGCGGTCGCCGCGCCGATCCGTTCCTGGAGGGCGCTCCTGGGGTGGCTGGGCGGGACGGTCACAGCGCGTCGCCGTCCTGCACGGTGGTGGTGTCCGCGTCGCCCAGCGGCTCGCCGGGGTCACCGCCGCGGCCGGCCTCGACCGCGCGGTCGTCGCCGTCTGTGGGGGCGGTGTCGCGGCCCAGGCCGAACCAGGCGCTGGCGGTCTCGACGTCCTTGTCCCCGCGGCCGGACAGGTTGACCAGCAGCAGGGCGTCCGGACCGAGCTCCTTGCCCAGGGTCACCGCGCCGGCGAGGGCGTGCGCGCTCTCGATCGCCGGGATGATGCCCTCGGTGCGGCACAGCAGCGCGAAGGCCTCCATGGCCTGGCTGTCGGTGACCGGCCGGTACTCCGCCCGGCCCAGGTCGTGCAGGTAGCTGTGCTCGGGCCCGACGCCGGGGTAGTCCAGGCCCGCGGAGATGGAGTGCGACTCCACGGTCTGGCCGTTGGCGTCCTGCAGCAGGTAGGACCGGGCGCCGTGCAGCACGCCGGGCTCGCCGCCGGTGATCGAGGAGGCGTGCCGGCCGGTCTCCACGCCGTCGCCGCCGGCCTCCAGGCCCACCAGCCGGACGCCGGCGTCGGGCACGAACGCGGTGAAGATGCCGATGGCGTTGGAGCCGCCGCCCACGCAGGCGAGGACGGCGTCGGGCAGCCGGCCCTCGCGCTGCAGCACCTGGGCCCGGGCCTCGTCGCCGATGACCCGCTGGAAGTCGCGCACCATCGCCGGGAACGGGTGCGGGCCGGCGACGGTGCCGAAGACGTAGTTGGTGGTCCCGACGTTGGTCACCCAGTCGCGGAAGGCCTCGTTGATGGCGTCCTTGAGGGTGCGCGAGCCGGTGGTGACCGGGACGACCTCGGCGCCGAGCAGCCGCATGCGGGCGACGTTGAGCGCCTGCCGGCGGGTGTCCTCCTCGCCCATGTAGACCACGCACTCCAGGCCCAGCAGGGCCGCGGCGGTGGCGGTGGCGACGCCGTGCTGGCCGGCGCCGGTCTCGGCGATGACCCGCTTCTTCCCGATCCGCTGGGTCAGGAGGGCCTGGCCCAGCACGTTGTTGATCTTGTGCGAGCCGGTGTGGTTGAGGTCCTCGCGCTTGAGCAGCACCCGGGCACCGCCGCAGTGCTCGGCGAAGCGGGGCACCTCGGTGATCGGGGAGGGCCGGCCGGTGTAGTCACGGTGCAGCCGCTCGAACTCGGCGAGGAACACCGGGTCGACGCGCATGGCCTCGTAGGCCTCGGTCAGGTCGTCCAGCGCCGCGATCAGCGCCTCGGGCACGAAGCGGCCGCCGAACCGGCCGAAGTGGCCGGTCGCGTCCGGCCACTCCGGGCGCGGGCGCAGCAGGCTCGCGTCGGGCGGGGGCACGGGGACGGTGGTGGTCACGCCCCCAGTGTGGCCCGCTGACGTCAGCGGGTGGCGCGGGGGGTGGCCGGGTGCGACCCGGCCGTGACCAGGTCGGCGACCGCCTGGCGGGCGTCGGGCGCGGTGACCAGACCCTCGCCGACCAGCACCGCGTCGGCCCCGGCGCCGGCGTACTTGATCAGGTCGCGCGGGCCGCGGACACCGGAGGCGGCCACCTTGACGACCTCGGTCGGCAGCCCGGGGGCGATCCGCTCGAAGGTCTCGTGGTGCATCTCCAGCGTGGTCAGGTCGCGGGCGTTCACCCCGATCACCGATGCCCCGGCCTCCAGCGCCCGCGAGGCCTCCTCCTCGGTGTGCACCTCGACCAGGGCGGTCATGCCGAGGGACTCGATGCGCTCCCGCAGGCCGACCAGGGCGTTCTGCTCCAGGGCCCCCACGATCAGCAGCACGACGTCGGCACCGATCGCCCGGGCCTCGTGCACCTGGTAGCTGGACACCACGAAGTCCTTGCACAGCACGGGGACGTCGACGGCGGCCCGGACGGCGGCGAGGTCGGCCTGGCTGCCGTGGAAGCGGCGCCGCTCGGTGAGCACGCTGATCACCCGGGCGCCGCCGTCGGCGTAGCGGGCGGCCAGGGAGGCGGGGTCGTCGATGGGGGCCAGCGCGCCCTTGGAGGGGCTGGTCCGCTTGACCTCGGCGATGACGCCGACGCCGGGGGCGCGCAGCGCGGCCAGGGCGTCCAGGGCCGGGCGGGCGTCGCGGGCGGCGGCGGCCACCTCCTCGAGCGGGGTGACCGCCTGGCGGGCGGCGACGTCCTCGCGGACGCCGGCGACGATGTCCATGAGGACGTTCACGACCGGTGCTCCGGGTCGACGGCGGACTCGTTCATGGGCTGCTCCCTCACCGGTCGGATCGGTGACGACACTCTAGAGACGTGGCACCGGGGGCAGGTCCGGAGGGTCACCGTCCCGGGTCGTCGTCGGTGGGGTCGGTGCCGCCGTCCAGCGCCTTCCAGGCCGCCTGGTGCCGGTCCTCGTCGGTCTGCGGACGGCGGGGTGCCGGCCCGGTCGTCGTGCCGGTGCGCTGGTAGCGCTGCCCCATGCCGGGCCACCCGCGGCCGCGCAGCACGACCAGCAGACCGGCCGCGACACCGAGCACCCCGGCCAGCAGGGCCAGCACCGGCCAGCCCACCGACGGGTCGACGGCGACCGTCGCACGGTCGAGCCCCACCTGGGTCCGCAGGTCCGCCGGGTCGACGGTGACCGCGCCGGTGAGGGTGCGCACCGCCGCCGTCCCGAGCGCGATGCCCGCGGCGACGACCAGCACGCCCAGGACGACCCGGCCCCAGCTGCGGACGGCGAACAGCGCCACGGCGGCGGCCAGCAGCAGCAGGCCGGCGGCGGGCACCAACGGGGCCAGCGTGCTCCCGGTGAGCGCGGCGTCGACCGGCGGCAGCGGGGCCGGCCGGGTGACGGTGACCGCGGCCCAGGACTGCCCGGCGGAGGACAGGGCCAGCCCGCCGGCCGCGGCGCACGCCAGCACCGCGGCGGTCAGCTCCCGGCGGCGGTTCACAGCTCGCGCAGCCCCTCGGCGGTGGCGATGGCCGACAGCACCGCGCGGGCCTTGTGCCGGGTCTCGGCCTCCTCGGCCGCCGGGTCGCTGTCGGCCACGATGCCCGCGCCGGCCTGCACGTGCGCGGTGCCGGCGTGCAGCACGGCGGTGCGGATGGCGATGGCCATGTCCATGTCGCCGCTGGCGTCGACGTAGCCGACCGTGCCGGCGTACAGCGCCCGCCGGGTGGGCTCGAGGGACTCGATGACCTCCATCGCCCGCGGCTTGGGCGCCCCGGAGACGGTGCCGGCGGGGAAGGTCGCGTCGAACACGTCCAGGGCGTCGCGGCCAGCGGCGAGCCGGCCGGCGACGGTGGAGACCAGGTGCATCACGTGGCTGTACCGCTCGATGCGCATGAAGTCCGCGACCTCGACGGTGCCGGGCTCGCAGACCCGGCCCAGGTCGTTGCGGGCCAGGTCCACCAGCATCACGTGCTCGGCGCGCTCCTTGGGGTCGGCGAGCAGCTCCTCGGTGAGCCGGGCGTCCTCCTCCGGGGTCGCCCCGCGGGGGCGCGTGCCGGCCGGCGGGTGCACGACCGCGGCGTCGCCGGTGACGGTGACCAGCGCCTCCGGCGAGGACCCGACGACGTCGAAGGGCGACTCCCGACCGGCGAAGCGCAGCAGGTACATGTACGGCGAGGGGTTGGACGCCCGCAGCACCCGGTAGAGGTCCAAGGCGTCGACGTCGGTGGGCCGGCTGAACCGCTGGGCCAGCACGGTCTGGAACACGTCGCCGGCCCGCACGTGCTCGCGCACCGCCTCGACCGCCTCCCGGTAGCCCTCCGGCGTCATGGTGCTGGTGACCCGGTCGTAGACGGTGGCGGGGTCGGCGGTGACGACGGCGGCCACCCCGGGCGGGGCGGCCTGGGTGAGGTCGTCGGCCATCGCGTCGAGCCGGGCGACCGCGTCGTCGTGGGCCTCGCGGGTGCGGCTGAACGCGTTCGCGATGAGCAGCACCGTCGCGTCGTGGTGGTCCAGCACGGCCAGGTCGGTGACCAGGCTCAGCGCCAGCTCGGGCATGCCCAGGTCGTCGCGCGCGGTCTCCGGCAGCCGCTCCAGCCGCCGGACGACGTCGTAGCCCAGGTAGCCGACCAGGCCGCCGGTCAGTGGCGGCAGCCCGGCCGCGCGCGGCGTGCGCAGCCGCCGGGCCACGGTGCGGACGGCGGCCAGCGGGTCGGCCGGCAGGTCGTCGGTGATGCCGGGCAGGTCCTGGCCCAGCCACTGGGTCGCACCGTCCACCTCGGTGAGCACGCCGGCGCTGCGCACCCCGACGAAGCTGTACCGCGACCACTGCTTGCCCTGCTCGGCGGACTCCAGCAGCACCGTGCCCGGCCGGTTGCCGGCCAGCTTGCGGTACACCCCCACCGCGGTCTCGGAGTCGGCCAGCAGCCGGCGGGTGACCGGGACGACGGGCCCGTCGCCGAGGGCGTCGAACGGGGTGGTCTCACCCAGCCGCACCGGGCACCCCCAGCGGGCGGTGGAAGCAGCTGCGCTCGCCGGTGTGGCAGGCGGGCCCGGTCTGGTCGACCTGCAGCAGCAGGGCGTCGCCGTCGCAGTCCAGCCGGACCTCGCGGACGGCCTGCCGGTGGCCGCTGGTGGCGCCCTTGACCCAGTACTCCCCCCGGCTGCGCGACCAGTAGGTGGCCTCGCCGGTGGCCAGGGTGCGGCGCAGCGCCTCGTCGTCCATCCAGGCCAGCATCAGCACCTCGCCGGTGTCGTGCTGCTGGGCGACCGCGGCGACCAGACCGTCGGGGGTGCGGGCGAGCAGGTCGGCGACCTCGGGGTCCAGGGCAGGCACGTGGTCCAGTGTCCCGCGCGGCTACAACGCGGCGGCCACCGCCCGCCCGGCGACCCGGCCGGAGAAGATGCAGCCGCCCAGGAAGGTGCCCTCCAGCGACCGGTAGCCGTGCACGCCGCCGCCCCCGAACCCGGACACCTCGCCGGCGGCGTAGAGCCCGCCGAACACCTCGCCGCCGGGCTGCAGCACCCGGCCGGACAGGTCGGTCTCCAGCCCGCCGAGCGTCTTGCGGGTGAGCAGGTTCAGCCGCACCGCGATCAGCGGCCCGTTCGCGGGGTCGAGCATGCGGTGCGGCGGCACGACCCGGATGAGCTTGTCGCCGAGGAACCGCCGGGCCGCGCGGATGGCGGTGACCTGGCCGTCCTTGGAGAAGGCGTTGGCCATCTCCCGGTCGCGGGCGACGACCTCGGCCTCGACGACCGCGGGGTCCAGCCGCGGGGTGCCGCCGGTGATGCGGTTCATGCCCTCGACCAGCTCGGCGACGGTCGTCGCGGTCACGAAGTCCGCGCCCTTGTCCAGGAACGCCTGCACCGGCGCCGGCGCGCCGGGCCGCACCCGCGACAGCAGCAGCTTCAGGTCCTTGCCGGTGAGGTCGGGGTTCTGCTCGGAGCCGGAGAGGGTGAACTCCTTCTCCACGATCTTCTGGTCCAGCACGAACCAGGTGTGCTCGTACCCGGTGGTGCCGATGTGGGCCAGCGTGCCGAGGGTGTCGAAGCCGGGGTAGAGCGGGACGGGCAGCCGCGTGCCGGTGGCGTCCAGCCACAGCGAGGACGGGCCGGGCAGGATGCGGATGCCGTGCCGGGCCCAGATCGGCGAGTGGTTCTCGATGCCCTCGGTGTAGTGCCACATCCGGTCGGGGTTGACCACGCTGGCGCCGGCGGCCTGCGCGGCCAGCAACCCGGACCCGTCGACGTGCGCGGGCACGCCGGACAGCAGCCGCTGCGGCGCGGGGCCCAGCCGGGCCGGCCAGTTGCGGCGGACCAGCTCGTGGTTGGCGCCGATGCCGCCGGTGGTGAGGACGACGGCCTGCGCGGCCACCTCGAACTCCCCCGCCGCGGTGCGGGAGGTGGCCTCGCCGCGCGGCGCGTCGGAGGGCTCGAGCACCTCGCCGCGCACGCCGGTGACCGCGCCGCCGCTGGTGACCAGGCCGGTGACCCGGTGCCGGAAGCGGAACTCCACCAGCCCGCGGGCCGCGGCCTCGCGCACCCGCCGCTCGAAGGGGGCGACGACCCCGGGGCCGGTGCCCCAGACGATGTGGAAGCGGGGGACGGAGTTGCCGTGGCCGGTGGCGGTGTAGCCGCCGCGCTCGGCCCAGCCGACGACCGGGAAGAACCGCACGCCCTGCTGGTGCAGCCAGGACCGCTTCTCCCCCGCGGCGAACTGCAGGTAGGCCTCGGCCCACTGCCGGGGCCAGTGGTCCTCGGCGCGGTCGAAGCCGGCGGTGCCGAACCAGTCCTGCCGGGCCAGCTCCAGGGAGTCGCGCACCCGCAGCCGGCGCTGCTCCGGGGAGTCGACCAGGAACAGGCCACCGAAGCTCCAGAACGCCTGTCCGCCCAGGTTCTGCTCGGGCTCGGCGTCCAGCAGCAGCACCCGCTTGCCCGCGTCGGCGAGCTCGGCGGTGGCGACGAGGCCGGCCAGGCCCGCCCCCACGACGACGACGTCGGCTGTGTCGGTGGTCACGGGTCCGAGGTTAGCGAGCGGGCCGGGTGGTCCAGGCCCGCACCGACCGCTGCGCGGCGAGCACCAGCCCGCCCAGCGGACCCAGCGCCAGCAGCATCGCCCACCAGGTCGCCGAGCCCGCCCCCAGCAACCCGAACAGGACGGCCACGGCCAGCAGCCCCAGCAGCGGCACCGTGCAGCCGACCAGCAGCACCAGCCAGCCCCGTCCCCGGCCGAGGAAGGTGAGCACGGCCCCGGCCAGCGGCACCAGGGCGAGGGCGACCAGGACGACGGCCAGCCAGCGCGGCGCGGCGACCAGGTCGGCGTCGGGGGCGACCAGCAGCCAGGTCAGGTAGAGCACCTCCGCGGTGACCAGCACCCCGAACACGGCCGCGCAGGCGGCGGCGACCGGCCGCTCGGGCAGCACGGGGGTACGGGCGGGGGTGGGCCGGGCCGCGCGGGGCGAGCGCCGCACGGGTGCGGGACGGGACGACTTCGCCATGGGCCCGCAGCCTAGGTCGCGCACCTGCATGATCCACATCGGTGCGGGGCAAGGGGTGGCCATGGCAGCCAAGGACATCGTGCACTTCGACATCGCGACCGTCGCCGAGAAGAGCGCCGACTTCCGTCGGGTGCTCTGGACCGGCGAGCACACCCAGCTGGTGATCATGACGATCCCGCCGGGCGGGGAGATCGGCGAGGAGGTCCACGACGAGAACGACCAGATCCTGAGCTTCGTCAGTGGCGTCGGCAAGGCCGTGATCGAGGGCTCGACGAAGACGGTCAAGCCGGGCGAGATCGTCGTCGTCCCGGCCGGGACCAGGCACAACTTCGTCAACGACGGGCCCAACCCCTGGGTGCTCTACACCGTCTACGGCCCGGCCGACCACGCCGACGGCGCGGTGCACCGCACCAAGGAGGAGGCCGACGAGCTCGAGGAGTCCGGCCAGGACGAGCCGCCGGCCTGAGGCGGGCGGGCCGTCCGGGGTCAGCCCCGGGCGGCCCGCTCCACGCCCCGCGCGGTCACCCAGGCACGCACCACCGGCAGCGAGGCCAGCAGCGCCGCGACCAGCGGCCCGGCCACGAGCACGACGACCGAGCCGGGATCGTCGGACGCCGCGCCCTGGGTGAGCGCCCAGACCACCAGCACCAGGGTCAGCACCGACCCGACCACCAGCACCCGCCACGACCGGCCGATGAGCAGCAGCAGCACGATGCCGACCAGCACGGTCACCGCCACCGCGCCCGGCACGAGCCCGAAGACCAGGCCCTGCCAGACCTGGGACGCCAGGCCGAACACCCCGCCGATGAAGGCGAACACCGCCACCGGCAGCGCCCCGAGCAGTGCGCAGAGCGCGGCCACCCCCGCGGGGATCGGCGGGACCTTGCGGGGAGCGGGCTGCACCATGCCGCGCACGGTAGGTGCTGTCCCGCGCGCGCGGGGGCACGCGCGCCGTCAGACCCGGCTGACCGCGCCGCCCGAGGAGCGCCGCCACGAGGCGTGCAGCCCCGCGTAGACCCCCGGCTCGTCGACCAGCTCGGCGTGGCTGCCGCGCTGCACCACCCGGCCGGCGTCCACCACGAGCACCTCGTCGGCCCGCTCGGCGGTGGAGAGCCGGTGGGCGATGGTGATCGTCGTCCGGCCGGTGGTCAGGGTGTCCAGCGCCCGGGTGAGCCGGGCCTCGGTGGCCGGGTCGACCGCGCTGGTGGCCTCGTCGAGCACCAGCAGGTCGGGGTCGGCCACGTAGGCCCGGGCGACGGCGACCAGCTGCCGCTCCCCCGCCGACAGCGACTCCCCGCGCTGGCCGACCTGGGTGGCCACGCCCTCGGGCAGGCCCTCCACCCACTCGCCCAGGCCCAGCTCGTCGAAGGCGGCGGCGACGTGGGAGTCGGTCATCCCGGGCTTGCCGTAGCGGACGTTGTCGGCCACCGAGGCGTCGAACAGGAAGCCGTCCTGGGGCACCATGACCACCCGCTCGCGCAGCGAGGAGAACGCCACCCGGTCCAGCGGGACGCCGCCGACCAGCACCCGGCCCTGCGCGGGGTCCATCAGCCGGGTGAGCAGCTTGGCGAAGGTGGTCTTGCCCGAGCCGGTCTCGCCCACCACGGCCACCCGGGTGCGGGGCGCGATCTCCAGGTCGACGTCGTCCAGCGCGGCGCGGGCTCCGGGGGCGTACCGGAAGGTGACGTGGTCGAACCGGACACCCAGCGCACCCGGGGGCAGCTGCGCGCCGTCCCGGGGGTCCTGCACGTCGGGCTCGGTGTCGAGCACGTCCAGCACCCGCCGGAACCCGGCGACGGCGTTCTGCGCCTCGTTGAGCACCTCGCTGGCGGTCTGCACCGGCGCCACGAACAGGGTGACCAGGAACAGGAACGCGACCAGGGTGCCGGCCGAGATCTGCCCGCCGACGCCGAGCAGCACGCCGACCACGACCACCGCTGCGTTGGCGACGGCGGCGACGAACTCGCCGCTGACGTAGACCCCGGCGGTGGTGCGCTGGGCCTGCACCGAGGCCCGGTAGTGCCGGTCGATGGCGGTGTCGATGCGGGCGGCGGTGCGGGCCCGGACGCCGTAGGCGCGCACGGTCGGGGCACCGACGACGCTCTCCCCCACCGCGGCCAGCACGTCCCCGACCCGCTCGCGGACCGTGCCGTAGACCTCGGCCAGCCGCTTCGCGAACCACTTCACGGCGTAGACCAGCGGCACGAAGCAGACCAGCACCAGCAGGGTCAGCTGCCAGCTGTAGAAGAACATCACGGCGGTGGCGACGACGAGCTGGCCGATGCTGACCAGGCCCAGCACACCGCCCCACTGCATGAAGACCGACAGCTGGTCGACGTCGCTGGTGACCCGGGAGACCAGGTTGCCGCGGCGCTCGCCCTGCTGGTGCAGCACCGAGAGGTCGTGCACGTGCCGGAACGCCCGCACCCGCAGGTTCGCCAGCGCGGTCTCGGTGGTGCGGAACAGCCGGACGTTCATCCGGTAGACCGCGAACGCGGTGACCAGCACGACGACGGCGCAGACCGCCACGAGCTCGCGGACCAGCGGGATGTCCGGGCCGCCGTCGGCACCCAGGCCGCGGTCGAGGGTCTGCTGCACCGCGACGGGCACGACGACGCGGCCGGCGGTGGCGACCAGGGCCAGCAGGAAGGTCACCGGCAGGCCGCGGCGGAACTCGGGCATCATCCGCAGCCCGCGGCGCAGGGTGGCGGTGGCGGACTCGGTGGCCCGCTCGGTCACGGCGGTCATGCCTGCGCCCCGGCGGGCTCGGGCTCGGCGGCGGTGATCTCGTCCGGCGGCTGGTAGGCCTGCACCAGCCTGGCGTAGCCGGGCACCTGCGCGAGCAGCTCGGCGTGGCCACCACGGGCGACCAGCCGACCGCGGTCGATCCACAGCACCTCGTCGGCCAGGCCGATCGTGGCCTGCCGGTAGGCCACCACCACCACGGTGGCGGGGGCGTCGCTGGTGCGCAGCGCGTCGAGGATGCGGGCCTCGACGCTGGGGTCGACGGCGCTGGTGGCGTCGTCCATGACGAGCAGCCGCGGACGCCGGACGACGGCGCGGGCCAGCGCCAGGCGCTGCCGCTGCCCGCCGGACAGGCTGGCGCCCCGCTCGCCGACCTTGGTGTCCAGGCCCTCGGGCAGCCGGTCGACGAAGTCCTCGGCGGCAGCGACCCGCAGCGCCTCCTGCACCTGCTCGTCGGTGAAGTCCGCGCCCAGGGTGATGTTGCCGCGCACGGTGTCGTCGAAGAGGAAGGTGCCCTGCGCGACGAAGGCGGCCTGCCCGGCGACCTCGCCCTCGCGCAGGCTGCGCAGGTCGACGCCGTCCAGGAGCACCGCGCCGCTGTGCGGGTCGACCAGCCGGACCAGCAGCCCGGCCAGGGTGGACTTGCCCGAGCCGGTGGGTCCGACGACGGCGATCGTCCGGCCGGCCTCGACGTCGAAGGTGACGCCGTGCAGCACCCGGTTGGCCCGGCCGTCGGCGTCGACGTGGCCGAAGTCCACCGCCTGCACGCCGACACCGGCGCCGCCGCTGCCCGCGGGGGCGGCGTCGGGCCCGTGCGGGGTCTCGCCCTCGGCGGTCAGCACCGGGGTGACCCGGTCGAAGCCGGCCATCGCGCGGGGCAGGTCGGCCAGCACCCAGCCGATGGCCCGGATGGGCAGCGCGAGCAGGGTGAACAGGTAGGCGATCGACACCAGGTCGCCGGCGTTCGTGGCGCCGTTGGCCACCTGGTTGGCCCCCACCAGCAGGACGGCGAGGGTGCCCAGGTTGGGCAGCGCCTCCATGATCGGGTCGAAGAGGCCACGGACCCGGCCGACGGCGACCAGGCCGTCGCGCAGCTCGTCGGCGCTGGCGCGGAAGCGGTGGGTCTCCTCGGCCTCGCGGCCCAGGGTCTTGACCACCAGCGCGGCGTCGAAGGACTCGTGCGCGATCTCCGAGACCTCGGCCCGCAGCTGCTGGGCCCTGGCCATCCGCGGGCTCATCACCTGCGAGTAGAGGGCGTTGGCCACGAAGACCAGCGGGAACACGACCAGGCCGACGAGGGCCAGCACCGGGTCGGTGAGGAACAGCGCGACCACGGTGATGGCCACCATGACCAGCGCGCCGCAGGCGAAGGGCAGCGGGGAGACGAAGAACCAGCTGGCCTCGACGTCGGAGTTGGCGTTGGACAGCAGCTGGCCGGTGGGGTGGCGCTGGTGCCAGGACAGCGGCAGCCGCAGGTACTGACCGGTCACCCGGCGGCGGTACTCGGCCTGCAGCCGGAAGCTCATGATGCCGGCGAACAGCCGCCGGCCGATGATCCCGATGATCTTCAGGACGGCGACCGCGAGGATGGCGACGGCGGCCAGGACCAGCGCGCCGGCGGTCACCGAGCCGCGCTCGAAGGAGGGCAGCACCACCCGCTCGGTGATGCCGCCGATGACGTAGGCGCTGGCCACGGTCATCGCCGCGTAGAGGCTGCTGCCCAGGACGGCGAGGGTGAACATGCCCCGCTGCTCGCGGATGGCCCGCCCGACGTGCCGGAACCCGCGGCGCATGACCTTCTTCTGCTCCCGGTCGCTGCGCACGACGGCGATGCCGTCGTGGCGGGGTCGCCGGGGAGTGTCGTCGGGAGTCTTCTCGGTGCTGCCCGCGGACACGCGTCTCCCTCTGTGGTGCTCCCTGTGTGCTGACCGAGCGTACCCGGGATCGTTACCGCGGCTACGGGATTTCGTCGGCGCGGTACAACTGCCCGGTGAGCGACTCCCCCGCACTGTCCCGGACCGAGCGCGCCGCGCTCGCCGACCTGCTCGCCGACCGCGGCCCGGACGAGCCGACGTGCTGCGAGGGCTGGACGACGGCGGACCTCGCCGTCCACCTGGTGGTGCGCGACCGGCGGCCGGACGCCGCCCCCGGCGCGGTGCTGGGCGGGCCGTTCGCCCGGTGGACGGCGCACGTGTCCGACCGGTGGCGGCGCGGCACCCCGTGGCCGCGGCTGCTGGACCAGCTGCGCGCCGGGTCCCACGCGTTCCTGCCGACCGCGTGGGACCCGGTGGACCGGCTGGTCAACGGCGCCGAGATGACCATCCACCACGAGGACGTGCGGCGGGCGCAGCCCGGGTGGGAGCCGCGCGGGCTGCCGCGCTCGGCGCAGGACTTCCTGTGGGGCCAGGTGCCGGTGCTGGCCCGCACCCGGCCGCGCGGCGGCGGGCTGGTGGTGCGCCGGTCGGACACCGGGGCCACCCGCACCGTCCGGTCCGGCACCCCGGCGGTGACCGTGACCGGCGAGCCGCTGGAGGTCCTGCTGTGGGCCTCGGGCCGGGACGGCGTCGCCCGGGTGGAGGTCTCCTAGCGGACCGGCACCCCGGCGCCGTCCAGCGCCTGCTTGACGTCGCCGATGCGCAGGTCGCCGAAGTGGAAGACGCTGGCGGCCAGCACCGCGTCCGCGCCGGCGGCGACCGCGGGGGCGAAGTGGTCGGCCGCGCCCGCTCCCCCGCTGGCGATGACCGGCACGCTGACCTCGCGGCGCACCGCCTCGATCATGGCGAGGTCGAAGCCGGCCTTGGTGCCGTCGGCGTCCATGGAGTTCAGCAGCACCTCGCCGACCCCCAGCCGGGCGGCCTCCACGACCCACTCGACGGCGTCCCGGCCGGTGCCGCGGCGGCCGCCGTGGGTGGTGATCTCGTAGCCGGAGTCGGTGGCCGCACCGTCGGTGCAGCGCCGGGCATCCAGGGACAGCACCAGCACCTGGTTGCCGTAGCGGTCGGCGATCTCGGCGATCAGCTCGGGGCGGGCGACGGCGGCGGTGTTGACCGCGACCTTGTCCGCACCCGCGCGCAGCAGCTTGTCCACGTCCTCGACGGTGCGCACGCCGCCGCCGACGGTGAGCGGGATGAAGACGCTCTCGGCGGTCCGGGAGACCACGTCGTAGGTGGTGGCGCGGTCGCCGGAGGACGCGGTGATGTCCAGGAAGGTCAGCTCGTCGGCGCCCTCGGCGTCGTAGACCCGGGCCATCTCCACCGGGTCGCCGGCGTCGCGCAGGTCGACGAAGTTCACGCCCTTGACCACCCGGCCGGCGTCGACGTCCAGGCAGGGGATGACGCGGACGGCGAGGCTCACGGCTGCACCACCGCGTCGCACTCGACCTCGACGACCATCGCGGGGTCGATCAGCGCGGCCACCTGGACCATCGCGGTGGCCGGCCGGTGCGCGCCGAAGAACTCCCCGTGCACCCGTCCGACGTCCTCCCAGCGGGAGATGTCGGTGACGTACAGGCGGGTGCGGACGACGTCGGCCACTCCGGCACCGACCCGCTCCAGCGCGGCCAGGACGTTGGTGAGCGCCTGCCGGGTCTGCTCCGCGGCGCCGCCGTCGACCAGCACGCCGTCGCGGGTGCCGGTGGTGCCGCTGACGAAGACCAGGTCCCCGGTCCGGACGACCCGGCTGTAGCCGACCACGTCCTCCCAGGGCGAGCCCGAGCCCAGCCGCCTCACCCGGCGACCTCCTCGGTCAGGGCCAGGGCCTGCGGCAGGGTGAACTGCCCGGCGTAGAGGGCCTTGCCGACGATGGCGCCCTCGACGCCGACGCCGGTCAGGCCGGCCAGCGCGCGGATGTCGTCGAGGCTGCTGACGCCGCCGGAGGCGATGACCGGCCGGTCGGTGGCGGCGCAGACCTCGCGCAGCAGGTCCAGGTTGGGGCCGCGCAGCGTGCCGTCCTTGGTGATGTCGGTGACCACGTAGCGGGCGCAGCCCTCGGCGTCCAGGCGGGCGAGGGTCTCGTAGAGCTCGCCGCCCTCCCGGGTCCAGCCGCGGGCGGCCAGCCGGGTGCCGCGGACGTCCAGGCCGACGGCGATCCGGTCACCGTGCTCGGCGATGGCCCGGGCGCACCACTCCGGGGACTCCAGCGCCGCGGTGCCCAGGTTGACCCGCCGGCAGCCGGTGGCCAGAGCCGCCTCCAGCGAGGCGTCGTCGCGGATGCCGCCGGAGAGCTCCACGTCGACGTCGAGCTCGCCGACCACGCGGGCCAGCAGCTCGCGGTTGGAGCCGCGGCCGAAGGCGGCGTCGAGGTCGACGAGGTGCACCCACTCGGCACCGTCGCGCTGCCAGGTCATGGCCGCCTCGAGCGGCTCGCCGTACGAGGTCTCGCTGCCGGCCTCCCCCTGGACCAGGCGGACGGCCTGGCCGTCGGCGACGTCGACGGCGGGGAGCAGCTGCAGCTTCGGCACGGTGGACAGCCTAGGGAGCGGCCCGGGTCACCCCCGCCGCCACTGCCCCATGACCGGGTCCTCGCCGACGCCGACCAACCCCGTTCCGCGTTGACCTTGCAGAACCGCAACGGTGGCGCGCCGGTGGGCGGCGCTGCGGCGTTGCCGTTCTGCGAGGTCGACGCCGGGGCGGACGCGCCCCCGGACCGAGTGGTGCGGGAGCGTCGCATGGCGGTTCAATTGCGGATTCGC
Organism: Klenkia sp. PcliD-1-E; assembly: GCF_024124375.1. Classification (GTDB taxonomy): domain Bacteria; phylum Actinomycetota; class Actinomycetes; order Mycobacteriales; family Geodermatophilaceae; genus Klenkia. Next base: position 61,239 of record NZ_JAMXRZ010000006.1, read on the forward strand.
GTCGCGGATCACTCGATGCCGCGGTGGAGTTCGAACACCTGATCGAACGGGTGGGAGGTGCGGCGGTGGGTCTGGACGACGCCGAGCCCTGGGTGCCGGAGCCCCTCGCCCCCGGCGCCCTGGGCGCCGAGCGGCCGCCGGCGCCGTCACCGATGGCTGCCGCCTCCCGGTCACCCGAGCCGCCGCCGGCCGATGTGTGCGCGGCGATCGAGGCAGCGCTGGCTGCGTCCCGGACCCCGCTGGAGGGTGAGCAGGCCCAGCTGCTGGACCGGGCACGGGGGTTGGCGCGGCTGGTGAACCTGGCGCAGGCGGAGCTGGCCCGCACCGTCGCCCACGCCGAAGCCGTGGATGCTGCCTACGCCGACGGGTTGACCGGGATGAAGCCCTGGCTGCGCGGGGCACGCCCACCTCCAGGATCCCGAGGCGGCTTCCGTGCTCGCGGCCGGGCGGCTGGCCCGGCGGATGCCCGCCGTCGGCGCTGGTGCGGCCGCAGGTGGGATCACCGCGGGTCAGATCACCGTGATCGGGCGGATCCTCTCCGCCGACGTGTGGGCCACCGGCGATGCGGTGGGCGCGGATCTGCCGGCGTTGGACGCTCTGGTTGCCCGCACCGCCATGACCGCGCCCCGCACGCTGGCTGATGTGTGCCGGCGGATCGCCGACGCCATCGACCCCGACGGGCCGCCCCCGACCGATCCGACCGGGGGCCGGGGGCTGCGGATCTCCCGCCGCGCCGACGGCACCCGCGCCATCCGCGGCCAGCTGGACGCCGCCGGTGGCGAGCAGGTCGAAGCCGCACTGGAGGCCATCGCCGCCGCCGGGCGGTGCGAGGGTGACCTACGGTCCCGGGAGCAGCGCGCCGCCGACGCCCTCGTCCAGCTGGCTGCCCTGCACCTGGCGGCCGGGGACGTGCCGATGCTGCGGAAGACGAAGCCGCAGGTGACGGCGTTGATCCAGCTGGAGGACCTCGCCGACCCCGAGACCCGTCCCGCCGCCACACGTCTCGGGTCCGGCGCCACCACCAGCAACACGGTGGCCCGGCAGGCCGCCTGCGACGGCGACGTCGCACGGATTCTGCTCGGCCCCGACGGCCTGCCCCTCGACGTCGGTCGGGCGCACCGGCTGGTGCCCGCCCACATCCGGCGTGCGGCGGAGGTCCGCGACGGTGGGTGCGTGTTCGCCGGCTGCCACGCCCCGGCCTGGTGGTGCGACGCCCACCACCTGGTGCACTGGATCGACGGCGGAGCCACCAGCCTGGAGAACACCGCGCTGCTGTGCGAACGGCACCACACCCAGGTCCACCACGGCTACGCCCTGCGATGGGACCCCGACGACCGGTACTGGCGCACGTTCCGCCCCGACGGCCGCGAGATCATCACCGGCGTCCTCACCGACACCACCGAGCAGCCCATCGACCACCAGCGGCAACCCGACCCACCCCTGTTCGACCGGGCTGTCCGCTGACGTCAGGCTGACGGCGTGGAGTTCTCGGAGGTGCTGCGGCGGCGGCGGATGGTGCGCGACTACGACCCCGACCGTCCGGTGCCGCCCGAGGTCCGGGAGCGACTGCTGGCCCACGCGCTGCGCGCGCCCAGCGCCGGGTTCAGCCAGGGCTGGGCCTTCCTGGTCCTGGAGACCCCCGAGGAGCGCGACGCGTTCTGGACCGCCACCACCGACGGCCCGACCACCGACGGCGGAGCCCTCGACGGCTGGCTGACCCGGATGCGCCGCGCGCCGCTGCTGGTCGTGCCGTTCAGCCACAAGGCGGCCTACCTCGACCGCTACGCCGAGCCCGACAAGGGCTGGACCGACCGGGACGAGGCGCGGTGGCCGGTGCCCTACTGGGACGTCGACACGGGCATGGCGTCGCTGCTCGTGCTGCTCACCGCCGTCGACGAGGGCCTGGGTGCGTGCTTCTTCGGCGTCCCGCCAGCGCGGGTGCCCGCCCTGCGGCAGGCCTTCGGCGTCCCCGACGGCTACCGCCCCGTCGGCTGCGTGTCCGTCGGCTACCCCGGCACCGACGACCGGCGCTCCCCGTCGCTGAAGCGGGGCCGGCGCGGGGTGGAGGAGGTCGTGCACCGCGGCCGCTGGGGCGCCACCGGCGCACACTGAACGCCGTGCGGGGGCTGCAGCGGGCGGGACGACGGTCCAACCTCGCCCTGCTCGGCCTGCTGCTGGTCGCCGGCGGCACCGGCGTGCTCGGGTTCGCCGTCGGCACCCCGGTGGCCGGCCGGGTGGTCGCGGTCGCGCACGGCGCCGCCGGGCTGGGCCTGCTGCTGCTCGTGCCCTGGAAGACCGTCGTCGTCCGGCGGGCGCGGGCCAGGCCGCCGCAGCTGCGGGCCCCGGCCGCGGCCTACTGGCTGACCGGGCTGGTCGCGGTCTGCGTGGTCAGCGGCGTGCTGCACGCCGCCGGCGCCGCCGGCATCTGGGCCACCTCCGGGACGCTGATCGCCGCGCTGCAGGTGCACGTGGGCGCGGCCGTCGTGCTGGTGGTCGCCCTGGTTGCGCACATCTGGGGCCGGCACCAGCGACCGCGGAAGGTCGACCTGTCCCGCCGCACCCTGCTGGGTACCGGCGCGCTCGCCGGCGGGTCGCTGGCGCTGTGGGCGGTGACCGAGGGCGTCTGGCGGGTCACCGGCGCACCCGGCGCACGCCGCAGCGGCACCGGCTCCTACGAGCGCGGCACCGACGACCCCGCCGCCATGCCGGTCACCCAGTGGGCGTCGGACACCGTCCCCGACGCCGTCGGCTCGTCGATCACGCTCAGCGGCGGCGGGCGGGAGGTCGTCGTCCCCCTGGCCGACCTCGACCGCGGCGACGAGGTGCGGGCCCGGCTGGACTGCACCGGCGGTTGGTACGCCGACCAGGACTGGCGCGGCACCACGCTGGCCCGGCTGGTCGCCGACCACCTGGGCGAGGTCGCGGGCGCGCAGTGCCTCCTGGTCACATCGGTGACCGGGTTCTCCCGGCGGATCCCGCTGCGCGACGCCGAGGGCACGCTGCTGGCCACCCACGCCGCGGGACAGCCCCTGTCGCCCGGTCACGGTGCCCCGGTGCGCCTGGTCGCCCCGGGCCGGCGCGGCGTGTGGTGGGTGAAGTGGGTGGACCGGGTCGAGGTCCTGGACTCACCCTGGTGGCTCCAGCCGCCCTTCCCCCTGCAGTGAGCCTCAGCCCAGGGTGCGCAGCCAGTTGGTGAGCAGCGCGGCCCCGGCGTCGCCGGACTTCTCCGGGTGGAACTGGGTGGCCTTCAGCGCCCCGTTCTCCACCGCGGCGACGAACCGGTCGCCGTGCTCGGCCCAGGTCACCGCAGGCGGCTTCAGCGGGCCGGTCCCGTCCCGGCCGAGCGGGAAGTCGCGCACGCCGTAGGAGTGCACGAAGTAGAACCGCTGGTCCTCGATGCCGGCGAACAGCTCGGTGCCCTCGGCGGCCTCGACGGTGTTCCAGCCCATGTGCGGCAGCACCGGGGCGTGCAGCTGCTCGACCACCCCGGGCCACTCGGCGCAGCCCTCGGCGCCGTAGCCGTGCTCGATGCCGCGGTCGAAGAGCACCTGCATGCCGACGCAGATGCCGAGCACCGGCCGCCCACCGGCCAGCCGCTTGCCGATGATCCGCGGCCCGTCGACGGCGCGCAGGCCGTCCATGCAGGCGGCGAAGGCACCCACGCCCGGGACGACGAGGCCGTCGGCCTCCAGCGCCGCGTGCGGGTCGACCGTCACCTCGACGTCGGCTCCCACCCGGGCGACCGCACGCTCGACCGAGCGCAGGTTGCCCGACCCGTAGTCCAGGACGACGACCTTCTTCACCGGCGCCACGCTACCCAGCGCCCGCCACCGCGGTGATCACCCCGGGTTGGCTGCTGCCCCGACGCCGGCCGAGGCAGCGACCGACCCGGTCTCGCCCGTCGACGCCCTCCCACGAGCAACCCTCCCCTCACGTGAGGGTAGGGTTCCTCCTCGGCCCCGCAGCGCGGCGGAGCGGCCCTCCCCTCCCCCACCTGCGGAACGGAACGATGACGTCTGCCCTGCGCGCGCCCGGCTGGACCACGGCCCTGCGCGACCCCCGCACCCTGCGCACCGAGGTCCTCGCCGGCCTCGTCGTCGCCCTCGCCCTCATCCCCGAGGCCATCAGCTTCTCCATCATCGCCGGGGTCGACCCCCGCGTCGGGCTGTTCGCCAGCTTCACCATGGCGGTGACGATCGCCGTCGTCGGCGGCCGGCCCGCGATGATCTCGGCGGCGACCGGCGCGATCGCGCTGGTCATCGCGCCCCTGGTCGCCGAGCACGGGCTGCCGTACCTGATCGCCGCGGTCCTGCTCGGCGGGGTGCTGCAGATCGCCCTCGGCCTGCTCGGGGTCGCCCGGCTGATGCGGTTCGTGCCGCGCAGCGTGATGGTCGGGTTCGTCAACGCGCTGGCCATCCTGATCTTCGCCGCCCAGGTGCCGCAGCTGGTCGACGTCCCGTGGCTGGTCTACCCGATGGCGGCGGTGGGCCTGGCGATCATCTTCGGCCTGCCCCGGCTGACCACCGCCGTCCCCGCACCGCTGGTCGCGATCATCGTGCTGACCGTGACCGCGGTGGCCGCCGGCATCGACGTGCCCACCGTCGGCGACCAGGGCGCGCTGCCCGACAGCCTGCCGTCGCTGCTGTGGCCCGGTGTCCCGCTGACCGTCGAGACGCTGCGCATCGTGCTGCCCTACGCCGTGGGGCTGGCGGCGGTGGGCCTGCTGGAGTCGTTGATGACCGCGACCCTGGTCGACGACCTGACCGGCACGCGGTCCTCCAAGCGCCGGGAGTCGGTGGGCCAGGGCATCGCCAACGTGGTCACCGGCGCCTTCGGCGGCATGGGCGGCTGCGCGATGATCGGCCAGACCATGATCAACGTGCGCTCGGGGGCGCGGACCCGGCTGTCGACGTTCCTGGCCGGGGTGTTCCTGCTCGTGCTGGTGGTCGCCCTCGGCGACGTCGTCGCGGTCATCCCGATGGCGGCGCTGGTCGCGGTGATGGTGTTCGTGTCGATCGCCACCTTCGACTGGCACTCGCTGCGCACCCTCCGCCGGATGCCGCGCAGCGAGAGCGCGGTGATGCTGGTGACCGTCGCGGTCGTCGTGGCCACCGACAACCTGGCCATCGGGGTCGGCGTCGGCGTGCTCACCGCCTGCGTGCTCTTCGCCCGCCGGGTCGCGCACCTGGTCTCCGTCGTCCCCGGCCCGGTCGAGGACGGCGTACGCACCTACCGGGTCAGCGGCGCGCTCTTCTTCGCCTCGAGCAACGACCTGGTCAGCCGGTTCGACTACGCCGGGGACCCCGGCCGGGTGGTCGTCGACCTCTCGGACGCCCAGGTCTGGGACGCCTCGTCGGTGGCCGCGCTGGACGCCGTGGAGCACCGGTACGCCACCCGCGGGACGGCGGTGGAGCTGGTCGGCCTCACCGGCGCCGCCGGGCACTGGCACCGCCGGATGGCCGGCACGCTGGGCGCCGGCCACTGACCCGGGACACTGAGCCGCATGGGCGCGCACGGGATGCTGCAGATCGGCGAGGTCGCCGACCGGATCGGGCTGAGCCTGCGGACCATCCGGTACTACGAGGAGGTCGGGCTGGCCGTCCCCTCGGCGCGCAGCGAGGGCGGGTTCCGGCTCTACACCGAGGACGACGTCGAGCGGCTGCAGGTGATCATGCAGATGAAGCCGCTGGGGTTCTCGCTGGAGGAGATGCGCGAGCTGCTCACCGCGCTGGCCGACGGCGGCCCGGCCGAGCGGCTGGCGCACTACCGCGCCGCGGCCGCCGAGCGGGTCGACGCGCTGCGGGCGCAGCTGGCCACCGCGGAGGCCTTCGCCGGGCGGCTCAGAGCCTGAGGACGCCGGAGGCGATGGCCAGGGCGGCGGCGAGCACCAGCAGGCCGGCGAAGACCCACTGACCCGTCGTCCGGCCCTTCTCGGGGTGGTCGGCGCGGAAGATCGAGAACGCCCCGCCGAGCAGGAACAAGCCGATGGCGATGAGCCCGGAGGCGAACCCCACCGGTTACAGCGCGCCCTTGGTGGAGGGCACGTCGGTGACCCGGGGGTCCAGCGCGACGGCGGTGCGCAGCGCCCGGGCCAGCGCCTTGAACTGGCCCTCGACGATGTGGTGGGCGTCGCGGCCGGCGTAGAGCACCCGCACGTGCAGCGAGATGCGGGCGTTGAACGCGAAGCTCTCCAGCACGTGCTTGGTCAGCGAGGTCGGGTATTCCGGGCCGATCATCGGCGTCATGGTCTCGGGCTCGGCGTGCACGAAGTACGGCCGGCCGGACAGGTCGACGGCGGCCTGGACCAGCACCTCGTCCATGGGGATGGTGGCGTCGCCGTAGCGGGTGATGCCCTTCTTGTCCCCGAGCGCCTCGGCGAAGGCCTGGCCCAGCGCGATGGCGACGTCCTCGACGGTGTGGTGGGCGTCGATGTGCAGGTCGCCGTCGGCCTGCACGCGCAGGTCGATGCCGCTGTGCTTGGACAGCGCGGTGAGCATGTGGTCGTAGAAGCCGACCCCGGTGGATATCGAGCTGGTGCCGGTGCCGTCGAGGTCGACCTCGACGACCAGCTTCGTCTCGTTGGTGGTGCGCTCGACGCGGGCGGTGCGGCTCATGCCGGTGATTGTCCCAGGTGGGCCAGCACCCCACCCAGGGCGGTGAGGAAGGCGTCGGTCTCCTCCGCGGTGCCCGCGGTCACCCGCAGCCAGCCGGGCAGGCCGACGTCGCGGACCAGCACGCCGCGGTCCAGCAGTGCCTGCCACACGGCCGGGGCGTCGTCGAACCCGCCGAAGAGCACGAAGTTGGCGTCGCTGGGCACGCTGGTCAGCCCGAGGCCGGGCAGCGCGGCGACGATCCGGTCCCGCTCGTGCTTGACGGCGTCGACGGTGGCCAGCAGGGCATCGGTGTGCGCCAGCGCGGTCCGCGCGGCGGCCTGGGTGAGGCTGGAGAGGTGGTAGGGCAACCGGACCAGCTGCAGGGCGTCGACGACGGCGGGGTCGGCGGCCAGGTAGCCGAGCCGGAGCCCGGCCATGCCGAACGCCTTGCTCATCGTGCGGCTGACCACCAGCCGCGGCCGGCCCGCGAGCAGGGTCAACGCGGACGGCGTGCCCTCGCGGGCGAACTCGGCGTAGGCCTCGTCCACCACGACGACGCCGTCGGAGGCGTCGTGCAGCGCGGTGACCGTCTCCAGCGCCACCGCCGTCCCGGTGGGGTTGTTCGGGCTGGTCACGAAGACGACGTCGGGCCGGACGTCGCGGACCTGGGCGACCGCGGCGTCGGTGTCGATGGTGAAGTCCGCCCGCCGGTGGCCGTCGACGAAGGTGCCGCCGGTGGCCGCGGTGATGATCGGGTGCATGGAGTAGGACGGCGTGAAGCCCAGCGCGGTCCGACCGGCCCCGACGAAGGCCTGCGACAGCTGCTGCAGCACCTCGTTGGAACCGTTGGCCGCCCACACCTGCGCCGCGGTCACCGGGGTGCCCGAGCGGGAGAGGTAGGCGGCCAGGTCCGCGCGCAGCGCGGTGGCGTCGCGGTCGGGGTACCGGTTGAGGTCCAGCGCGGCCTCGCCCAGCGCGGCGCCCAGGTCGGCGAGCAGCTCGTCGGGCAGCGGGTGCGGGTTCTCGTTGGTGTTCAGCCGGTGCCGGGCGGGCACCTGCGGGGCCCCGTAGGGCGAGCGGCCCCGCAGCTCGGGGCGCAGCGGCAGGTCCGACAGCGAGGTCATCGCCGGCGGACGGCGACGGCGGCGGCGTGCGCCGGCAGGTCCTCCGCGTGGGCCAGCACGTCGACGTGCCGGGCGACGCCGGCCAGCGCCTGCTCGTCGTAGTCGACCAGGTGGATGCCGCGCAGGAAGGTCTGCACGCTCAGGCCGCTGGAGTGCCGGGCGCAGCCACCGGTGGGCAGCACGTGGTTGGACCCGGCGGCGTAGTCACCCAGGCTGACCGGCGACCAGGCACCGACGAACACCGCGCCGGCGTTGCGCACCCGCAGCGCGACCTCGCGGGCGTCCCGGGTCTGGATCTCCAGGTGCTCGGCGGCGTAGGCGTCGACGACGGCGAGGCCGGCGTCGAGGTCGTCGACCAGCACGATGCCCGACTGCGACCCGCCCAGCGCGGTGGTGATCCGCTCGCTGTGCTTGGTGGCCGCGACCTGCTCGGGCACCACCGCGGTGACCGCGTCGGCGAGGGCCTCGCTGGTGGTGACCAGCACCGCGCCGGCCAGCGGGTCGTGCTCGGCCTGGCTGATCAGGTCGGCGGCGACGTGCACCGGGTCGGCGGTGTCGTCGGCGAGGACGGCGACCTCGGTGGGGCCGGCCTCGCTGTCGATGCCGATCAGGCCGCGCAGCAGCCGCTTGGCCGCGGTGACGTAGACGTTGCCCGGGCCGGTGACGAGGTCGACCGGCTCGCAGGACCCGGCGCCGTAGCCGAAGACGGCGATGGCCTGCGCGCCGCCGACGGCGTAGACCTCGGTGACGCCGAGCAGCGCGCACGCGGCCAGCACGCCGCGGTCGGGCAGGCCGCCGTTGTCGCGCTGCGGCGGGGTGGCCACGGCGATCGACTGCACGCCGGCGATCTGCGCGGGGACGACGTTCATCACCACGCTGGACAGCAGCGGGGCGAGCCCCCCGGGCACGTAGAGGCCCACCCGGCGGACCGGGACCCAGCGCTCGGTGACCGTGCCGCCGGGGACGACCTCGGTGGTGACGTCGGTGCGCCGCTGGTCGGCGTGCACCTTCCGCACCCGCGACACCGCCTCCTCCAGCGCCTCCCGCAGCGCGGGGTCGATCGAGGCCAGCGCGTCGTCGAGGGCGGACTGCGGGACGGCGAAGTCCTCGGCGTCCACCCCGTCGAACCGCGCGGTGATCTCGCGGACCGCCTCGGCGCCGCGCTCGCGCACGTCCTCGCAGATCGGCCGGACGGTGGCCAGCACGCTGTCGATGTCGGTGCCGGCCCTCGGCAGCAGGCCCGTGAGCTCGCGCACCCCCGGCAGCCGGGATCCACGCAGGTCGATGCGGGCGAGCACGAGGTACCTCCAGAGGGCGACGGCGGACGGCCCCAGGGTAGTTGCGCGGCGCTGGGCCGCTGCCCGCCGTCCCCCGTAGGGTTCGGGACGTGGGCGAGCTGATCCCGTTGTTCCCCCTGGGGAGCCCCCTGTTCCCCGGCGTCGTGCTGCCCCTGCAGATCTTCGAGCCCCGCTACCGGCGGCTCGTCGCCGACCTGGTCGCCCGCCCCGAGGGCAGCGGGCCCCGCTCCTTCGGCGTGGTCGCCATCCGCCAGGGCTGGGAGGTCGAGCGGGTCGCCCCCGCAGAGGCGCTGTTCGACGTCGGCTGCACCGCCGTGCTGCGCGCGGTCACCCCGCAGGCCGACGGCGGGTACCGGCTGGTCACCGTGGGCGCCGACCGCTTCCGGTTGCTGGACGTCGTCGTCGCCGACGACCCGCCCTACCTGCAGGCCGAGGTGGAGTGGCTCGGCGAGGAGGAGGCGGCCGAGGAGGCCGCCGGGGACGCCGAGGGCCTGGTCTCCGAGCCCGGCACCCTCGCCCCCGCCGACGACGACGTCGCCGCCTCGGTGGCGAAGGGGTCGCTGGACGTGCTGGTCAGCGGTGTCTCGGGCCTGTTCGCCCGCTACGTGACCGAGGTGGCCGCGCTGCGCAGCGGAGGCGGGCCGCTGGAGGTCGACGACGAGGAGGAGGCCGAGCTGCTGGCCGACCTCGGCCTGGACGGCTCCGACGGCTCGGACAGGGACGACGACGGGCCCGCCACCGCGGACGGCGCGGCCGCGGCGCTGCTGCGCCAGGTGGGCGACGACGCGCGCGGCCTGTCCTACCTGGTGGCCTCGGCCGCGCTGCTGACCACCGACGACCGGCAGGCGCTGCTCGCCGAGTCCGCCACCCGCCGTCGGCTGGCCGCCGAGTCCCGGCTGCTGCGCCGGGAGCTCACCCTGCTGCGCGAGCTCGGCGCCGTCCCGGTGCCGATCCAGCAGTTCGCCGGGCCCATGACGCCCAACTAGGCGAAGGACCCGGCCAGCATGCCGGAACGGGTTTCTCGTCAGTTGATGCAGCTGGTGTCGGCGGCGGTGCGCTCGGGGTTGACGTAGGACCCGGGCACGACCGGCTCGGTGGTCGGCGCGGCGGCGGTGACCGGCTGGCCCACCCCGGTGAAGTCGGTGCCCAGCACGAGCTCGACGGTGCCCGCGGTGAGGGAGTCGTCGACGGCCACCGCGGCACCGGGCACCTGGGCGGCCAGGGTCGCCGCGGCGGCCTCGTCCCCGGTGCGGTGGGTGATGGTCGTGGTGGCGGTGGCCGCGGCGTTGCCACCGCTGCTGGCCACGAACCCGGCGGAGGTCAGCTCCCCGGCCGCGCCGGCCGCGGCACCGGAGACCCCGGAGCCGTTGAGCACCGACACGGTCACCTGGGCGGGGGCGACCGTCGCCGGGGCCTGCGCCGGGGCGGCGTCGGCGGCGGGCTCGGGGTCGGCGGTCAGGTCGGCGAAGAAGTCGGTGAGCACCTGGGCGGGTGGCAGCTTGAGCACCGAGACCCCGTCGACGCTGGCGTCGGTCAGGCCCGGGATGGTCTGGAAGGTGATGTTGCCCGGCTGCACGCCCTGCATCTGGGCGGCGAGGGTGAAGATGTCCAGGCCGCGGTCGAGGGTGACCGAGCTGCCGACCTGCTCGACGACCTGGCGCTGCTTGTTCGGGTTGAGCATCAGGTCGCTGGAGAGCAGGTTGCGCAGCATCCCGGCGATGAAGACCTGCTGGCGGGCGACCCGGTCGAAGTCCGAGGCCCGCTCCCCGACGCCGTGCCGCTGCCGGACGAACAGCAGCGCCTGGCTGCCGGTCAGGGTCTGCGGGCCGGCGTCGAAGTGCGCACCGGTGACCGAGTCGTCGCTGGCCTGGCACAGGTCGACGTCGACGCCGCCGACGATCGAGGTCAGGTTGATGAAGCCGAGCAGGTTGATCTCGGCGTAGTGGTCGATCTGCAGGCCCGACAGGTTGCTGATGGTCTGGATCAGCAGGCGCGCGCCGCCGGCGCGCTTGTCGTCGTCGCTGCCGTCGACGTCGTCGTAGCCGGCGGCGTAGGCCGAGTTGAGCTTGCCCTGGCCGTGCCCGGGGATCTGCACGTACATGTCGCGGGGGAAGGACACGAACGACGCCGCGGAGCCGTCGCCGGGGATGTGCACCAGCATCATCGTGTCGGTGTTGTGCAGGTCGTCGGGGTCGCCGGTGGCGTACTCGTCGACCTGCTGCTGGGTCAGCCCGGCCCGGGAGTCCACGCCCACCAGGAGCATGTTCATCTCCTGGCCGGCGTGGCCGTCGCCGTTGATGTCGGTGTTCCCGGTCGTGGGGATGGCGTCGGTGCGGTTGACGCTGGCCTCGGCGACGCGGACCAGGTACCAGCCCCAGCCGCTGCCGGCGACCAGCAGGACGCTGAGCACACCGGCCATCGCCCGGACGGCGACCGCGACCCGGTGGCCGCCGCCGGTCCGGGCCGTGCGGACGGCGCCGGCGGGCCGGCCCAGGCGCGGGTCCAGGCGGGCGGGGAGCTGCGGCGTGCGCTCGTCGGTCACGACCGGTCCCCCGGCGGGTCAGCCGACGGGACGAG
>NZ_JAMXRZ010000070.1 GCF_024124375.1 Klenkia sp. PcliD-1-E
GGCGCCCGCGCCGGTGCCGCAGCTCGGTTCCCCGACCGGGACCGGCCTCGGCCAGGCCGTGCCCACCACCCCGCCGCCCACGACGGCGGCCCCCACCACCACCGCCGAGGACGCCGACGACCGCGGCGACGAGCGCGGCGACGGGCGGGGCGGCCGCGGCGGGCTGGAGGACCTGGTCCCGGGCTGGCCGTTCCCCGGCCGCGGCGACTAGCGGGTCAGGAGCCCCGGCGCCGCAGCCAGACCCCGCCGGCCACCAGCGCGGTGGCCAGGGTGAGCACGAAGCCGCGGTCGGTCGCCCCGCCGCCGGGGAACACGACGACCAGCAGCCAGAACAGCGCCAGGCCCCCGGCGCCGGCCGCGCCGACCTGCCACGCCTGACCGCGGCTGAGCCCGCCCCGGCTGGGGACGTGCGGCACCTGCGCGACGAGCGCGGCCAGCACCGCGAACACCGACCACGCCGGGACCGCCGTCCACAGGGTGATGCCGACCGTGGACACCGACAGACCGACCACCAGCAGGACGAAGCCGACCACCCCGAGGACGGCGGCGGTCAGCGCGGCGCGGTCGGCGGAGCTGCGTGCCCGGGCACCCACCCGGGGCCCGGTGGACACCTCGGGCCCGGGCAGCGGCGGCGGCGCCGGGGCCGAGCCGTCCATCGGGCCGGTGGGCTGCGGCGGGTAGGCGGGGTCGTAGGCCGGCTCGGTGGCGTGGCCGGGGTGCGCCGGGTCGTACGGCTGTTCGGCACGGGCCCCGGGGTGCTCGGGACGGGGCTCCGGACGGGACGGCGGCGGGTACGGCGGCTGGCTCACGCGGGCCACCGTAACGGCGCCTAGTGTCGGTCGCGTGGGAGCACGCGCGGGCATCGTCGTCACCGGCACCGAGGTCCTCACCGGCCGGGTCACCGACCGGAACGGCCCGTGGCTGGCCGAGGAGCTGCGTCGGCTCGGCGTCGACGTGGGCTCGGTCGTGGTGGTCGGCGACCGCCCCGAGGACCTGCGCGCGGCGCTGGGCTTCCTCGCCGCCTCGAACGACCTGGTGCTCACGTCCGGCGGGCTCGGCCCGACCGCCGACGACCTGACCGCCGAGGTGGTCGGGGACTTCTGCGGCCGCCCCTCCGCCGTCGACGAGGCCCTCGCCGGCCGGATCGGCGCGATCGTGGAGCGGCTGATGGCCCGCCGGGGGTGGCGGGTCGACCCGGCCGCGACCGAGGCGGGTACCCGCAAGCAGGCCCGGGTGCCCGCCGGCGCCGTCGTCCTGGAGCCGGTGGGCACCGCACCGGGCCTCGTCGTCCCCCCCTCCTCCGGTGACGGCCCGCCGGTCGTCGTCCTGCCCGGGCCGCCGAGCGAGCTGCAGGCCATGTGGCCGGCCGCGCTGGAGGCCGCCCCGGTGCGGACGGTGCTCGCGCGGGCGCAGGAGCTGCGCCAGGACACCCTGCGGCTGTGGGGCACCCCCGAGTCCGAGCTCGCGGCCACCCTGCGCCGGGTCGACGACCAGCTCGCCGGGCTGGAGGTCACCACCTGCCTGCGCGACGGCGAGCTGGAGATCGTCACCCGCTACGCCCCCGGCGCGGCACCCGCCTACGGCCGGCTGGTCGAGGCGGTGCGCACCGACTACGCCGCGACCCTGTTCAGCGAGGGCCCCGAGGTGGACGCGCTGGTCGCCGACGCCCTGGCGGAGCGGGGCCTGACCGTCGCCACCGCGGAGTCCTGCACCGGCGGCCAGCTCGTCGCCCGGCTCATCGACCGGCCCGGCGCCTCGGCCTGGGTGCCGGGTGGGGTGGTGTCCTACGCCAACAGCGCCAAGGAGCAGCTGCTCGGCGTCCGGCCCGACACCCTGGCCACCGTGGGTGCGGTCAGCCCCGAGGTGGCCCGCCAGCTGGCCGACGGCGCCCGCGACCGGTTCGGCGCCGACGTCGGCATCGGCGTCACCGGGATCGCCGGCCCCGGCGGGGGCAGCCCGGACAAGCCGGTCGGCACGGTGCACCTGTGCGCGGTCGGACCGGACGGCGCCGTCACCCGCTCCCTCGTCGTCCCCGGCGACCGGGCGGCCTTCCGCAAGCGCACCGTGACCGTCGGCATGCACCTGCTCCGCGCGCTGCTGCTCGGCGGGCCACCGGCATGACGGCCGCTCAGCGGACCAGGGCCGCCGTGCCGATCCGGGGCGGCCGGGGTGCGCCGGTGTGGAACCCCTGGACGTAGCGCACCCCGCACTGCTCGAGGACGCGCAGCTCCTCGGCGTCCTCCACGCCGCAGGCGAGGGTGTCGCAGCCGACGGCTGCGGCGGCCTCCACCACCGCGACCACCTCGGCCGGGTCGAGCCAGCCGTTGAGCAGCTGCAGGACGATGGCCCGCTCGAGCTTCAGCCACCGAGGTCGGTGCAGCTCGAGGTCGATGCCCACCCCCGCGGTGGTGGAGACGCCCAGCGCGACGTCGGCCCCGGAGCGGCGGGCCACAGCGGTGGCGGCGGCCAGGTCGTCCTGCCCGGCATCCAGCACGAGGCGGCCGCTGCCGGCGGCGCTGCGTCCGGCGAGGACGGCGAGCAGGGGCTCCGGGTCGCGCCAGGTGCGGCTGGCCACGTTGAGGAACACCGTCGACCCGGCCGGCAGGTCGACGGCGGAAGCCAGGGCGGCCGAGGCCATGGCGCAGTCCAGCTCTGTGTCGCTGCCCTGTCGGCGCGCGGTGGTGAGCTGCTGGTCGACCGGGAGCCCGTCGGCGAACCGGCACAGGGCCTCGTGCCCGACGACCCGCCCGGAGGCGGTGTCCACGACGGGTTGGAAGACGGTGAAGAAGACGTGGTCGTGGAAGGTGTGGAGGCCGAGGTCCTGGCCGGAGCGCGCGCTGGCCACGTGCGAGCCTGCCCGGTGACGCGCCCGGTGGTCCTCGGGCCGGGCAGGGACCGGGTGGCCGAGGATGTCCGGCCAGGTGGCCACGCGCCCGCCCGGTGCTGCGGGTGCCCCACGCCGACGCCACGACCGTCGGCGTCGGGGACGCTCGACCGCGACCGGCCGGTAGACCCAGTTGCGCAGCTGCAGTGCGAGGTCGACGACCAGGTGCACCGGGCCGATGTAGGCCAGCAGCGCGTAGGTCGCCAGCGAGGCGTTCACCGCGGCGAAGAAGAGGTTGACCCAGTTCCCCTCCTGCACGTCCACCAGGACGGTCCAGGTGCAGAACGCGATGAGCACCAGCGGGGCGAGCAGGAAGGAGGGGGCCGAGGTGGTCCGGTTGCGGACCTTCGGTGTCCGCTTGAACGCGCTCTTCTCCCCGGTGACCATCTGCAGGACCGACGCCGCCGTACCGGCGAGGTTGACGGCCAGCAGGACCAGGTTGAAGCCGTAGATGCGCAGCGCGTCCAGCCGCCGGTAACCGAGCGCGCGCAGGTCACTGGCCATCGCGGCGAAGTAGGGCACCGACACCAGGTAGAGCAGCGGGTTCAGCAACGTCGCGTCGAACGGGTACACCAGCATCACGACCAGGCTGATCGAGCTCCAGGCGATGGAGGCCATGTAGTTGGTGCGGAGGAACAGCTCCCCGAAGCGGTTCTGCTCGCCCCGGGCCCGCCGGGCCCGCACCTGCCGGCGCAGCTTGCTGAGGATCAGCAGACCGCCGTTGGCCCACCGCTGACGCTGGATGCACAGCGACCCGAAGTCAGGGGGCGTGGCGCTGTAGGCCAGCCGCTCCGGGTAGTTGTGCAGCCGCCAGCCGTGGATGCCGAGGTCGATGGAGGACTCGGTGTCCTCGATGACCGTGCGGTCCTGGATGTAGCGGCGGATCTCCACGTCGCCGGCGAAGTCGACGGCGACGATGTCCTCCAGTGCCTCCCGGCGGAGCACTGCGTTGGCACCCACCCAGAAGGTGGCGCCGTACTGGGTCATGCCCTGGTGCACGATGAACTGGATGTCGGTGCTGGCGCCGGAGATGCGCTCCAAGCGCGTCCCTGCACCCGGGAAGGCGCTGTAGGGGGTCTGGGCCACGGCGACCCGGGCGTTCTCCGCCTGGCTGAGCAGGTGGACCATCCGCAGCGCGTACTCCGGCAGCAGCATGCTGTCGGCGTCCAGCGTGAGCACGAAGTCCACGCCCGGTACGACCAGGTCGCCCTGGCCGGGCAGCACCGGTTGCAGCATCCTGCCCAGGGGCGTCGTCGTCTCGACGTACTCCCCGCCCATGAGGCCGATGTAGCTGTTGAGGTTCATCGCCTTGTTCGGCTCGTGGGACAGGCTGCGGTAGCGCTTGCGCTCGAAGGACGAGAAACGCACGGAGAAGATCGACACCAGCCGCTGGTGCAGCTGCCGCACCCGTGCGGTCGGCAGCCTCGCCCCCTCTGCGGCCGCCTCGTCCAGGGCCACCGCGGTCGTGGCCAGGTCGCGGGCGAGGGCGCCGAGGACGTGCTGGGTGAAGAACTCGTCGGTGTGGTCGCGCACCGGGTGGCCGGCGGCGAGGTCGTCGAGCCAGGCGACCGCGTCGCGGTGGTCAGCGGCCAGTTCCGCCAGCTGCTGTCCCCCGGCGTCCCCGCCCCCCACCACCGACCGCTCGAACCGCGCCAGCGCAGCGCGCGCGGCCGAGGCGGGGCGGTCGAGCAGGTCCTGCAGCTGCCCGGGTAGGGCCCGGGCGTCGGCCAGCAGCGCTCGGGCTCGGGCGGTCGACGGGTTCTGCGGATCGTCGACCAGCAGCACGACGGACAGGCCGGGGTACTCCTGCAGCGCGGCCGAGAGCAGCGTGGTGCGGATGACCTCGGCCTCCTCCTGGTAGGAGGGCACCAGGACGGTCATGGTCGGGGGCCGGTCCTGGTCGATGAAGCTGTCCAGGGCGATGCGGGTGGCCCGCTGATGGTTGCGGACCCGGTAGAAGAAGCCGATGCGGGTGATCAGGTAGGCCACCGCGGAGACGGCGAGCAGGGTCACCAGCAGCAGGTAGCCGACGGCCTCGATGACCCTGCGGGCGGTGTCGGCGCGGCCCTCGATGAACTGCTGCTCGACGGTGTAGAGGACGTACACGGCCCAGGCGGCGACGGCGAGCACGACGGCGAAGCGGCCGGAGGTGAGCCGGCCGTCGCTGATCCGGGGGTCCGCCAGCGGGATCCGCCTGCGGTCGCTGCCCCACTGGCGCCTCGGCGCCCGGGGGCGCTCCGATCCCGACGTCCTGTCCACGACCACCCCGAAGCCCTCCCGCCGCGGCCACGGTGGCCCGGCGCGGCCATGCTGCACGACCACCCCGCCGGGCAACAGGCCATCCGGAACGCCGTCCACCCGGATGGGTGCGGGCATGACACGGACGGAGGAACCGGCCACGCAGAGTGATGTCATGGGCGGGTCGTGCGGTCCATGGTGTGATCGGCCCGTGCACGGGCGGGGCGTCGGTAGTCTGCGTCCTCACTCTCCGTACGCTCCACCGAAGGGGATCGATGGACGGCGACATGGCTGAACCGCGCGTGCAGCGACGGATCTCGTGGCTCCGGCTGGCGGTCGTGCTCGCTGTCGTGGCCGGCCTCGCCGGCGGCGGGTGGTACTGGACCCGGAGCGACCGATCGGCTGCGGCGGTCGCCGACCGGGTGCTGGCACCGGTGCCCTACGTCGACCTCACGCTCACCCCGGGGTTCGCGTTCCAGGACCCGGCGACCAACACGGCGTCGACAGTTGCCCTGTCCTTCGTCGTGGCCGACGCCGACGAGCCCTGCACCCCCTCCTGGGGCACCTACTACGACCTGGACGAGGCCTCCTCCGGCCTCGACCTCGACCGGCGCATCACGCAGCTGCGGGCAGCCGGGGGGGACGTGGTCGTCAGCTTCGGCGGGTTGCTCAACGACGAGCTGGCCGTGGCCTGCACCGACCCCGACCGGTTGCTCGCGGCCTACCGCGCCGTGGTCGAGCGCTACGACCTGTCCGGCATCGACCTCGACATCGAGGGCGCGGCCATGGGTGACACGGCCGCGAACGATCGCCGGGCCACGGCGGTGGCCGCGTTGCAGGCGGAGCGGGCGGCGGCGGGGGAGCCCCTCGCGGTCTGGCTGACCCTCCCGGTGGACCCCAGCGGGCTCCCCGCCGACGCCGTCGCGGTGCTCGACAGCACGCTGGCCGGCGGGGTCGACCTGGCGGGTGTCAACGCCATGACCATGAACTACGGCGCGAGCCGACCCGAGGGCACCGGCATGCTCGAGGCCACCGAGGACGCCCTGGAGGCGACCGTGGCCCAGGTCAGCACCGCGTGGGCCGCTGCTGGGGCACCGCTGTCGGACCGCGAGGCCTGGGCGCGGGTGGGGGCGACCCCGATGATCGGGCAGAACGACGTGCCGACCGACGTCTTCACCCTCGAGGACGCCCGGGGCCTGAGCTCCTTCGCCACCGATCGCGGTCTGGGTCGGCTGGCGCTCTGGTCGGCGAACCGCGACCAGGCCTGCGGCGCGAGCTTCGCCGGGGTCAGCGTGCTGTCCAACACCTGCAGCGGTGTCGAGCAGGAGCCGCAGGACTTCACGCGTGCCCTCACCCCCACGGCCGAGGGCACGCCGACGAGCCGCAGCCCGGAGGTGGTCGACCAGGAGGTGTCCCCCGTACCGGTCGTGGACGACCCGGACACGGCACCCTTCCCGATCTGGCGTGCCAGTGCCCCGTACCCCGCCGGCTACCGGGTGGTGTGGCGTGGGCAGGTCTACCAGGCCAACTTCTACACCGTGGGCGTCGACCCCTCAGGTGTCCCGGGTCCGGGTCAGGCCTGGCCGTGGACACTCCTCGGGCCGGTCGTCCCCTCCGACGGACCCATCACCCCGGTCCCCACGGTCACGGGGGTGACGGAGTCCTGGTCAGCCACGGAGGTCTACCAGCGCGGGGACGAGGTGCTCTTCGAGGACCTGCCCTACCGGGCGCGGTGGAACTCGGTCGGGGAGGCGCCGTCGGTCCTCTTCCCGGTCGACGTCGACTCTGCATGGGAACCGCTGTTCACCATCCCCGGTGAGCCGGTGCCCTGACGCGGGCAGGATGGGAGGCATGAGCTCCCTGCGGCTGCACGCCACCGGCGCCGTCCACCCCGACGAGGCGTGGGACCGGTACCTGCACCCGGCCAAGTGGTCGGACTGGTCCCCGCAGATCCGCGGGGTGGAGACCGACGCCGTCCGCATCGACCCCGGTGTCACCGGGAAGGTGCTGGGCCCGGCGGGCCTGCGGGCCCCCTTCGTCGTGGACGCCGTCGACGACGCGGCCCGGGAGTGGACCTGGTCGGTGGACATCGGCCCGGGCACGCTCGTCCTCGCGCACTGGGTGCGCACCGGTCCCGAGGGCGGTACGACGACCGGGCTGCGGGTCTCGGGACCCCTCCTGCCGGTGGTCGGCTACGTGCCGCTGGCGGCCTTCGCGCTGCAGCGGCTGGTCCGCCCCTGACGGGTCGTACGGTCGCGGGGTGAACGCCACCCACACGGTGACCAACCAGGTGCCCCCGCTGGTCGGGCACGACCCGGTCGCCGGCGACACCGCGCTGCGGGAGGCCTGCCTGCGGCACGCCGACCCGCTGACCCTGGACTCCCTGGAGGACCTGGGCGCACTGGCCGGCAGCGAGCAGGCCGCCGAGTGGGGCCGGCTGGCCAACGAGTTCCCCCCGCGGCTGCGCACCCACGACCGCACCGGGAACCGGATCGACGAGGTCGAGTTCCACCCCGCCTGGCACGAGCTGATGACCGCGGCGTTCGCGCACGGCCTGGGTGGCGCGCCGTGGGCCCTGGCCGCCGCCGGCGACGCGCACGCCCACGTGCGCCGCGCGGTCGGCTACCTCGGCTGGACCCAGGTGGAGGCCGGGCACGGCTGCCCGGTGACCATGACCTACTCCGTCGTCCCCGCGCTGCGCCGGGCGCCGGAGCTGGCGGTGGTGTTCGAGCCCGGGCTGACCTCGACCAGCTACGAGTTCGGCCTGGCCGACCCGCGCACCAAGGCCGGCCTGGTCGCCGGCATGGGCATGACCGAGAAGCAGGGCGGGTCCGACGTCCGGGCCGGGACCACCCGGGCCGCCGCGCGGATCGACGGCACCTACCACCTGACCGGCCACAAGTGGTTCACCTCGGCCCCGATGAGCGACCTGTTCCTGGTGCTCGCGCAGACCGAGGAGGGCGTCTCGTGCTTCCTCGTGCCGCGGATGCTGCCCGACGGCGAGCGCAACGTGTTCCGGCTGCAGCGCCTCAAGGACAAGCTCGGCGACCGCTCCAACGCCTCCTCGGAGGTGGAGTTCGACCGGACCGTGGGCTGGCTGGTCGGCGAGCCCGGCCGCGGCGTGCGGGCCATCCTGGAGATGGTCACGACGACCCGGCTGGACTGCGTGCTGGGTTCGGCGGCCACCGTGCGCGCCGCGCTCACCCAGGCGCTGCACCACGCCCGGCACCGCTCGGCCTTCGGCGCGCTGCTGGTCGAGCAGCCGCTGATGCGCAACGTGCTGGCCGACGTCGCGGTGGAGAGCGAGGCGGCCACCGCGCTGGCCATCCGGCTGGCCGCCGCGCAGGACGCCGGGGAGACCGACTTCCTGCGGCTGGCCGGCGCGGCGGCGAAGTTCCACGTCTGCAAGCGCACCCCGACCGTGGTCGCGGAGGCGCTGGAGGTGCTCGGCGGGAACGGCTACGTCGAGGAGTCGGTGCTGCCGCGGCTGTACCGGCAGTCCCCGCTGAACTCGATCTGGGAGGGCAGCGGCAACGTCATCGCCCTGGACGTGCTGCGTGCCATGGATCGCGAGTCCGCCTCGGTCGCCGCGGTGCTCGCCGAGGTCGAGGCCGCGTCCGGCGCCGACGACCGGTTCGACGGCGCGGTCGCGCGGCTGCGCGCCGAGCTCGCCGACCCGGTCGACCTGCCCCTGCGCGCCCGCCGGGTGGCCTCGCTGCTGGCGCTGTGCCTGCAGGGGTCGCTGCTGCTGCAGCACGCCCCCGGCGCAGTGGCCGACGCCTTCTGCGCCAGCCGGCTGGGGGGTGACTGGGGCGGCGTGCTGGGCACGCTGCCGGCCGGGACCGCGGTCGGGGAGGTCGTGGAGCGGGCGGTGGTCGCCCCCGCGTGAGGGTGGGAGGCTGGGCGGGGTGACCGAGCGCAAGCCCGAGGGGATGAGCTTCGAGACCTGGGTCGACCACCAGATCCGGACGGCGGACGAGCGCGGCGCCTTCGCCGACCTCCCGGGCGCCGGCAAGCCGCTGCCCAAGGACGACGGCCCGTCCGACAGCTACACCTGGGCGCTGGCCTGGGCCCGCCGGCAGGAACCGGACGCCGCCTTCCTGCCGCCCTCCCTGGCGCTGGGCCGCGAGCGGGACGACCTGCCCGGGCGGCTGGCCGCGCTGACCGGCGAGGACCGGGTGCGGGCCGCCGTCCGCGAGTTCAACGACCGGGTGGCGGCATCCTGGCGCACTCCGCTGGACGGCCCGCCGGTCGTCGTCCGCAAGCACGACGAGGAGGCCCTCGTGGCCGCCTGGCGGGCCGCCCGGCCCGTCCCGCCACCCGCCCCGCCGACCCCCGAGGGGCCGGTCCGGCGTCGCTGGTGGCGCGGGGGACGGGTGTGACGCAGGTGCTGGACGCGCGGCTCGGGCTGCGCAGCGCCGGAGGACCCCGGCACTAGCCTCAGGTCGATGGCGATCGACCTGAGGCGGCGGCTGGCGCACCCGCGCCCCGTCCTGCCCGGGCCCGGCGACCGGCCGGTCGTCCCACCGCTGTTCACCCCGCGGCTGCGGCTGCGCCCGGTCCGGGCGGCCGACGGCGACGCCGTGGTCGCGCTGCACGGCGACCCCGAGGTCATGCGCCACCTGGGCACCGGCCGGCCGGTGCCCGCGGCGCGGGTCCGCGACCGCGACCTGCCCCGGCTGCTGGCCCACCACGGCCCGCTGCCGCTGGGCTACTGGGCCGCCGAGGACCGCGCGACCGACGCCTTCGTGGGGTGGTTCGAGCTGCGCCCGATGGTCACCGAGACCGTCGCGGCCGTGGAGCTGGGGTACCGGCTGCACCGCGGGTACTGGGGCCGCGGGCTGGCCACCGAGGGCGCCGCGGTGCTCGTGGACGCCGCCTTCGCCAGCACCGACGTCGACGAGGTCGTGGCCACCACGCTGGCGGTCAACACCGGGTCGCGGCGGGTCATGGAGAAGCTCGGGCTGAGCTGGCGGCGGACCTACACCGAGGACCGCACCGCTCCGATTACCGGCGCCGAGCTCGGCGAGGTCGAGTACGCGGTGTCCCGGGCCGACTGGCGCCCGCTGCGGTCCCAGCCCTTCCACCGCCGGCAGCCGCGGCGCCGGCTGGTCCGCCGCGCCTGACCGTCAGCGACCCCGGTCGAGCTGCAGGAGGGCGTAGCCGGCCAGCGAGGGCGCGTCGGTGAAGCCGCCGGACCGGATCCGGGCGACCAGCTCGGCCTCGGGCACGAACGCGTGCACCATGTCGGCCTCGGTGGCCTCGCGGGCGGTCGGGCCCGGGGTCAGCCCGGTGGCCAGCCACACGTCGAACTCCTGGGTGGACAGACCGGGCGTGACGTCCAGGTGCCCGAGGTGGCGCAGGTCGGCCGCCCGCAGCCCGGTCTCCTCGGCCAGCTCGGCCCGGGCCAGGTCCTCCGGCGTCCCGGACGCACCATGCGACCAGGTGCCCTGCGGGAACTCCCAGCACCGCCGACCCACCGGGTGCCGGTGCTGCTCGACGAGCCAGAACCCGTCGTCCTCGGCCGCGATGACCAGCGCGAAGTCCGGCTTCTCGACCACGCCGTAGACACCGGTGCTGCCGTCGTCGCGGACGACGACGTCCTCACGGACCCGGGTCCAGGGGTTGCGGTAGACCTCGCGACTGCTCGTGGTGCGCACCCGGTCAGCCTGCCAGCCGCAGGCGCCCTGCCGCCTCCTCCTGCAGGTGGCGGCGGAGCACCTCCCGGTTGTCCAGCAGCACCCCGATGGCGTACCGGAGGTCGAGGCGCTCGCCGTTGGCCGGCCACCCGAGCGGCAGGGACGGGTCGGCGACGTGGACGAGCGGCGCGGGCCCACCGTCGGCCTGCTCGTCCTGCCACACCGGGGTCCCGTCGACCGCGTGGGCGACGAGCCGCCCGGCCCGGCGGTGCAGGGTGAGGTCGAGGTCGTGGACCGCCCCGTGGTCGCGGTCGCACAGCAGCACCAGGTCGTCGACGTCGGTGCGCCCACCGTGCAGCCAGTGGCGCAGGTGGTGGGCGTGCAACCGTTCGGGGCGGTCCTCGGAGCACCCCGGCCGCGCACAGCCGCCGTCGCGGACCAGCAGGGCCCGGCGCTGGGCCGCGCTCGCCCGCCGGCGGGTGCGG
Source organism: Klenkia sp. PcliD-1-E (assembly GCF_024124375.1). Classification (GTDB taxonomy): domain Bacteria; phylum Actinomycetota; class Actinomycetes; order Mycobacteriales; family Geodermatophilaceae; genus Klenkia. Next base: position 11,247 of record NZ_JAMXRZ010000070.1, read on the forward strand.
CCGCAGGCGAGCACGCGGGCGCCGTCGACGAGCACCGCGGTGATCGTGGCGTCGCAGGCCAGCCGCCGCGCCTGCGCCGGGCTCGACGCCGCGACCCCGTCGAGCGACGCCCGACGTCCACGTCACGTCCTCCGCCACGTCCTCGACCACTGCCACGCCGCCTCCTCGATCGAACTGGTGTTCGACATGGTGGGGGCGGGGTCCGACAAGAACGCGGATCGTGGTCGGACGACGACCCGGTGTGCGTGTCGACGTCTCCGCGGAGACGTGTCAGCCGACGGCGACCCCAGCCGGGGTGCACACGGCGAGGACGGCGCGCAGGTGGCCGGGCAGCTCTTGCTGGACCCGGGACAGGGCCTCGCAGGCCGGCACCCCGGGCACCAGGGCGCGCCGGTGGGCGTGGGCGTGGGTGCGGGTGGTGGCCAGCAGCAGCGCGGCGGCCCAGCGCGCGTCCACACCGGGCAGCTCCCGGGCGATGGTGGCGGCCAGCCCCGCCTCGGTCTCGGCCAGGATCGTGCGCTCGTAGCTGGCCAGCACCGCCGAGGTGTCGATCTGCGCGGCCATCGCGAGGTTGTCCGGGTCCTCCAGGGAGTGCAGGTAGCCCATGGTCCGCTCGGTGAGGTGCCGCACGAGGACGTCGGCGGGGTCCTCGCCGTCCGCGGCCGGCGGCAGGACCGGCATCTCCAGGGCGTAGGGCACCCGGCCGAGGAAGAACAGCGCCTCCTTGCTCGGCGCGTGGTTGAACACGGTCTGCACGGCGACGTCCGCGGTCTCGGCGATCTGCAGCACCGTGGTGTGCTCGAACCCCTGCCGGAGGAACAGGGCGCGCGCGGCGGTGACGATCTGCTCGCGCGTGCGCTCCCGTTTGCGGTCCCGCCTGGTGATCTCGGCCAGGACGCCTCCCCTGTCGATGCTGTGCGCCAACGCCGGACTGTATGAGACCTGGAACAAGACCGTCCAGCACCGGAGGCCGTGACGGCTGCGACCATTCCGGGGTGGAGACCCCCCGCAGACGGCGCGCGCGCCGGGCGACGTCCCCCGCCGGACCCCCGGAGCGGGTGACCCCGGCACCGGCGGTGGCCCCGGCCGCGCCGGCCACCCGGCACACTGACCCGATGACCACGACCGAGACCACCGAGCCCGGGTCCGGCGTGGCCGTGGACCGCGCGGCCGACCGCCCGGCGCTGGACCTGCTGGTGTGGGACGCCCCGAACATCGACATGACGCTGGCCACCGTCATCGGTGCCCGGCCGACCGCGGCGTCCCGCCCGCGCTTCGACGCCATCGCCGCCTGGTTCGTCGGCGGGGCCGGCGAGCCCGGGCGCGGCGGGGCCGACGACGTCGAGGCGTGCGTGTTCGCCAACGTGCCGCCGCAGCACGTGACCACCCTGCGCGGCTGGGTCGAGGCGCTGCGCAGCTTCGGCTACTCGGTGTTCGCCCGGCCCAAGAGCCGCCCGGACGACGACATCGACCAGTCGATGCTCGACCACATCGAGGTGCGCGCGAACAGCCACCGGCTGCGCCGGCTGGTCGTGTTCTCCGGCGACGGCCGCAACTTCGCCGAGCCGCTGGAGGACCTCGCGCGGGGCGGCACCGACGTGGTCGTCGTCGCCTTCTCCGAGGTGGCCGGCTACGCGATCAGCTCCGACCTGCTGCACTTCGTCGACATCGAGGACGTGCCCGGGGCCTTCGCGGCGCCGCTGGACCGGGTCCGGCTGGACTCGCTGCCGCCCGACGGCGCCTGGCTGCGGCCGACCAAGAGCCTGCGGGACGCCGCCGCGGCCTACTCGACGCGGCACCCGTGACGGCCACCGACCGGGACACCGGGGGGTTCGCCGCCGCCGTCCCCAGCGAGCACGAGCCGGTGGACGCCGCCCCGGCGACCGGCAGCGTGCTGGTGCCGGGCGAGACCGTGTGGCGGGTCGAGCGGGCCACCCGGCACGCGGTGTTCGTCGACGCGGCCGACTACTTCGCCACCCTCAAGCAGGTCGTGCTGCAGGCGGAGAAGCAGGTGCTGTTCATCGGCTGGGACTTCGACCCCCGCATCCGGATGGACCCGCGCTCGCCGGGCCGGGGCCGCGACGACCGGGTGGGGCGGGTGCTGGAGGCCGCCGTCGAGGCCAACCCCGACCTGTTCGTCGGCGTCCTGCAGTGGGACCTCGGCATGTTCGAGGCCCTCGGCCGCGGGTTGCTGCCCATCGTGCTGCTCAACCGGCGGACCTCCGACCGGTTCCAGATGAGGGTCGACGCCCACCACCCCCTCGGCGGGGCGCACCACCAGAAGATCGTGGTGGTGGACGACTGCCTGGCCTTCGCCGGCGGCATCGACGTCACCGCCGACCGCTGGGACACCCCCGAGCACCTGGACCGCCAGCGGCACCGGCACCGGCCCCGCTCGCCGCGCGTGACCCAGCCCTGGCACGACGTCACCAGCCTGGTGTCCGGTCCGGCGGCCAAGGCCCTGGGCGACCTCGCCCGCCGCCGCTGGGCCGCCGGCACCGGTGAGCAGCTGCAGCCGGTGGAGGGGGTGGAGCACTGCTGGCCCGAGCAGGTCCCGGTGCTGCTCCACGACGTCGACGTGGCCATCTCGCGCACCCGCCCGGAGCACCGCGAGTGGGAGCTGGTCCACGAGATCGAGGACCTGTGGCTGGCGATGATCGCCAGTGCCAAGCGCTGCGTCTACATCGAGAGCCAGTACTTCGCCAACCGCCGTGTCGCCGAGGCCATCGCCGCCCGGCTGGGCGAGGACGACGGGCCGGAGTTCGTCGTGGTGAACCCCGAGACCGCCGACGGCTGGCTCGAGGAGAAGGCGATGGGCACCGCCCGCGCCAAGCTGCTCGGGTTGGTCCGCAAGGCCGACGTGCACGGCCGGTTCTCCCTCTACGTCCCGGTGACCGAGCAGCGCAACCCGGTCTACGTGCACGCCAAGGTCTGCGTCGTCGACGACCGGTTGCTGCGGATCGGGTCGTCGAACCTGAACAACCGGTCGATGGGCCTGGACACCGAGTGCGACCTGACCATCGAGGCCCCCGCGGACGACCCGCGCCGCGAGGAGATCGCCGCCGCGGTGCTCGGCATGCGCGACCGGTTGGTCGCCGAGCACCTCGGGGTCGGCCCGGACGACGTCGCGGCCGCGGTGGCCGCGCACGGCGGCTCGCTGCTGGCGGCGGTGGAGGACCTCCGCCGGGACACCGGCCGGTCGCTGCAGCCGTTCGTGCCGCCGCGGCAGGGCCTCATCGACACCCTGCTCGCCGACACCGAGCTGCTGGACCCCGAGCAGACGCCGAGCCGGGTCCAGCGCGCGGTCGGCCGGGTGCAGCGCCGGGGCCACCGCCGCCTGCGCGCCTAGCGCCCGGTTAGGGTGCCCTCACATGGACGGGCACCCGAGGACGGCGGACGGCCTGCTGCGGCGGGCCCTGCGCCGGCACCCCCGGCAGCTCGTCGCCGCCACGGTCCTGCTGTCGCTGCACCAGGCGTGCGAGGCGCTGGTGCCGGTGGCCATCGGCGTGACCATCGACCGGGCGGTCGCCACCGGATCGGTGCCGGCCCTGCTGGCCTGCCTGGGCGCCACCGCGCTGCTGTTCCTCGTGCTCTCCCAGGCCTACCGGTACGGCGCCCGCCAGGTGGTGGCCGGCTGGTTCACCGAGACCCACCTGCTCCGGGTGGAGGTCGCGGCCCGGGTGCTCGACCCGCACGGCCTGCGCGACGCGCCGCCGTCCGGGGAGCTGCTCAGCACCGCGACCGTCGACGCGGAGAAGGCCGGGCGGGTGGTCGAGGCCGCCTCGCTCGTCGTCGCGGGCACGACGGCGCTGGCCGTCGCCGCGGTGGGGCTGCTGGCGATCAGCGTCCCGCTGGGCCTCGGCGTCCTGGTCGGCACGCCGCTGCTGGTCGGTCTGCTGCAGCTGCTCGGGCCCTGGCTGACCCGGCGCACGGCCACCCAGCAGGCCGACGTCGCCCGCACCGCGGGCCTGGCCACCGACCTGGTGCGTGGCACCCGGGTGCTGCGGGGCATCCGCGCCGAGGACGCCGCCGCCGACCGGTACCGGCGCACCAGCGGGACGGCGCTGGCCTCCACGCTGCGCGCCGCCCGGGCGGTCGGCGCCTACCGCGGCGCGACGGTGCTGGGCAGCGGCCTGTTCGCCGTCGTCGTCGCCGGGGTGGCCGGCGCGCTGGCCCTGGACGGCGCGATGACCGTGGGCCAGTTGGTCACCGTGGTCGGCCTGGCCCAGTTCCTGGCCGAACCGGTCGGCCTGCTCGGGTTCGCGGGCCAGAAGGTGGCCGAGGCGCGGGCGTCGGCGGCCCGGGTGGTCGCCGTCCTCGCCGCCGAGCCGGTGCACCCCGCCGGTCCGGTCCCTGCCCCCGGCCCGGGGTCGGTGGCGGTCCCGGACCGGGGGTTCCACGTGGAACCGGGGGAGACGGTGGGCGTGGTCGCCCCGGACCCGGCCGACGCCGCCGACCTGGTCGCGCTGCTGGGTGGCCGCCGCCGTCCCGGACCGGGGGAACTGCTGCTGGACGGGGTGGACGTCGCCGGGCTCGACCCGGCCGCCGTCCGGGCGCGGGTGCTGGTCGAGCCGCACGCCGTCGTGCTGTTCGAGGGCACCCTGCGCAGCGCGGTGGACCCGGGCGGCCGGGCCCCGGACGCCGCGCTCGCCGACGCCCTCGCCGCCGCGGGCGCCCACGACCTCGCCGACCTCGAGCTGCCGGTCGCCGACCGCGGCCGGTCGCTGTCCGGCGGTCAGCGGCAACGGGTCGGGCTGGCCCGTGCGCTGTTGCGGGCACCGCAGGTCCTGGTGCTGCACGACCCGACGACGGCGGTCGACGCGGTGACCGAGGGCGACGTCGCCGACGGCCTGGCCCGGCTGCGGTCCGGCCGGACGACGGTGCTGGTCACCAGCAGCCCGGCGCTGCTGGGCCGCTGCGACCGCGTCGTGGTGCTGCGCGACGGCGCCGTGGTGGCCACCGGTACGCACCGGGAGCTCGCCGGCCGGCCCGACTACCGCGCGGCGGTGCTCCGGTGACCGGCCCGCTCCTGCCGGTCGCCACCCCGCGCCGCGCCGGCCGGGTGGTGTGGACCGAGCTGCGCGCCCGCCCGTGGGCCGGTGCGGCCGCCGCGCTGTCCGCCGTGGCCGCGTCCGCCGCCGGGCTGGTCGCGCCCGCGGTGCTGGGCCGGCTGGTCGACGCCGTCGACGCCGGCGCTGCGTCGGTGTGGCCCTACGTGTGGGCGCTGGTGGCCGCGGCGCTGGCGACCGCCGTCCTCACCGGGCTGTCCGCCGTCCTGGTCGCCCGGCTCGGCGAGACCGTGCTGGCCCGGCTTCGCGAGGCCGTCGTCGACCGGGCGCTGCACCTGCCCTCGGCGACGCTGGACCGGGTCCGCGGCGGGGACCTGCTCTCCCGGGTCGGCGACGACGTCGCGAAGGTCGCCGAGGCGGTGACCAGCGCGCTGCCGCAGGTGGCCTCGGCCGGGCTGACCGTGCTGCTCACCCTGGTCGGCCTGGGCGCGCTGGACTGGCGGCTGGCGCTGGCCGGGGCGGTCGCGCTGCCGCTGTACGTGCTCGCGCTGCGCTGGTACCTGCCGCGCTCGGCGCCGCGGTACGCCGCCGAGCGGGTGGCGATGGGGGAGCGGTCGCAGGCGCTGGTCAGCTCGCTGCAGGGCGCGGACACCGTGCACGCCTACGCCGACGAGGAGCGGCACCGGGCGGTGGTCGACGACCGCTCGGGCCAGGCGCTGCGCATCACGTTGGGAGTGTTCCGGCTGTTCACCGACTTCGGCTGGCGGATGAACCGCGCCGAGTACGTGGGCCTGGCCGCGGTCCTCGCCGTCGGGTTCGTGCTGGTCCGCTCCGGTGACGTCTCGGTCGGTGCGGTGACCACGGCGGCGCTGCTGTTCCACCGGCTGTTCGGCCCGCTGGGATTGCTGCTGTTCACCTTCGACGACGTGCAGTCGGCCGGCGCCTCCCTGGTGCGCATGGTCGGGGTCGCCGACCTCGACGTCCCGCCGGCGCCGGTGCCCGCGTCGAGCCGGCCGTCGGTGCAGCTGCAGGGGGTGGGCCACTCCTACGCCGGCGGGCCGCCGGTGCTCCGCGACGTCGACCTCGTGCTGGCGCCGGGGGAGCGGGTCGCCCTGGTCGGTGCGTCGGGGGCGGGCAAGACGACGCTGGCCGGCGTGCTGGCCGGTGCCCTGGAGCCCACGGCGGGACGGGTCCTGCTCGACGGCGCGGAGGTGGACCTGCGCGCGCACGTCGGGCTGGTCAGCCAGGAGGTGCACGTGTTCGCCGGGACGCTGGCCGACGACGTCCGGCTGGCCCGGCCCTCGGCGACCGACGCCGAGGTGGCCGTCGCGCTGGAGACCGTCGGCGCGGACTGGGCGCCGGCCCTGGGTCTGGGCGCGCTGGTCGGCGAGGGCGGGGTGGAGCTGACCGCGCCGCAGGCCCAGCAGCTGGCGCTGGCCCGGTTGGTGCTCGCCGACCCGCCGGTCGCGGTGCTGGACGAGGCCACCGCGGAGGCGGGTAGTGCGGGCGCGCGGGACCTGGAGGAGGCCGCGCTCGCCGCCACCGCGGACCGCACCACGCTGGTGGTCGCGCACCGGCTGACCCAGGCCGCACGCGCCGACCGCGTGGTGGTGCTGGCCGGCGGCCGGGTGGTCGAGCAGGGCACGCACGCCGAGCTGGTCGCCGCCGGGGGCCGCTACGCGCAGCTGTGGTCGGCCTGGACCGCCCGCGCCTGACCCGCCCGCCCGGCGTGGATCAGCGTCGTTGATCCACCTCCGTCCTCCTGGGGCAACGCCCGCGCAGGAGGATGCACGGTGCCCGAGCAGGATCCCGGATCAGACCGGGGGGACGGCGGCGCGCTGGAAGAGGCGGGACAGCACGATCTCGGTCTGCGTCCCCGTGACGTCGGGCAGGCCGCGGATGCGCTGCAGCACCTCCTCCAGGTGCCGCACGTCGCGGGTCTGCACCTGCAGGACGGCGTCGGGTGCGCCGGAGACGGTCCAGGCGCTCACCGCCTCGGGCAGCGCGCCGAGGTCCTGGGTGAGCCGGCGCGGGGAGACCACGCCGGAGTAGGAGACCTCGACGTAGGCCTCGGTCGACCAGCCCAGCGCCGCCGGGTCGACGACCGCGGTGAACCCCCGGATGGCCCCTGCGGCGACCAGCCGGTCCACCCGGCGCTTCACCGCCGGGGCGGAGAGCCCGACCTCGGCGCCGATCTCGGCGAAGGTGGCCCGGGCGTCGCGCTGCAGGGCGGTGACGATGCCGCGGTCGATGTCGTCGACGTCCACCGGCGGATCGTTGCACTCGGTTGGCTACGAACGCAACGGATCGACGGCAGGACGCAAGATCCGGGGATCGACTGCGTACTGCAGCCCGCCGATCATGGGTTCGTGACCTTCCCCGTCCAGCAGGCCGCCCCGGCGCCCGTGCGCACCGCGCGCACCCGGCACTTCGTGATGTGCCCCCCGACCCACTTCGACGTGGTCTCGGTGCTCAACCCGTGGATGGACCCCGCCGTCCCCGTCGACCGCGACCGCGCGATGGTCCAGTGGTCCGGCCTGGTCGCCGCCTACCAGGCGCTCGGCCACCGGGTCGACCTGCTGGCCCCCGGCCCCGGCCTGCCCGACATGGTCTTCGCCGCCAACGGCGCCCTCGTCGTCGGCGGGCGGGCGCTGGGCGCGGCGTTCCTGCACCCCGAGCGCCGGCCCGAGGCCGCGCTGCACCGGGAGCTGCTGGCCGAGCTGGGCGTCGCGGTGCACGAGCCGGCGCACACCAACGAGGGCGAGGGCGACTTCGCCGTCGTCGGCGACCTGGTGCTGGCCGGCACCGGCTTCCGCACCGACCGCGCGGCGCACGCCGAGGCCCAGGAGGTCCTCGGCGTCCCCGTGGTGTCCCTGCAGCTGGTCGACCCGCGCTTCTACCACCTGGACACCTGCCTGGCGGTGCTCGACGACCACACGGTCGCCTGGTTCCCCGCGGCGTTCTCGGCCAGCAGCCAGCAGGTGGTGCGCACGCTGTTCCCGGACGCCGTCGAGGCCACCGAGGCCGACGCGCTGGCCTTCGGTCTGAACGCGGTCTCCGACGGCAGGCACGTGCTGCTCCCGGTGGAGGCGGTGACGCTCGCCGCGGACCTGCGGGCGGCCGGGTTCGAGCCGGTCGGGATCGAGCTGGACGAGCTGGTGAAGGCGGGGGGCAGCGTCAAGTGCTGCACCCTCGAGCTGCGACAGGAGGAGCGGGCATGACCGCGTTCGTGGGTGTGCAGGACATGGCGCGGCTGCTGGCCGCCACCGGCGTGGGCCCGGCGATCGGGCAGGTCGCCGAGCGGGTGCACGCGGACTTCGTCCGCTGGGCGCAGTTCGACAAGACCCCGCGGGTGGCCTGCCACTCACCGGTCGGCGTCATCGAGCTGATGCCGACCAGCGACGGCCAGCGCTACGGCTTCAAGTACGTCAACGGCCACCCGACCAACCCCGAGCGCGGCTTCCAGACCGTGACCGCCTTCGGCGCGCTGGCCGACGTCGACACCGGCTACCCGCTGCTGCTGGCCGAGATGACGCTGCTCACCGCCGTGCGGACGGCGGCGACCTCCGCGGTGGCCGCCCGCGCCCTGGCCCGGCCGGACTCCCGCCGGCTGGCCCTGGTCGGGGCCGGCAGCCAGGCCGAGTTCCAGGCCTGGGGCATGCGCACCGCGCTGGGCATCACCGACCTCGCGGTGTTCGACCCGGACCCGGCCGCCGCCGCCAAGCTGGTGCGCCACCTGGAGCCGGCCGGGTTCACCGTCACCGTGTGCGCGACCGCCGGCGAGGCGGTGCGCGGGGCGGACGTCGTCACCACCTGCACCGCGGACAAGGCCCGCGCCCTGGTGCTCGACGCCGCCGACGTCGCCCCCGGCACCCACCTCAACGCCATCGGCGGCGACTGCCCCGGCAAGACCGAGCTGCCCGTCGAGCTGGTGCGCGCGAGCAGCGTGTTCATCGAGTTCGAGCCGCAGACCCGGGTCGAGGGCGAGATCCAGGCGCTGCCGGTCGACTCGCCGGTCACCGAGCTGTGGGAGGTGCTCACCGGCGCCCGTCCGGGTCGCACCCGCGCCGACGAGGTCACCCTCTTCGACTCGGTCGGGTTCGCCGTGGAGGACTTCAGCGCGCTGTGCTGGCTGGCCGACGCCGTCCGCGGCACGCCCTGGTCGACCGACCTGGACCTGGTCGCCGACCCGGCCGACCCGAAGGACCTCTTCGGGCTGGTCGCCGGGGCGCAGGCCCCGCTGCCGGCCTGACCCGAGGAGGGGGACCAGCGGAGGGGATCAGCGCAGCCGGGTGACGACGGCCTCGGCGGGCGGTACGGCGTGGCCGGCGGTGCAGCGGACCTCGGCGACCACCTCGGCGCCGCACCCGGCGTGGTCCACCCGGAGCGGCCGGCCACCGGGGACGTCGGCGTGCGCGTCGCCCCACTGCCGCAGGGCGGTGATGACCGGGAGGAAGTCGACGCCGGAGGAGGTCAGCCGGTACTCCTGGCGGACCCGCTGGCCGGGCTCGCGGTAGTCGGCGCGCGCCAGCAGCCCGGCGTCGACCAGCTCGGCCAGCCGGCGGGCGGTCATCGGCTCGCTGAGCCCGGTGCGGACGGCGAAGTCGGCGAACCGGCGGGTGCCCAGTGCCGCCTCGCGCATCAGCAGCAGCGACGACCGGGACCCCACCAGGTCCAGGGTCGCGGCCACCGGGCAGTGCTCGCGGACACCGGTCGGCGCGTCCATCTCCACCTCGCTTGTGCGCAGTTCAGCCAGGTGTCATGGTGTGCTGGCTGAACCTCACTGTAGCCAGCTGGAGGGCTCCCCGTGTCCGTCGACGTCGACCGCACCCGCCACCGCACCCTCACCACCGCCGCCGGGTCGACGCTGCTGGTGCTGGCCGTCTTCGTCACCCCGCTGGGCACCGGCGTGCGGACGGCGGCCGACTTCGGCGCGGGCCCCGGTGCGCAGGCCTGGCTGCTGTCCTCGATGAGCGTCGGGCTGGCCGCGGCGCTGCTGACCGCGGGGGTGCTGGCCGACGACCTCGGACGGCGGCGCGTGCTGGTGGCCGGGCTGGCCCTGGTCGCCGCGGGCGCCGCGGTGGCCGGTCTCGCGGCCGGCACCGTGCCGTTCGTCGTCGGGCGGTTGGTGCAGGGCGTGGGCGGGGCCGCGGTGCTGGCCGGGGCCCTGGGCGTGATCGGCCAGGTCTTCCCGCCCGGGCCCGACCGGGCGCGGGCGGCGGCGGTGTGGGGCGCCAGCGTGGGTGCCGGGACCGGGCTGGGTGGTGTGGCCACCGTGCTGCTGGACCACGGCACGCAGTGGCGGGTGACCTACCTGGTCACCGCGGTGGTCGGTACCGGCGTCGCGCTCGTCGCCCACCGCACCCTGCCCGGTGCGGTCCCCGCGCCCCGGCGCCGGCCCGACGTCGCGGGTGCGGTGCTGCTGGCGGCCGGGCTGAGCGCACTGCTGGCCGGACTGGTGCAGTCGCGCTCGGGCTCCGGCACCGGCGTCGTCCTGCTGGTGGTCGGCGTGCTGCTGCTGGCCGCGTTCGTCGTCGTCGAGCGGCGCAGCCCGGCGCCCATGGTCGACCTGGCGCTGTTCCGCTCACCCGGCTTCCGGGCCGCGACCCTCGGCGCGCTGCTCACCGGCGGGGTCATGGTGGGGCTGGCGTCCTACCTGCCCTCGATGGTGCAGCGCGGGCTGGGTTCCTCGCTGCTGGCCGCGACCCTGCTGGTGCTGTTCTGGTCGGCGGTCAGCACGGCCACCGCGGTCGCCGTCCGCTGGCTGCCCGGGGTCGACGGCCGGTTGCTGCTGGCCGGCGCCCTCGCGGTGGCCGGGCTCGGCATGGCCGCGCTGGCCGTGGTCGGCACCGGCAGCTCCCCGGCGGTGCTGCTGCCCGGCCTGCTGGTGTTCGGCGTCGGGTACGGCGCGGCGAACGCGGCGCTGGGCCGGGAGGCGGTGGCCCACGTGCCGCCCGCGCGGGCCGGCATGGGCAGCGGGGCCAACAACACCGCCCGCTACGTCGGCGCCGCGCTCGGGACGACGGTCGTGGTCCTGGTCGCCTCCTCGGCCGGGCCCGC
>NZ_JAMXRZ010000071.1 GCF_024124375.1 Klenkia sp. PcliD-1-E
CGCCGCCGGTGGCGGCACGCCCGGCCACTGCGTCGCCGTCGTGCGCCCGCGCGAGCTCCCGCACGATCGCCAGCCCCAGGCCCATCCCGCCGTCCCCGGGCCGGCGGGAGGACCCGCCGCGGCGGAAGCGGGTGAACACCTCCTCCGGGGGGACGTCGCCGAACCCCGGCCCGTCGTCGGCCACCTCGAGGACGACGTCGCCCCCCACCGAGGTCACCCCGAGCTCGACGCACCCGCCGTCGCGCAGCACCGCGACCGCGTTGGCGACCAGGTTGTCCAGGATCTGACCGACCCGGGTGCGGTCGCAGACCAGCGCGGGGAGGTCGCCGTCGGGCTCCCGGGCGACCACCCGCACCCCGGTGCCGGCTGCCGCCCGCGTCCCCCGCTCGGCGGCCTCCGCGACGAGGTCGGCCGGTTCGCAGACCGTCAGGTGCAGCAGGTCGGCCCCGCGGTCCCCGGCCCCGAGCAGCAGCAGACGCTCGACGAGCGCGGCCAACCGGTCCATCGACGCGCGGGTCGCCAGCAACCCGGGCAGGCCCGCCCACCCGTCGTCGCGAGCCCGGGCCTCCAGCAGCTCGAGCTCGACACCCAGCGCGCCCAACGGGGTGCGCAGCTCGTGCGCGACGTCGGCCAACTGGTCCTGCCGCTCGCGCAGCGCGGCGTGCAGCTGCCGGACCAGCGCGTCCAGCGTGCGGGTCAGCCGTTCCAGCTCGTCCCCGGTCGGCGGGATCCACAGCCCGACGTCCTCGTCGCGCACCCGCACCTGCTCGGCGGCCCGCCGGACGCGTTCCACCGGACGCAGGGCGGCGCCGGCCAGCAGCCACGCCCCGAGGCCGCCGAGCAGCGCGGCCGGCACCGCGGCCAGCAGCACCAGGGCACGCGCCTCCTGCACCGCGGTGCGGTTCGGGGTGAGGGAGGCGCCGACCACCACGACGACGTCGTCCCCGTCCCGCGTCGTCGCCGGGCCGGCCGCGACGGAGGTCGACTGCAGCCCCGGCCCGACCACCTGCGTACGCACCACGCCGGTCCGTGCGGCCGCCACCTGGTCGGCGTCCAGCAGGGCCGGGATCCCCGCGGGCAGGCTCAGCACCAGGGCGCCGGTGCCGTCGACGACCTGGGTCAGCTGCTCGGCGGAGGGCAGCACCCCGTCGGACCGGGTCGGCCCGGGGAGCCCGTCGAGGGGGCCATCCGACACCGCCAGCCGGGCCTGCGAGAGACGGTCGAGCAGGGCGTCGGCCACGCGGGTGTCGAGGCGGGCATCCAGCAGGTGCACCGCGCCAAGACCCACGCCCACGACCAGCACGGCGCAGACCAGGGCCGAGGACAGCGCGGACCGGGCGCGCAGGGAGCGCGGCAGCCACCGCGTCGTCCACCGGCGCGGTGGTGCGCCCGGCCCGTGACCGGGCGGGCTCACCGGACTGCCACGTCCGCGGCGGGGAAGGGCGGCCGGTCATCCAGCCGCACGCTGAGCCGGCCGGCCAGCCGCCACGCCCGGGCGACCACGTCGCGGTCGGACTCGGTGACCAAGTTGCCCATCACCCGCAGCGCCACCGTCATCAGCGCCCGCGAGCGCATGCCGACCGGGCCGGCGGCGGGCAGCAGCCGGGGCACGGTGAGCAGGCCCGCGAGCCGGCGGGCGATGGAGAACGCCTCGCCGTAGTGCCGTCGCAGGGTCGCCGGCCACGCCAGCGTCCAGTCGGCCTCGTCGAGCAGGCCGGCCAGGGTGCGGCCGGTCTCCATGCCGTAGTCGATGCCCTCGCCGTTGAGCGGGTTGACGCAGCCGGCGGCGTCACCCACCAGCGCCCAGTTGCGGCCGGCCACCCCCGACACCGCCCCGCCCATCGGCAGCAGCGCCGACGCCGGGGCCCGGACGTCGCCGGTCAGCTGCCACTCCTCGCGGCGGCTGTCGGTGTAGTACTGCAGCAGCGGCTTGAGCTGCACGCCGGCGGGCCGCTTCGCGGTGGCCAGCGTGCCGACGCCGATGTTGACCTCACCGTCCGAGAGCGGGAAGACCCAGCCGTAGCCGCTCAGCAGCTCGCCCTCGGTGCCGCGCAGCTCCAGGTGGCTGGAGATCCACGGGTCGTCGCTGCGGCCGCTGGCCACGTAGCCGCGGGCGGCCACGCCGTAGGCGGTCTCGCGGTGCCACTCCCGCCCGAGCACCCGGCCCAGCGGCGAGCGGACGCCGTCGGCGACGACGAGCCGGCGGCATGAGACGGTGCGGCCGTCGGCGAACCGGACGGCGGTGACCCGGTCGCCGTCGCGCTCGACGTCGACCGCGCGGGCCCCCTGCATGCCCCCCGCGCCGTCGTCGAGGGCGACCTGCCGGATGCGGGCGTCGAGCTCGGTGCGCGGGACGGCGCTGCCCCGGTCGGGCAGCGAGCCGCCGGGCCAGGGCAGCAGCAGTTCCTGCCCGAACCCGGCGGCCCGCAGACCCCGGTTGGTGCCGTGCGAGCGCACCCACTCCCCCAGGCCGAGCTGGTCGAGCTCGGCGACCGCCCGCGGGGTGAGACCGTCGCCGCAGGTCTTGTCGCGGGGGAAGGTGGCGGCGTCGGCGAGGACGACGTCGTGCCCGGCGCGGGCGGCCCAGGCGGCCGCCGCGGATCCGGCGGGGCCGGCGCCCACGACGAGGACGTCGGTGCTCTCGGTGCTGCTCACGCCACCAGTGTCCCTGGTGCGCGACGGAGTGCAGGCCGCGAGGAGACCCCGCAGCCTGCACTCCGCTCAGCCGAGCTGCGGGCCCTGGGCCCGCACCTCCTCGACCGAGGCCATGGCCGCTCGGAGCTGGGTCAGCCACTCGTCGGCGTGCTGGCCGACCAGCCGCACCGACCAGACCAGGGCGTCGCTGCGCGAGCGGGCGACCCCGGCGTCGACGAGGGTGTCCAGGACCAGCCGCTCGCTCTGCCGCAGCCGGGTCATCACCGGGGCCGACACCGTGGTGAACAGCTCGGTGACCTCCCCGCAGGTGGCGCCCCAGGAGACCGTGCGCCCGAAGCGCTCCTGCGCGGCCGCGGCGATCTCGACCCGCTGGGCCCGGGTGTCCTCCCGGAACCGGGCGATGCGGCCGGCCGCCGCCGCGGCGGCGTCGTCGGTGCCCTCGGGTGCGGGCACGGTGACCACCACGGTGATCTCGTCCCGGTCGACGGTCAGCTCCGGGGCGGCCGCCGTCCAGGCGTCGGGCAGCCGGCCGGCGAACCAGCCGGCCACTTCGGCGCGGTCGACCGGCGGCGGGGCGTCGGCACCGCGTCCGCGACCGGGGCCGCCGGGCCCGCGGCGCCCGCCGCCGCGGCCGGGGAAGCCGCGGCCGCCACCGGCGAAGGCGTCGGCGAAGGGACCACCGCGGTGGTGGGGGTGGGGGGTGAAGGGGGGACGCATGGCGCTCTCCTGTCGTACGGAGGGCCCGCGGATCGGGTCCTGCTGCGCAACACAGTAATCATGTAATGCAGGAAGCACCAGGTTCACCCGGCGGCGCGCTCCGGGTCGGCCGCGACGTTCTCGCCCTCGTCGGGCTCGCGCTCCTTGCGCCGGAGCAGCAGCGAGGTGACGCCGAGCAGCAGGACCAGCACGCCCAGCACGCCGATCTCGACGATGCGGTCGGCGAACCCACCCGTCCCCACGGCGCCCGCGGCCTCGACGCTGAGCACCACGATCTCCTTGATCGAGGCGATGATCCCGACGAGCAGGAACGGCTCGGCGATCAGCTCGCGCTTCTCGACCGTCGTCCGGACGGCGAACAGCAGCTCGACGACGATGAACACCAGCAGCAGGACGTCGAGCAGCTCGAGCACCGGGGTCTCGCTGACGTCGCTGATCAGCGTCCAGGTGCTCTTCCCGGCCAGCACCAGCAGCACCAGGGCGGTGACGACCAGGAACAGCGCGATGCCGGCGTAGACGACGTTCTCGGCGTACTCGAGCACCCGGGTGCCGAGTCGGCCGAAGCCGGGTGGGTGCTGCTCGTCGTCCTTGCGCGCGGCCACGACGCGATCATGGGGCCTGGCTGTGAGCCACGCCTCAGGGAGCTGTGGCCGACCCCTCGTCCGGGTCGGTACGCCGCGGCGGCTCGATGGCCCGGGGCTGCCGGCGCAGGGTCTCCAGCAGCTGGTCGCCGGGCCGCGGCTGGAACAGCTCCGAGGCGTCGTCGGGGACGACGACCGCGGGCGGCTCGGGCTCGAAGCTGCGCGGCACCCGCTTGAGGTGCTTGCCCATCGATCGGCCCAGCACCAGGATCGCGACCAGCAGGACGACGGTGAGCAGCAGACCGAGCGGGCCGGACTTGCCGACGTCCTCGGGCAGCTGCTGGTCGGCGGCCAGGACCAGGAGACCGGCGGTCACGGGACCGTCACCTCGCTGCGGATGCCGGCGAACAGGTCGTCCTCGGGCAGGGTGCTGTCGACCAGCGAGCGGGCCAGCTCGAAGTCCTCGGTCGGCCACACCCGCTGCTGCAGGTCCATCGGGGTGGAGAACCAGCGACCGGTGGGGTCGATCTGGGTGGCGTGCGCGATGAGTGCCCGGTCGCGGATGCCGAAGTACTCCCCGCAGGGCACCCGGGTGGTCACCCGGTGGGAGATGTCCTTGGCCGGGTCCCAGTTCGCCAGCATCTCGGCGTAGGGGGACTCCAGGCCCGCAGCCAGCATCGCCTCGTGGATGGCCTTCGTGCGGGGCAGCGTGAAGCTCATGTTGTAGTACAGCTTGCTGACCTGCCACGGCTCGCCGAGGTCGGGGTAGCGCTCGGGGTCACCCGCGGCCTCGAAGGCGTGCACCGAGACCTCGTGGGTCTTGATGTGGTCGGGGTGCGGGTACCCGCCGCGCTCGTCGTAGGTGGTCATCACCTGCGGACGGAACCGGCGGATGAGCGCGACCAGCGGGGCCGCGGCCTCCTCGGTGGGCACCAGGGCGAAGCAGCCCTCGGGAAGCGGCGGCAGCGGGTCACCCTCGGGCAGACCCGAGTCGACGAAGCCGAGCCACTCCTGCCCGACACCGAGGACCTCGCGGGCCGCGGCCATCTCGGCCGCGCGGATCTCCGGCAGCCGCTCGAGGACGTCGGGCCGGTCCATCGCCGGGTTGAGCACGGAGCCGCGCTCGCCCCCGGTGCAGGTGGCCACGAGGACGTCGACGCCCTCGTGCACGTACTTGGCCATGGTGGCCGCACCCTTGCTGGACTCGTCGTCGGGGTGGGCGTGCACCGCGAGCAGGCGCAGCTGGTCGGCGTGGGTCACGTCCCCATGGTCCCACCCGGGCGAGGGGGACGGCGCCGCCCCCGGGTCCCGCTGCAGGTGCGCCGGCCCACAGCGGGGTGTTAGCTTGGCCGTTCGACCGCAGCCGCTCCCCTCACCGGGGGGCGGCTCTTGAGTTGTAGGAGCCGTGATCGTGTCCACGACCGACGAGCAGGACCAGGGCATCTGGCTGACCCAGGAAGCCCACGACCGGTTGAAGGCCGAGCTCGACGAGCTGGTCGCCGGGCGGCCCGCCATGGCTGCCGAGATCAACGCCCGCCGCGAGGAGGGCGACCTCAAGGAGAACGGCGGCTACCACGCGGCCAAGGACGAGCAGGGCAAGCAGGAGGGTCGCATCCGCCAGCTGACCGACCTGCTGCGCAAGGCCCGGGTCGGCGAACCCCCGAAGACCGCCACCGACGCCGCCCTCGGCACCGTCATCACCATCGCCTTCGACGGCGACGAGGACGACACCGAGAAGTTCCTGCTGGGTTCCCGCGAGATCGCCGGCACCACGGAGCTGTCGGTGTACTCCCCGGAGTCCGCGCTGGGCTCGGCCATCATGGGCGCCAAGCCGGGCAGCTCGGTCACCTACACCGCGCCCAACGGCAAGGAGATCACCGTCAAGGTGCTCGCCGTCGAGCCCTTCGTGCCCTGAGGCGCACGCTGGACGAGCACGACGTCGACGACCCCGGGGGCCAGCGCCCCCGGGGTCGTTCGCGTCGGCGGGAGAACACGACCTTCGCCTGCGTGCACTGCGCCCGCACCGTCCCCGCGAACACCGACGGGCACTACCGCAACCACTGCCCGTTCTGCCTGTGGTCGCTGCACGTGGACATCGTGCCCGGGGACCGGGCGTCGACCTGCCGGCAGGCCATGCAGCCGATCGGGCTGGTCGAGAAGTCGGGCAAGGGCTGGCAGGTGGTGCACCGGTGCACCACGTGCGGCCACCGCCAGCCCAACCGCCTCGTCCGTGACGGCGAGTCCCCCGACGACCTGGACCTGGTGCTCGCCCTGCCCTGGCTCTGAGACGGCGATCCTCCGGACCGCACCGCGGCCACGTACCGATCCAGCTACGACGAGCGCGTCCGATCGCCACCGGCGGGAGGACTCCGTCCCCCGCACCGGCGGCGACCAGGGCTCCGCCCGTGCTACCCCAGGCCGCGGCGGGCCAGGAGCGGGGCCGGGTCGGGGTCGTGGCCCACGACGTCGCGGAAGGCCCCGATCGGGTCGACCGAGCCGCCGCGGGAGAGCAGCTTGTCCCGGAACGCGGCGCCGTTGGCCCGGGTCAGCCCGCCGTTGGCCTTGAACCACTCCACGGTGTCGGCGTCGAGGACCTCCGACCAGATGTAGGAGTAGTAGCCGGCCGCGTACCCGCCGGAGAACACGTGCTGGAAGTACGTCGTCCGGTACCGCGGCGGGACCAGGTCGTAGGCCACGCCGGCCTCCTGCAGGGCCGCCGCCTCGAAGGCCAGCGGGTCCTCGACCACGGTGTCCGGGCCGATCCGGTGCCAGGCCTGGTCGAGCAGCGTGGCGGCCAGGTACTCCAGCGTGGCCTGCCCCTCGCCCCACAGCGCCGCGGCCTCGATGGCCGCCACGACCTCGCGGGCCAGCGGCTCACCGCTGTCGGCGTGCCGCGCGTAGTGGTCGAGCACCTCGGGCCACAGCGCCCACATCTCGTTGACCTGGCTCGGGAACTCCACGAAGTCCCGCGGCACGCTGGTGCCGGAGAACCGCGGGTAGGTCACAGCGGAGGACAGCCCGTGCAGGGTGTGCCCGAACTCGTGGAACAGGGTCGTGACCTCGTCCAGGGTCAGCAGCGTGGGCCGGCCGGCCGCCGCGCGGGTCACGTTCATGACGTTGAAGACCACCGGCGTGGTGCCCATCAGCCGGGACTGGGTCACGAACGAGCTCATCCACGCCCCGCCGCGCTTCCCGTCGCGGGCGAAGAAGTCACCCAGGTACAGACCGACCGGCTCCCCCGCGGCGTCGGCGACCTCCCACACCCGGACGTCGGGGTGGTACCCCGGCAGGTCCGGCCGGGGGGTGAAGGTGTACCCGTAGAGCAGCCGGGCGGCGTGGAAGACGCCGTCGACCAGCACCCGGTCCAGCTCGAACCAGGGCCGCAGCGCGGTGGTGTCGACGGCGTAGCGGTCCCGGCGCACCTGCTCGCTGTAGTACGCCCAGTCCCACGGGGCGAGCTCGACGCCGTCGGCGGCGGCCAGCTCACCGAGCACCTCGCCCTCGGCGCGGGCGTTGCGCACCGCCGGGGCGACCAGGGTGGACAGCAGCTCGTCCACGGCCGCCGAGGTCCGGGCGGTCTGGTCGGCGGCGACCAGGTCGGCGTGGGTGTCGAACCCGAGCAGCCGGGCGCGGACCGCCCGCAGGTGCGCGATCTCGGCGGCGACCGGCCCGTTGTCGTGCTCCCCGGACGACGCCCGGGTCACCGAGGCCTCGTGCAGCCGGCGGCGCAGCTCGCGGTCGTGCAGCTTGGCCATCGCGGGCTGGCCCGAGGGCAGCACGAGGGTGAGCAGGTAGCCCTCGCGCCCGCGGTCGGTGGCGGCGACCCCGGCCGCCTCGACCTCGGCGTCGGAGAGGCCGGCCAGCTGGGCCCGGTCGGTCACCAGCACCGCCGCGGCCTCGGTGGCGACCACCAGGTTCTGCCCGAACGTGGTCGACAGCCGGGACAGCTGCTGGTTGAGCTCGCGAAGCCGTTCCCGGCCGGCGTCGTCGAGCCGGGCGCCGGAGAGCACGAAGTCCAGGTGGTAGCGCTCGACCAGGCGCACGGCCTCGGGGTCCAGGCCGTGGTCGCCGGACCGCACCCGGTCGTGGACGGCGTCGATCCGGGCGAACAGCTGCGGGTCCAGACGGAGCGCGTCGGAGTGGGCAGCGGCCAGCGGGGCGACCTCGCGCTCGATCTCGCGCAGCCGGTCGGAGGAGTTCGACGACGACAGCGCGTAGAACACCGCCTGCGCCCGGCGCAGCAACGCCCCGGACCGCTCCATCGCCACGACCGTGTTCTCGAAGGTGGCCGGCTCCTCGTCGCCGACGATGGCCGCCACCTCCGCCCGCTGCTGCGCCATGCCGACCAGCAGCGCCTCGCGGCAGTGCTCGAGGGTCAGGTCGGGGAAGGGCGGCAGCCGGTGCGGCAGCGGCGAGACGTCGGCCAGCGGGTTGTCGGCGGACAGGGCGGTGGGGGCGGGCTCGGCCGCGGGCGTGCTCATCACCGCCCAGTCTCCGCCTGCCGCATCGCAGGCCGTCGGGTGGGCGGGCCGCGGTGGGGTCAGCGGGTGGCGGTGCGCAGGTAGGCCCGCACGGCCAGCGGCACGAAGACCGCCAGGATCACGGCCGCCCAGATCAGCGTGTACAGCGCGGGGTGCTGCAGCGACCAGACGTCGGGCACCGGGGCGCTGGCCGGCTGGTTGCCGAACAGCTCCCGGGCGGCCTGCACGACCGCCGAGACCGGGTTCCACTCGGCGAAGGTGCGCAGCACCGACGGGAAGGTCTCCAGCGGCACGAAGGTGTTGGCCACGAAGGTCAGCGGGAAGATCACGATGAAGCTGGCGTTGTTGACCACCTCGGGCGTGCGGACCAGCAGCCCGACCAGCGCCATCATCCAGCTGACCGCGAAGGCGAAGACCAGCAGGACGAGGAAGCCGGCCACCGCCTCCAGCGGCGAGCTGGTGATCCGCCACCCCACGACCAGGCCGGTCAGGGCCATCACCAGGATCGAGATGGCGTTGAGGCCCAGGTCGGCGACGGTGCGGCCGATGAGCACGGCCGACCGGGACATCGGCAGTGACCGGAACCGGTCGACCAGGCCCTTCTGCAGGTCCTCGGCGATGCTCGCGCCCGTGGTGGTGGACCCGAAGACCACGGTCTGGGCGAAGATGCCCGGGAGCAGGAACTCCGCGTAGCTGATCCCGTCGGGCAGGCCGCCGATGGCGCCGCCGAAGACGTAGCGGAACAGCAGCACGAACATGATCGGCGACAGCGTGGCGAACACGATCAGGTCCGGCACCCGCTTGACCTTGATCAGGTTGCGGCGGGTGATGACCACGCTGTCGGACAGCGTGTGGGACAGCGCGCTCATCGGGCCTGCTCCTCGGTGGCGGAGTCGGGATCGGCGTCGTCGGCCGAGTGGCCGGTCAGGGTGAGGAAGACGTCGTCGAGGTCGGGCCTGCGCAGGCCGACGTCGAGCAGTTCGACGCCGCTGCCCTCGAGCAGCCGCAGCGCCTCGGCCAGGGTGGCCGCGCCGCCCTTGACCGGGAGGGTGAGCCGCCGGGTCTGCTCGTCGCGCTGCGCGTCGTCCACGGCCAGCGGCCGCAGCAGCTCGGCGGCGCGGGCCAGCCCGTCCACCGAGCCGACGGTGAGCTCCAGCCGCTCCCCGCCGACCTGGGCCTTGAGCTCGTCGGCGGTGCCACGGGCGATGACGCTGCCGCGGTCGATGACGACCATCCGGTCGGCCAGCCGGTCGGCCTCCTCCAGGTACTGGGTGGTCAGCAGGATCGTCGTGCCGTCGCTGACCAGGTCGGCGATGAACTCCCACATGCCCAGGCGGCTGCGCGGGTCGAGGCCGGTGGTGGGCTCGTCGAGGAAGAGGACCTGCGGGCGGGCGATGAGCGAGGCGGCGATGTCGAGCCGGCGGCGCATGCCGCCGGAGTAGGTCTTGGCCGGCCGGCGGGCGGCGTCGGTGAGGTCGAACCGCTCCAGCAGCTGGCCGGCCCGCGCCCTGGACTCCTTCGTGCCCAGCCGGTAGAGCCGGCCGACCATCTCCAGGTTCTCCTCACCGGTGAGGTACTCGTCGACCGCGGCGTACTGCCCGGTCAGCCCGATCACCGAGCGCACCCGGTCGGCCTGGCTGACCACGTCGAGGCCGGTGATCTCCGCCCGGCCGCCGTCGGGCCGCAGCAGCGTGGACAGGATGCGCACCACCGTGGTCTTGCCCGCCCCGTTGGGGCCCAGCAGGCCCAGCACCGTGCCGCGGGCGACGGTCAGGTCGACCCCGTTCAACGCGGTGAAGTCGCCGAACTTCTTGACCAGCCCCTCGACCACCACGGCGTCGCTCATGACCGGCACCGTAGGGCCAGCCACCGACAGATCTCGTGCACGTCCGCTCCCACCTGCTCCGGTCCCTGGTCACCAGGATCGTCAGGGGGACCGCCGCGGCGCGCAGGACTCATCGCTCAGCCGGAGGTGACCGCGTACCCCTCCCGCTCGAGCGCGCCGACGACCTCGCGGGCGTGGTCGGGGCCGCGTGTCTCCAGCACGACGGCGATCTCCACCTCGCCGAGGTCCAGCTGCGCCGTCGTCCGCTCGTGCTCCACCGAGAGCACGTTCGCCGACACCGCCGCGAGCTCGCGCAGCAGCCCGGCCAGGGAACCGGGCCGGTCGGGTACCCGGACGCGCAGCGAGAGGTAACGGCCGGCGGCGGACATGCCGTGCTGCACCACCTTGAGCATCAGCACGGGGTCGATGTTGCCGCCGGACACCACGGCCACGACCGGGGCGGCGAACGCCCCGGGGTCGGCCAGCACGGCGGCCACCGCGGCGACCCCGGCCGGCTCGACGACGAGCTTGGCCCGCTCCAGGCAGAACAGCAGTGCCCGGGACAGCTCGTCCTCGCTGACGGTGCGGACCTCGTCGACCAGCCCGGCGACGTGGGCCAGGGTCAGGTCGCCGGGCGCGGCGACGGCGATCCCGTCGGCCATCGTCGACATCATGGCCAGTGGTACCGGGACCCCGGCCGCCAGCGACGCCGGGAACGCCGCGGCCATCTCCGCCTGCACGGCGACCACCCGGACGTCGGGTCGACGCGCCTTGACCGCGGCGGCGATCCCGGCCACCAGCCCGCCGCCACCGGTGCACACCACCACGGTGGCGACGTCGGGGCACTGGTCGAGCACCTCCAGGCCCACGGTGCCCTGCCCGGCGATGACGTCGGGGTGGTCGAACGGGTGGATGAACACCGAGCCGGTGCGGTCGGCGAACTCCCTGGCCGCGACGAGGGGTGCGGTGAGGGAGTCCCCGAGCTGGTGCACCACCGCGCCGTACCCGCGGGTGGCGGCGAGCTTGGGCAGCGGTGCGGACTCGGGCATGAACACCGTCGCCGCAGCACCGAGCTCGCGGGCGGCCAGCGCCACCCCCTGGGCGTGGTTGCCGGCGCTGGCGGCGACCACCCCGGCAGCCCGCTCCGCGCCGGTCAACCGGGCGATGCGGGTGTAGGCGCCGCGGATCTTGAACGACCCGGTGCGCTGCAGGTTCTCGCACTTCAACCACACCGGCCCGCCCACGCGCTCGGCCAGCGCACGGGAGTGCTCCAGCGGGGTGCGCCGCACGACCCCGGACAGCAGCGCGGCGGCGGCCTCGACCTCGGCGCCGGTGACGAGGGGGACGGCGGGTTCGCTCACCCCCCGATCCTGGCACCCGGTCCGCGGGCACCCCCGGATGTCGCACCGCCGTCGTACCGTGAGTGGGGTGACGGAGACCCCCGCACCCACGACCCTCGGCGAGCTGCGCGCCAGCGGTGCCACCCCCATCGGCGTCAAGGCCGAACTACGGAAGAACCTGCTCGCCCGCCTCGCGGCCGGCGCGACCACCCTGCCCGGCATCGTCGGCTTCGACGACACCGTGCTGCCCGAGGTCGAGCGGGCGCTGATCGCCGGCCACGACCTGGTCCTGCTCGGCGAGCGCGGCCAGGGCAAGACCCGCCTCATCCGCACCCTGGTCGGCCTGCTCGACGAGTGGACGCCGGTGCTGGTCGGCAGCGAGCTCAACGAGCACCCGCTGGCCCCGGTCAGCGTCTGGGCCCACCGGCAGATCGCCGAGCACGGCGACGCCACCCCGGTCGGCTGGCTGCACCGCAGCGACCGGTTCGGCGAGAAGCTGGCCACCCCCGACACCAGCGTCGGCGACCTCATCGGCGACGTCGACCCGATCAAGGTGGCCGAGGGTCGCACGCTGGGCGACCCCGAGACCGTGCACTACGGCCTGGTCCCCCGCACCAACCGCGGCATCTTCAGCATCAACGAGCTGCCCGACCTGGCCGAGCGGATCCAGGTCGCGCTGCTCAACGTGCTCGAGGAGCGCGACATCCAGATCCGCGGCTACCGGGTACGGCTGCCGCTGGACCTGCTGCTGGTCGCCAGCGCCAACCCCGAGGACTACACCAACCGCGGGCGGATCATCACCCCGCTCAAGGACCGCTTCGGCACCGAGGTCCGCACGCACTACCCGATCGAGCTCGCCGACGAGATCCGGCTGCTGCACCAGGAGGCGCAGACCAGCTGGCTGGGCGGGGACGCCCTGGACACCCCACTGGTCCCGGCGCACCTGGTCGAGATCATGGCCCGGTTCACCCGGTTGGTGCGCGAGTCCAGCCAGGTCGACCAGCGCTCGGGCGTCAGCGCCCGGTTCGCCATCGCAGGGCTGGAGACCATCGCGGCCTCCGCCGTCCGCCGGGCCGCCGTGGCCGGCGAGGCCCGCCCGGTCGCCCGGGTGGTCGACCTGCCCGCCGTCGTCCCGGCCAGCCGCGGCAAGGTCGAGTTCGCCGACGCCGGCTCCGACCCCGAGGACGAGCGCGAGCTCGAGGTGCTCGAGCACCTGCTCCGGCAGGCCACCGCGCAGACCTTCCGGGCCCGCTGCGGCGGGCTGGACCTGACCGGGCTGCAGGAGCACTTCGCCGGCGGCGAGGTCGTGGAGTCCGGCGACCTGGTCAGTGCGCCCGAGCTCATGGGTCAGGTCGGCACGGTGCCCAACCTGGCCCAGCTGCTGGGCCGCCTCGGCGTCCCCGAGGGCGAGGAGTCCGCGGAGCAGGCCGCCGCGGCCGTCGAGTTCGCGCTCGAGGGCCTCTGGCTGACCCGCCGGTTGGCCAAGGACACCGACGGCAACCGCACGGTCTACGGGAGCTGACGGTGCCCCGGGGACGACGCGGGTACCGCTACGGGCGCTGGCGCGGCGGGGCCGACCCGCTCGCCCCGCCCTACGACCTGGGTGACGCCGTCGACGCGATCGGCGACCAGGTGCTGGCCGGCAGCAGCGTCCGCGAGGCGCTGCGCGACCTGCTCCGCCGGGGCCTGGACGGCCGGCGCGGGCTGGACGACCTGCGCCGGTCGGTGCGCGACCGGCTGCGGGAGGCCCGCAGGGCCGGCGCGATGGACGGCACGCTGCAGGAGGTCCGGGAGCTGCTGGACAAGGCCCTGGAGGCCGAGCGGCGCGAGCTGTTCCCCGACCCCGACGACGCCGCCCGGCTCGCCGAGGCCGAGCTCGACGCGCTGCCGCAGGACACCGCGGGTGCGGTGCGGGCGCTCAAGGACAAGCAGTGGCGTTCCCCGGAGGCGGCGCAGGCCTACCGGCAGATCCAGGACCTGCTGCAGAAGGAGGTGCTGGACAGCCAGTTCCAGCACATGAAGCAGGCGCTGCAGCAGATGAACGCCGCCGGCGAGGACGGCAACCAGGCGGTCAAGGACATGGTCGCCGACCTGTCTGCCCTGCTGGACTCGCACAACCGCGGCGAGGACACCGACCAGCAGTTCGCCGACTTCATGGACCAGCACGGGCAGTTCTTCCCGGACGACCCGCAGACCGTGGACGAGCTGGTCGACTCCCTCGCCCGGCGGGCAGCCGCGCAGCAGCGCATGATGGCCGGCCTCTCGCCCGAGCAGCGGGCCGAGCTGGGTGAGCTGATGGGCCAGGCGATGCAGGACATGGGCCTGGCCAGCGAGATGGCGCACCTGAACGACGCCCTCCGGCAGGCCCGCCCCGACCTGCCCTGGGGTCGGCCCGGCCCGGTGCCCGACGGCGCCGAGGGGCTGGGGCTGGGCGACGCCACGACGGCGGTGGCGGAGCTGGCCGACCTGGAGGCGCTGTCCAACCAGCTCTCCCAGGGCTACGCCGGCGCCAGCCTGGCCGACGTCGACGAGGAGCTGGTCGAGCGGGCGCTGGGCCGCTCGGGCGTCGACGACCTCGCGGCGCTGCGCCAGCTCGAGCGCGAGCTCGAGCGGCAGGGGCACCTCACCCGCACCGAGGGCAAGCTCGAGCTCTCGCCCAAGGCGGTGCGCCGGCTGGGCGCCACGGCGCTGCGCCGGGTGTTCGCGCAGCTGGACGCCACCGGGCGCGGGGAGCACGACGTCGCCGACGCCGGTGCGACCGGTGAGCTGACCGGGGCCAGCCGCGAGTGGCGCTTCGGCGACGAGCAGCCGCTGGACGTCGTCCGCACCGTGCGCAACGCCGTGCTGCGCACGGCCGGCGACCCCACCCCGGACGGCGACCGCCGGGTGCGGATCGCGGTGGAGGACTTCGAGGTGGTGGAGACCGAGCGCCGCACCGGCGCCGCGGTCGCGCTGCTGGTCGACCTGTCGTACTCGATGGCGCTGCGCGGCACGTGGGGCGCGGCGAAGTCGACGGCGATGGCCCTGCACTCGCTGGTGACCACCCGCTTCCCGCAGGACGCCATCGAGATCATCGGGTTCGCCTCCACCGCGCAGGTGCTGCGCCCGGAGACCCTCGCCGAGCTGAGCGTGGACACCCTGCAGGGCACCAACCTGCAGCACGGGCTCATGCTGGCCCGCCGTTTCCTGGCCAGGCACCACGACGCCGAACCCGTCGTGCTGGTGGTCACCGACGGCGAGCCCACCGCGCACCTGGAGGACGACGGCACGCCCTACTTCTGCTGGCCGCCGATGCCGCAGACGATCGCCAAGACCGTCGCCGAGGTGGAGCGGGTCGCCCGGTCGGGGGCGACCATGAACGTGTTCGCCCTGGACCCGGAGCCGGCGCTGGTGCGGTTCGTGCACGACATCACCGCCCGCGCCGGCGGGCGGGTGTTCCTGCCCGATGGCGACCGCCTCGGCGAGTACGTGGTCGCAGATTACCTGCGCGCCCGTAGGGGGCGGCGTAGCCGTTAGGCGCGGCGCAGGGTGCCGGCCCGCGCGGAGCGTGGGTCGGGGGGCGCCGGGTCCTTCTGCTGCGCGCCCGTAGGGGGCGGCGTAGCCGTTGGGCGCCGGGGGCCTTCTGCCGGGGGCGCCGGGCGCGCTGGGGGAGACTGCCCGGGTGAGCACGGTCAGGGTCGAGCGCGTCGAGCCGGAGGCGACCTACGAGTTGCGGTCCCGGGTGCTGCGCCAGGGCCGCGCCGTCCAGATCACCGGCGACGAGGCGCCCTCGACCGTGCACCTGGCCGCGGTGACCGACGAGGGCCGGGTTGTCGGCGTCGTCCGGTTCCACCCGCAGGTGTGCCCGTGGCGGGACACCGAGTACGCCTGGCAGCTGCGCGGGATGGCCACCGACCCCGATGTCCGCGGCCTCGGGGCCGGCCGCGCGCTGGTCGCCGAGGGCCTGGTGCAGATCGCCCGGGCGGGTGCCGACCTCGTGTGGTGCGACGCCCGCGAGGCGGCCGTCGGGTTCTACGAGAAGATCGGGTTCACCGTGGTCAGCCCGCCCTACGACATGCCCCCGGTGGGCATCCACCTGGGCATGGTGCTGGACCTGCCGATCAGGTGACCGGCACGGGGGCCGTCGGCCACGGGTGCACCCGGCGGGGTTAGCCTCGGCCGGCGGGCCGGAGGACCGGCGCACCACGACGGGACGACGGAGGCGGTGGCGAGTGAGCCGGGCGAGCAGGGCACGACGTCTCGCCACGGCAGCCGCGTACGGCGGAGGCGGTCTCGGCGTCGTCGGCGCCGGTCTGGCCACGTTGCTGCGCGAGGAGGCCCGCCGGGCCCGGCGCCGGGTCGAGTCCCGGACGGCCAAGGCCGACCCGCCCACGGGCGAGGGCCGCTACGGGCACTACCGGGGTGCGCCCGTGGTGCTGGCCGTGCTCGGGGACTCCAGCGCGGTGGGGCTCGGTGTCGACCGGGCCGACCGGACGCCCGGCGTCCTGGTCGCCTCCGCCCTCGCCGAGCTCGCCGAACGACCGGTCCAGCTGGTCAAGGCGGCGGTGTCGGGGGCGCGCTCGGAGCACCTGGCCGAGCAGGTGGAGCGGGTGCTGCCTGCCGCGCCCGACGTCGCGATGATCATGATCGGCGCCAACGACGTCACCGCCCGCGCCAAGCCCGCCCACGCCGTGCGCGACCTCGCCGCCGCCGTCCGCCGGCTGCGCGAGGCGGGGTGCGAGGTGGTCGTCGGCACCTGCCCGGACCTGGGCACCATCCGCCCCGTGGCCCAGCCGCTGCGCACCCTGGGCCGGCGGTGGAGCCGGCAGCTGGCCGCCGCGCAGACGATGGCCGTGGTCGCCGAGGGCGGCCGCACCGTCTCCCTGGGCTCGCTGCTGGGCCCCACCTTCGCCCGCGACCGGACGATGTTCTCCCCCGACGAGTTCCACCCGTCGGCAGCCGGCTACGCCGCCGCGGCGGCCTGCATCCTGCCCTCGGTCGCCGACGCGATCGGGGTCTGGCCCGCCGCGGCCGACCGCGGGTTGCGCAGCCTGCGCCGCGACAGCGTCCGCCCGATCGCCCGTGCGGCCGCCAGCGCCGCCGGCCGGCCCGGCACCGAGGTCCAGCCGGCGTCGGTCGACGGATCCGACGCCGGCCCGCGCGGGCCGTGGGCGCTGCTGCGCCGCCGGCGCCCGCAGGACCTGCCCGACGTCGCCGCGGTGGCCACCACCGGCCCTACCGATCGGTAACCCCCGGGGTACGTTCGGCGGCAGACCCGACGCCACCACGCGGGTGGCGCCCTCACCGTGGAGGTCCCCGTGCCCGAAGCCGTCATCGTCGCCGCCGCCCGCTCCCCGATCGGCCGAGCGTTCAAGGGGTCGCTGAAGGACCTGCGCCCCGACGACCTGACCGCGACCATCGTCCGAGCCGCGCTGGACCAGGTGCCCTCGCTGGACCCCCGCGACATCTCGGACCTGGTGCTGGGCTGCGGCCTGCCGGGAGGCGAGCAGGGCTTCAACATGGGCCGGGTCGTCTCCGTGCTGCTCGGCATGGACCACCTGCCCGGGACGACGATCACCCGTTACTGCTCGTCGTCGCTGCAGACCACCCGGATGGCGATGCACGCCATCAAGGCCGGCGAGGGCGACGTGTTCGTCTCCGCCGGCGTCGAGATGGTGTCCCGGTTCGCCAAGGGCAACTCCGACGGCCTGCCCGACACCGAGAACCCGGTGTTCGCCGATCGCAAGGCGCAGGTCGCGCAGGTGGCCGAGAACGGCGCGGACTCCTGGACCGACCCGCGCGAGGACGGCGGCATCCCCGACGTCTACATCGCGATGGGGCAGACCGCGGAGAACCTGGCGCTGCTGAAGGACGTGTCCCGCCAGGAGATGGACGAGTTCGCCGTCCGGTCGCAGAACCTGGCCGAGAAGGCCATCGCCGACGGTTTCTGGGAGCGGGAGATCACCCCGGTCACCACCCCCGACGGCACCGTCGTCAGCGCGGACGACGGCCCGCGCGCGGGCACCACCCTGGAGGGCATCTCCGGCCTCAAGCCGGTCTTCCGGCCCGACGGCCGGGTCACCGCGGGCAACGCCTGCCCGCTCAACGACGGCGCCGCGGCGCTGGTGGTCATGAGCGACACCAAGGCCGCCGAGCTGGGCATCACCCCGCTGGCCCGGATCGTGTCCACCGGCGTCACCGGCCTGTCGCCGGAGATCATGGGCTACGGCCCGGTCGAGGCGTCGAAGCAGGCGCTGGCCCGGGCCGGGATGACCATCGACGACATGGACCTCGTGGAGATCAACGAGGCCTTCGCGGCGCAGGTGATCCCGAGCTACCGCGACCTGGGCATCGACATCGACAAGCTGAACGTGCACGGCGGCGCGATCGCCGTCGGCCACCCGTTCGGCATGACCGGTGCCCGGATCACCGGCACGCTGCTCAACGGCCTGCGCTCCACCGACGGCACGTTCGGCCTGGAGACCATGTGCGTGGGCGGCGGCATGGGCATGGCGATGGTGCTCGAGCGCCTGAGCTGACCCGCCCCCGAGACGGACCGAGGCCCGGCCCCCTGACGGGGACCGGGCCTCGGTGCGTTCGTGCGGGTGCGGCTACTCGCGGAAGTAGCTGAGCAGGCGCAGGATCTCCAGGTACAGCCAGATGACCGTGACCAGCAGGCCGAAGGCGATGTACCAGGCGACCTTGGGCTGCACGCCGCGGCGGATGGCCTCGTCGGCCATGTCGAAATCGAGCAGCAGCGAGAACGCCGCGACACCGATGACGACGAGGCTGAAGACGATCGCGACCGGGCCGCCGGAGCGCAGGCCCAGGCCGTCACCGCCACCGATCAGGGCGGCGACGAGGTTGACCAGCATCAGGGCCAGCACACCGAACATCGCGCCGACGATCCAGCGGGTGAGCTTCGGGGTGACCCGGATGGCGCCGGTCTTGTAGACCACCAGCATGCCGAAGAAGACGCCGAACGTGCCGATGACCGCCTGCGTGACGATGCCCGGGTAGTAGGCGTTGAACGCCTCGCTGATCGCCCCGACGCCGACACCCATGAGGGCGGCGTAGGCCAGCGTCGCGACCGGGTTGGCGATCTGCTTGAACGAGATCACCAGGCCGACGACGAACGCGACCAGGACGGCCGGCAGGGCCAGCCCCATCGCGGCCTGGCCGGGGACGGCCCAGATGGCGGCGGCGGCCAGCACGGTGACCAGGAACGAGATCCCGGTCTTGCTGACGACGTCGTCCATCGTCATGTACTGCTGGCCGGTGGCCGCGTACGGGTTCTGCTGGTACGGCGACTGCTGCGGGGCCTGCTGGCCCCACGGCTGCGGTGCCCCGTACTGCTGCGGGCCCGGCTGCGCGTAGCCCTGGTTGCCGGACTGGGCACCCGGGCCGTTGGGGGCGCCGGGGAAGCCCCGGCTGAAAGCCGGGTTGCTGCTGGGCATCGTCATCTCCTCGAGGTGACTCGGTCGGGTGCGTGGGCGGGCACGGAGCCCACCCACTCATCGGTGACAACGCCGGTGCTCCCGGATCAGTTCCTGGGGGTTCCCTGGGCGTCACCCGGTCGTGGTCGTCGGTGCCCCCGGTGGGGCTCGAACCCACACTCGGACCCTTTTAAGGGGCCTGCCTCTGCCGGTTGGGCTACGGGGGCCCGGCCCCATCCTGCCCGGCGAGCTCGACGGCCCGACCGACCACCGCGTCCAGCATGGGCTCGGTGAGCCGGCCGGTAAAGGTGTTCTGCTGGCTGACGTGGTAGCTGCCGAGCAGGGTCAGCGGTCCCCGGGGCCCGTCCAGGGTGACCTCGGCGCCGTGGCCGAACCGGGGTCGGGGCCGGGGCAGCGGGTAGCCGGCCGCCGCGAGCACGGGCAGCAGCGCGGACCAGCCGAACCCACCGAGCACCAGGGCCACGCGCAGCTGCGGCAGCAGCGCGAGCTCCCGGGCCAGCCAGGGCGAGCAGGTGTCCCGCTCGGCCGGCGTCGGCGCGTTGTCCGGTGGCGCGCACCGCACCGCCGCGACCACTCGGCACCCGGTCAGCTCCAGGCCGTCGTCGGCGGCCACCGACGTCGGCTGGTTGGCCAGGCCCGCCCGCCACAGCGCGGCGAAGATCCAGTCCCCGGACCGGTCGCCGGTGAAGACCCGCCCGGTCCGGTTGCCGCCGTGCGCGGCC
Source organism: Klenkia sp. PcliD-1-E (assembly GCF_024124375.1). Lineage (GTDB taxonomy): Bacteria > Actinomycetota > Actinomycetes > Mycobacteriales > Geodermatophilaceae > Klenkia. Next base: position 19,758 of record NZ_JAMXRZ010000071.1, read on the forward strand.
GGCGCGAGCCCGACGACGGCGATCCGGGCGTCGGCCGGGCCGAGCCCCGGCACCGGCCGGCCCCAGTAGACCTGGTCGCGGAAGGCCGCCCGCCTGGTGACGGCGACCTCCTCGCGCCAGCGCACCAGGCGGGGGCAGGCCCGGCAGCCGCACACGCGCTCGTCGACCGACGGGAGGTCCGGTGCCGACCGGGCCGCCCGCACGACGCCGGCCGGGGTGCGGGTGACGGGGTAGCCGTCGGCATCGCGCGCCATCCACCCAGCAGAGCACAGCCGCCCGGGCGATGATCCCCCGGTGGCGAAGAAGCAGAAGGTGAAGACCCCGGCGCTGTACAAGCTGCTGGGCCCGGCACTGGCCGTCCCGACCGGCATCGTGGTCAAGAAGGTCGCCGACCAGGCGTGGATCGCCGTCCGGGGGACGCCGCCGCCGAAGAACCCCGACGTGCCCGGGGTGAGCTGGGGCGACGCGCTGGCCTGGGCCGCGGTGTCCGGTGTCCTGGTGGCCTTCGGCCGGTTGTTCGCCGCGCGCGGGGCCGCGAAGGCCTACACCGCGCTGACCGGCAAGTACCCGGCCGGGGCCAACGCCGACAGCGCCGCCTGACCTCAGCGCAGGCTGAGGGCGATCCCGTCCAGGATGTCGTGCTCGCTGACGACCACCTCGTCGACCGCGAAGGCGTCCATCACCACCCGCAGCACCAGCGACCCGCCGCCGATCACGTCGACCCGGCCGGGGTGCATGACCGGCAACGCGGCGCGCCGGGCCCGGGTGGCGGTCAGCAGACCGGCGGTGACCGACCGGACGGCGCCGACCGGGATGCGGGAGCCGTGGATGACCTCCGCGTCGTAGGCCGGCAGGCCGAGGGCGAGCGCGGCGACCGTGGTCACCGACCCGGCGAGGCCGACCAGGGTGGCCGCCTCGTGCACCGGGACCTCGGCGACGACCTGGGCGAGGGCGGCCCGGATGTCGGACTCGGCGCGCTGGACCTCGTCGGGCGTCGGCGGGTCGCCGTGCAGGTGCCGCTCGGTCAGCCGGACGCAGCCGATGTCCACCGACCGGGCCGCCCGCACGCCGTCGGCGTCCCCGAGCACGAACTCGGTCGACCCGCCGCCGATGTCCACGACCAGCCAGGGCGGCGCGGGCGCGGCCGTGCCGTGCGCCGCGGCGGCCGCGGCGAGCGACCCGGTGGCGCCGGCGAAGGACAGCGCGGCCTCCTCCAGCCCCGGCACGACGTCGGGCAGCTGACCCAGCACCGACTGCACCATGCCCTCGAAGTCGGCCCGGTTCTCGGCGTCGCGGCTGGCGCTGGTCGCCACCATCCGGGTCCGCTCGACACCCAGCTCCCGGGCCTGCGCCGCGTACTCGGTGAGCACCGTGCGGGCGCGCTCGACCGCCTCGGGCGCCAGCCGGCCCGTGGCGTCCACGCCCTGGCCCAGCCGGACCACCTCCATCCGGCGCAGCACCTCGACCGGCCCGCCGGCCGGACCGACGTCGGCGACGAGCAGGCGCAGCGAGTTGGTGCCGCAGTCCACGGCCGCGACCCGGGTCACGCGGACCCCTCCTGGTCGGTCGGCAGGGCGCAGGGACCGTGTCGCCACCACTCCCCCATCCCGGCCAGTGCCCGGTCCCCGACCGGGTTGACCCCGGGCCCCGCGGCGAGGGAGTGCGCGGCGAGCGCGTGCAGGCACTTCACCCGGTCGGGCATGCCACCCGCGCTGGCCCGGGTGGGCAGCACGTCGACGGCGTCGCGGGTGGCCAGGAAGGACTCGTGCGCCCGGGTGTAGGCGGCGGCGAGCTCGGGGTCGGTGGCGAGGTCGGCCTGCCACTGCTTCATCGCGCCGGCGGACTCCAGCCGGCTGGCCGCGGCGGAGGCGCGGGGGCAGGTCAGGTAGTACAGCGTCGGGAACGGGGTGCCGTCCTCGAGCCGGGGCGCGGTCTGCACCACGTCGGGCTGGCCGCACGGGCACCGGTGGGCCACGCCCACCAGGGCGCGCGGGGACCGGCCCAGCTGGCGGGCGACGACCTCGCGGTCGCGGTCGCTGACGGGTTCGCTCACCCGCCGGATTGTTCCAGCCGGGGTGCCGGCATCAGCCGTCGGCGGTGGCGATGGACTCCAGCAGCCCCTCGTACCAGGGCGGCTGCGCCGCGTCCTGGGTGGCGTCCGGGGTCTGCGCGGGCTGCTCGCCCTCGGTGACGGTGCCGTCAGCGACCACCACCACCCGGTCGCCGGGCAGCACGAAGTTCAGCCGCTCCCGGGCCTGCTGCACCACGTACGCCGGGTCGGACTGCCGGTCCAGCTCCGCCTGCAACTGCTGCTGGCGCAGGGACAGGGCCTGGTTCTCCGCGGCCAGCTCGGCGAGCTCCTGACGGCCGGCGACGTAGCTGCGCACCGGCCCGGCGAGGGTCAGCAACAGGACGAGCACGAGGACACCGAGCAGCACCGCGCGCCCGGTGAGCAGCGGGGTGCGGCCGGCGGTGGTGGCGGTGCGGGCCGGACGGCGGGTGCGCCGCCGTCCCTGCCGCGCGTCGGCG
>NZ_JAMXRZ010000072.1 GCF_024124375.1 Klenkia sp. PcliD-1-E
GGGGCCGGGGTGGTCCGGCCCCGCGCCGACCACCCACCCGGGGCCGCCGACCCGGCGCCGGTGGCTGCCCTGGGTGGCGGCCGGCGCGGCCGCAGTCGTGGTGGCCGCCGTCGTGCTTGTGGTCGTGCTCACCCGGGGCGGGAGCACCGACGACACCACGTCGCCCACCACCTCGGCGGCACCCACCACCTCCGCCGAGGAGGAGGCGCTGCGCGGTCGGCTCCCCGCCGTCCTCACCGGGTGCGACTCGGCGGCGCCCGACGGGATCGGCGAGACCGCACGGGTGGAGTGCGGGGCGGACCAGCCGGGGCCCACGTCGGTGCGGGTGTCGTCCTACGCGGCCGCCGACGACGCCGACACCGCCTTCCTCGGGCTGGTGGACCGGGGTGACCTGCCGCCGCTGCCGGCCCGCGACACCTGCCCGACGTCGACCGGCTACTACTACTGGCGCGACGCCGACCAGCAGACCGCGGGCCGGGTGGGCTGCATGACGACCACCCGCGGGGACGCGGTGCTGTTCTGGAGCTCCAGCGCCCGGCAGCTGCTCGTCGTCGCCACCTCGACCGGCGCCGGCGCCGACGGGCTGGCCGCGCTCACCGACTGGTGGACTGCGAACAGGGACACCTTCGGCTGAGGCTGAGGTTGAGGCCCAGGGATCAGGCCTTGCCGAACCGGCGCTGCCGCGAGGCGTACTCCTCGCACGCTGCCCACAGGTGACGCCGGTCGAAGTCCGGCCACAGCACGTCCTGGAAGACCAGCTCGGCGTAGGCGGACTGCCAGAGGAGGAAGTTCGAGGTGCGGTTCTCCCCGGAGCTGCGCAGGAACAGGTCGACGTCGGGCATGTCGGGCTCGTCGAGGAACCGCTGCACGGTCTTCTCGCTGATCCGCTCGGGGTCCAGCCGGCCGGCGGCGACCTCGCGGCCGATGGCCCGCGCGGCGTCGGCGATCTCGGCCCGGCCGCCGTAGTTCACGCACATGGTCAAGGTGAGGACGTCGTTGTCGCGGGTGAGCTCCTCGGCGACCTCGAGCTCCTTGATCACCGAGCCCCACAGCTTGGGCCGGCGCCCCGCCCAACGGACCCGCACCCCCAGCTCGTGCATCTCGTCCCGGCGCCGGCGGATGACGTCGCGGTTGAAGCCCATGAGGAAGCGCACCTCCTCGGGGCTGCGCTTCCAGTTCTCGGTGGAGAAGGCGTAGGCGCTGATCGCGCCGATGCCGAGCTCGATGGCGCCCTCGACGCAGTCGAACAGCGAGGACTCCCCCGCCTCGTGCCCCTTCGTGCGGGGCAGACCGCGTTCCTTGGCCCACCGGCCGTTGCCGTCCATGACGACGGCGACGTGGTGGGGCACCTTGTCCCGCGGGATGTCCGGGGGCCGGGCACCGGAGGGGTGCGGGGTCGGCCGGCGGACGGCGCGCGTCACGACCGGTCCACCAGGCTCAGCGAGCGCAGCCCGCGCTCCAGGTGCCACTGCAGCAGCGCGGCCACCAGCCCGCTCCCCTCGCGTCGGTTGATGCCCTGGCTGGCCTCGGCCGTCGCCCAGTCACCGGTGAGCAGCGCGTCCAGCAGCTCGACGGTGACCGGGCTGGGCATCGCCGACCCGGTGGGCCGGCAGGCCGGGCACACCATGCCACCCCCGGGGACGGAGAAGTGCCGGTGCGGGCCGGGCTCGGCGCAGCGTGCGCAGTCGCTGAGCGCCGGCTCCCAGCCGGCCACCGACATCGCGCGGAGCAGGAAGGCGTCCAGCACCAGGCCCGGCGGGTGGGCCTGCTCGGCCAGGGACCGCAGCGCCCCGATGACCAGCAGGAACATCCGCAGCGAGGGTTCCTTCTCCTCGGCGGTGAGCCGGTCGGCGGTCTCCAGCACGGCGGTGCCGGCGGTGTAGGCGCGGTAGTCGGCCACGATCGCCGGGCCGTAGGAGTGCAGCGACTCGGCCTGGCTGACGATGTCGAGGTTGCGGCCGGTGTAGAGCTGCAGGTCGACGTGGCTGAAGGGCTCCAGCCGCGCGCCGAACTTGCTCTTGGTGCGGCGCACGCCCTTGGCCACCGCGCGCACCTTGCCGGTGCGGCGGGTGAGCACGGTGACGATGCGGTCGGCCTCGCCGAGCTTCTGCACCCGCAGCACGACGCCTTCGTCGCGGTAGAGGGCCTTCGGGGTGGTGCTCAATAGCCCAGCCGTTGCAGCTTCTTGGGGTCGTCCTGCCACTCCCCGAGCACGGTGACGTGCAGCGCGAGGTGCACCCGGCCGCCGAGCAGGTGCTCCAGCCCGACCCGGGCCTCGCTGCCGATCGCCTTGATGGTGGCCCCGCCCTTGCCCAGCAGCATCGGCTTCTGGCTGGGCCGCTCGCAGTGCAGCAGCACGTGCAGCTCGGTGAAGACCGCGTCGGGGTCGCGCGGGTCGGGCTTGCGGATGATCTCCTCGACGCTGACGGCGAGGGAGTGCGGGACCTCCTGGCGGACCTTCTCCAGGGCCGCCTCGCGGACCAGCTCGGCGATCTGCCGCTCCAGGTCGTCGTCGGTGAGCTGGTCGTCGGGGTAGAGCGGCGGCCCCTCGGGCAGCATGCCGACCAGCAGGTCGGCGAGCAGGTCGACCTGGTCGTCGGCCACGGCGCTCACCGGGACCACCTCGCGGGCCTCGACCAGCCCCGATGCGGCCACGAGCTGCTCGGTGATCTGCTTCTTCGACGCCGCGTCGGTCTTGGTCACGACGACGACGACCGGGGTGCTGACGTTCGCCAGCTGCCGGGCGATGAAGGCGTCGCCGGCGCCGACGGGCTGGTCGGCCGGGATGCAGAAGACGATGGCGTCGACCTCGGTGAGGGTGTCGCGGACGACGTCGTTCAGGCGCTGGCCGAGCAGGCTCTTGGGCTTGTGCAGGCCGGGGGTGTCGACGAGGACCAGCTGGCCCTCGGGCCGGTGCACCACGCCGCGGATGGCGTGCCGGGTGGTCTGCGGCCGGTTGCTGACGATGCCGACCTTGTCCCCGACCAGACGGTTGGTCAGCGTGGTCTTGCCGGCGTTGGGGCGACCGACCAGCGCGACGAAGCCGCTGCGGTACGGCACCTCCGGGTTGCTCACACCGACCAGTCTCCCACCGGGGTCCGACAACGCTTGCGAGGATGGACCGCATGGCCCGACGCACGCGACGCCCGAACGACGAGCCGCCCGCGGTCCGCGCCGCCCGCGACCGGGAGCGGCACGTCAGCCAGGTCACCAGCTACGGATTCTTCGCCCGGCGCGGGCCGAAGCGGTCGGTCACCGTCACCCCGGCGCCGCTGCGCTACTGGCAGTACGTGCTGGTCTCCCCCGGCGTCGCGCTGGCCACGGTGGCCGCGGTCGTCGTCTGGCTGGTGGCGCTGGGCCTGATCAGCGGGTGGGCCGCCGCCCGGTCGGAGGCGCCGCTGGCCGTCGTCCTGGGGCTGCTGGTGCTGGTGCTGGCCACCAGCCGGCTGACCGTCTCGGACTTCGCCGTCTCCACCGACATCGCCGGGGTCCGGCAGACCTCGTCCTTCGGCATCGTGCCGCTGGTGCTGGTCGAGGACGTCGTGCTGGCGCCCGCCCCGGCGGACTGGCCCCGGGCGAAGCGGCGCGGGGGCTGGTGGCCGGGGCGGCGGCGGGTCGTCGTCCGGCACCTGGCCGCCGACGGCGAGCGCGACCGCGCCTTCTCGATCTGGGTCCGCGACCCTCAGGCGTTCGCCGACGCGCTGGACCGCCCGCTGGCGTGAGGCCCGCCCACTGCCACGGGCTGGGTCAACCCCCGCGGACGCCCGTCCGGCCGTGCTGTGGCGCGGAGGAAGGGGCGCCGCGGTGGGTCGACCCGCCCGGCCGCCGGGCTCAGACGGTCGCGACGAGGGTGCCGTCGGGGGCGGCGAGGTGCACCGGTGCGCCCGCGGTGAGGTCGTGCACGGCGGCCAGCCCGGCCGCCTCGACCTCGCTGGCGGCCGAGACCACGGCAGCGGCCTCCAGGCCCTGGACGCCCGAGGACACCGCGGCGGCGACGGCGGCCTGCAGCGCCGACAGCCGCAACGAGGGCAGCGCGACGGTGGCCGCCAGGTAGGTGCGACCGTCGGTGTCGCGGACCGCGGCGCCCTCGGGCGCACCGGTGCGGCCGCGGGCGGAGCGGGCGAGGGTCATGAGCTTGGCGTCCTCGGCGTCGAGCTGGGTCACGGGGACACCCTCTCAGCACCCTCGCCGGCCTCGGCCTCCAGGGCTGCTGCCTCTTTCTTCTCCCGCTTGCGCCGCCGCCGCTCGGCCCGCTCGTCGTCCTCGGGCTCCTCGGCGTCCTCGGCCCCGGGCTCGGCGACCTCGGGCTCCTCGACCCGCCGGACGAGCATGGTGTCGATCTGGTTGCGCCGCCCGCCCGTGGACTCGGCCAGCAGGTGCAGCTCGCCGACCACGGTCTCCGAGCCCTCGATGGGCACCCGGCCGATGGCCCGGGCGAGCAGGCCGCCCACGGTCTCGACGTCGTCGTCCTCGGGCAGCTCCACCCGGAACAGGTCGGCGAGGTCCTCGACCGGCAGCCGGGCGGTGACCCGGTAGGAGCCGTCGGGCAGCTCCTCGACCGGGGGGCGGTGCACGGCGTCGTGCTCGTCGTCGATCTCGCCGACGATCTCCTCGAGGATGTCCTCGATGGTCAGCAGGCCGGCGAAGCCGCCGTACTCGTCGACCACCACGGCCATGTGGATGCGCCGGGCCTGCATGTCGCGCAGCAGCACGTCCACCGGCTTGGACTCCGGCACGAACGAGGCCGGGCGCATGATCTCCTCGACCCGGATGCGACTGGTGTCCTGGTCGCCCTGGGTGCGCCGGACCAGGTCCTTGAGGTAGACCACGCCGACGATGTCGTCGACGTTCTCCCCGATCACCGGGATGCGGCTGAACCCGCTGCGCAGCGCCAGCGCCAGCGCCTGGCGGAGGTTCTTCGAGCTCTCCACGAACACGACGTCGGGGCGGGGCACCATGACCTCTCGGGCGATGGTGTCGCCGAGGGAGAACACCGACTGGATCATGTTGCGCTCGCCGGCCTCGACCACGCCGCGCTCCTCGGCGATGTCGACCAGCTCCCGCAGCTCGACCTCCGTGGAGAACGGGCCGTCGCGGAAACCACGGCCCGGGGTGACCGCGTTGCCCAGCAGGATCAGCAGCGTGGACACCGGGCCGAGCAGCCGGCCCAGCAGCCGGGTCGGGCCGGCCGCGGCCAGCGCGATCGAGTAGGCGTGCTGGCGGCCCAGGGTGCGCGGGCCGACGCCGACCAGCACGTAGCTGACCACCGTCATCACCGCCGCCGCAGTGACCACGCCGGCGGCCACGCCGTCGAACTGCACGAAGAGGACGACGGCGACGAGCACCGCGGCGGTCGTCTCGCAGACGATGCGGAGCAGGAGCAGCAGCGCCACGTGCCGCGCCCGGTCCTCCACGACGGCCAGCAGCGCCTCGGCCCGGCGGACCCCGTCGCGCCGCAGCGTCTCCACGCGGGCGCGGGAGATGCCCTGCAGGGCGGCGTCGACCGCGGCGAAGACGCCGGCGAGGGGGACGAGCAGGACGGCGATCACCAGCAGGGTGATCGCGGTGGAGCTCATCGCGGCGCGGTCTCCTCACCGGTGACCTGGTCCCGGGGCACCGAGGCGAACTTCGCGAGCAGCTCGGACTGCAGGCCGAACATCTCCTTCTCCTCGTCGGGCTCCATGTGGTCGTAGCCGAGGATGTGCAGCACGCCGTGGGTGGCCAGCAGCAGCAGCTCGTCGTCCATGGTGTGGCCGGCGGCGCGGGCCTGGCGGATGGCCACGGCCGGGCAGAGCACGACGTCGCCCAGCAGCTCGGGGCCGGTCTCGGTGGAGTCCGGGCGCCCGGTCTCCAGCTCGTCCATGGGGAAGGCGAGCACGTCGGTGGGGCCCTTCTCGCCCATCCACCGCTCGTGCAGGCTCGCCATGTGGTCGACGTCCACGCACAGCACGGACAGCTCGGCCAGCGGGCTGACGCCCATCTCGCCCAGCACGAAGCGGCAGACGCCGGTCAGCGACGTCTCGTCGACGGCGATGCCGGACTCGTTGGCGACCTCGACGGCCACGGGTCAGCTGCCCTTCTGCCGGCGCGGGCCGGAGCCGCGCACGGGGGTCTGGGGCTGGGCGGTGTCCCAGCGCTCGTAGGCGTCGACGATGTCGCCGACCAGCCGGTGCCGGACGACGTCGGAGCTGGTCAGCTGGGAGAAGTGCACGTCGTCGATGCCGGTGAGGATCTCCCGGACCACCCGCAGGCCCGACGGGGCGCCGCCGGGCAGGTCGACCTGGGTGACGTCACCGGTGACGACCATCTTGGAGCCGAAACCGAGCCGGGTGAGGAACATCTTCATCTGCTCGGCCGTGGTGTTCTGCGCCTCGTCCAGGATGACGAACGCGTCGTTGAGCGTGCGGCCGCGCATGTAGGCCAGCGGCGCGACCTCGATGGTCCCCGACTGCATGAGCCGCGGGATCGACTCCGGGTCGACCATGTCGTGCAGCGCGTCGTACAGCGGCCGCAGGTAGGGGTCGATCTTCTCGCTGAGCGTGCCGGGCAGGTAGCCCAGCCGCTCACCGGCCTCGACCGCCGGGCGGGTGAGGATGATCCGGCTGACGTTCTTGGTCTGCAGCGCCTGCACGGCCTTGGCCATCGCCAGGTAGGTCTTGCCGGTGCCGGCCGGGCCGATGCCGAAGACGACGGTGTTGGTGTCGATGGCGTCGACGTAGTGCTTCTGGTTCAGCGTCTTGGGCCGGATCGTGCGGCCCCGGCGGCTGATGATGTCCAGGCTGAGGACGTCGGCCGGCCGCTCCGTGCCCCCGGCGCGCATCATCGCCACGACCCGGCGCACGGAGTCCGGGCGCAGCGCCTGGCCGGTGCGGACCAGCGCGACCAGTTCGTCGAACACCCGCACGGCGAAGGCGGTGTCGCCGGGCTCGCCGGTCAGGGAGATCTGGTTGCCGCGGACGTGGACGTCGGCGGCGAGCTCGGACTCCACCAGGCGCAGCAGCTCGTCGCCGGTGCCCAGCAGCGCCACCATCGGGATGGACTCCGGGACGGTGATGGACGTGCGGACGGCGTCCTGGGAGAGGCCGGCGGCGCGCACCGAGGCCTCACGGGAGGAGCTGACGGGCTGCTCGGCCGGGGTGGAGCTCGGTGAGGTGTCGGGCAAGAACGCTCGACCCTGCCTTCCTGCGACGGGGGTGGGACCTCGGAGAGCCTACGCCGAGCACGTGCACCCGGCGTCCGCTTTCCCGGGTCACCGCCCCCGGTGGGTGGCCCTCCCCGGCCCGTCGGCCAGGAAGGAGGCGACCGCGCCGCGCAGGTCCTCGGTGCCGAACAGCGCGCCGGACACCGCCGGCACGGCGTCGTCGGCGGCACGCACCCCGTGCCGGACGGCGGTGGCGACCAGGGTCTTGGTGGCCGCGTGGGCGACGGTCGGGCCGGCGGCGACCTGCCGGGCCAGCCCCAGCGCGGCCTCGGCGAACCCCTCGTCGGGCAGCACCCGGTTCACCACGCCCCACTCCTGCAGCGTGGTCGCGCCGTAGCGCTCGCCGGTGAGGACCAGCTCCTTCGCGCGCGCCGAGCCGGCCCGCTCGGCCAGCCGCTGCGGCCCGCCCATCGACGGGGTCAGGCCCACCACGACCTCCACCAGGCCGAAGGACGCCCGCTCCGCCGCGACCAGCAGGTCGCAGGCCAGCGCCAGCTCGAAGGCGGCCGTCAGGGTGAGTCCGTGCGCGGCGAAGACCGTCGGCACCGGCAGGTCCTCCAGCGTCTGCACCGTGCGCAGCAGCCGCGCCCACAGCGCGCCGCCGGTGGCCTCGGCGTCCGGGCCCTCGGCGATGCGCGCGAACAGCGCGACGTCGACCCCGGCGGAGACCACCCGGCCCTCGGCCCGGACGAGCACCGCCCGGGGCCGGTCCGGCCGACCCGGGGCGGTGGCGTCGGCCAGCTCGTCGACGCACCGCTCCAGCGCGTCGAAGGTCGCGGCGTCGAACAGGTTCAGCGGCGGGTTGTCCAGCACGAGGACGGCGACGTCGCCGTCCCGCTCGACCCGGACGGTCACCCGGGTGGCCAGCCCAGGTCGCGGCCACCGAGGACGTGGCAGTGCACGTGGTGCACGGTCTGCCCGGCCTGCGGACCGGAGTTGAACACCAGCCGGTAGCCGGGTTCGGGCGCCTGCTCGGTGGCCAGCCCCTCCTGCACGGCGACGGCGTGCGCGGCGGCGACCACCTCGGCCAGCAGCTGGGGCTCGGCGCCCACGAGCAGGCCGGCGGTGGCGTGGTGGTCCTTGGGGATGACCAGCACGTGGGTGGGCGCCTGCGGGTTGATGTCCCGGAAGGCCAGGGTGAGCTCGGTCTCGTGCACGACGTCGGCGGGGATCTCCCCGGCGACCATCCGGCAGAACAGGCAGTCGGTCACGCGGCCGACCCTCTCACGCCCAGCGGGTGCGGGCCGAGATCGCGGCCAGGGCCGCGGCCCCGGCGGTCGACGTCCGCAGCACCTCCTCGCCCAGCCGCACCACCTCGGCGCCGGCCGCGCGGAAGGCGACCGCCTCCCCGTCGGTGATCCCGCCCTCGGGCCCGACCACGACGGCGATCGAGCCGGCGCCGGTGACCGGCACCGCGGAGAAGGGCCGGCGGGCCTGCTCGTGCAGCACCAGCGCCAGGTCCACGTCGGCGAGCAGGCCGCAGACCGCCCGGGTGCTCATCGGCTCGGAGACCTCGGGCAGCCGCGGACGGCGGGCCTGCTTGCTGGCCGCGCGGGCAGCCGACCGCCACTTGGCCAGGCCCTTGTCCACCCGGTCCTCGCGCCACTTCGTCACGCAGCGCGACGCCGTCCACGGCACCACCCGGTCGACACCGAGCTCGGTGGCCAGCTCCACGGCCAGCGGTCCCCGGTCGCCCTTGGGCAGCGCCTGGACGAGCACGAGCTCCGGGGACGGCGGGGGCACCTCGTGCCGGGCCAGCACCTCGACCCGCAGTCCCTCGGGGCCGGCCGCGGCGACCACGCCCTCGACCAGGGTGCCCTCGCCGTCGGCGACCCGGACCCGCTCCCCCGCACCCATCCGCAGCACGTCGACGGCGTGCCGGGCCTCGTGCCCGGTGACCAGCACCGCGCCGCCCTCGGGCAGCTCGTCGACCAGGAACAGCGGCGCCCCGTCGTGGGCGATGGTCCCGGGGTCGGTCATCGCCCGTTGAAGGCGTCGCGCACCCGGCCGAACAGGCCGTTGTGCTGCGCCCGGCTCGCCTCCGGGTGGTCCTCGCCCCGCACGGCGGCCAGCTTCCGCAGCAGCTCCTCCTGCTCGACGTCCAGCCGGGTGGGGGTCTGCACGTCGACGTGCACCATCAGGTTGCCGCGGCCGGTGGCGCGCAGCCGGGGTGCGCCGTGCGCGCGCAGCGTGAGCACCGAGCCCGACTGGGTGCCGGGCTTGATGTCCAACGGCTCGTCGCCGTCCAGCGTGCGCAGCGTCAGCGTGGTGCCCAGCGCGGCCGCGGTCATCGGCAGGGTGACCCGGCAGTGCAGGTCCTCCCCGTCGCGGGTGAACACGTCGTGCGGCCGCTCGTGGACCTCGACGTAGAGGTCACCGGCCGGTCCACCGCCGGGGCCGACCTCGCCGTGGCCCGAGAGCCGGATCCGCATGCCGTCCTCGACGCCGGCCGGGATCTTCACCGGGATGGTGCGGCGGGCCCGCACCCGGCCGTCGCCGGCGCACTGCGGGCACGGCTGCGGGATGACCTGGCCGGTGCCCGAGCAGGTGGGGCAGGGCCGCGAGGCGACGACCTGGCCGAGGAAGGAGCGCTGCACGCTCTGCACCTCGCCGCGGCCGTTGCAGGTGGTGCAGGCCGTGGGGAAGGTCCCCGGCGCGGTGCCGGCACCGGTGCACTGGTCGCAGAGCACGGCGGTGTCGACGGTGATCTCGGTGGTGGTGCCGAAGACGGTCTCGGCGAGGTCCAGGTCGACCCGGATCAGCGCGTCGCCGCCGGCGCGGGTGCGGCTGCGCGGGCCGCGCGTGGCCGTCCCGCCGCCGAAGAAGGCGTCCATGATGTCGCCCAGGCCGCCGAAGCCGGCCCCGCCGAACGGGTTCCCGCCGCCCCCGCCGGCCCCGGTGTCGAACGGGTCGCCGCCGAGGTCGACGATGCGCCGCTTGTCCGGGTCGGTCAGCGCCTCGTAGGCCCGGCTGACCTCCTGGAACTCCTCCTTGGCCGCCGGGTCGGGGTTGACGTCGGGGTGCAGGTCGCGGGCCTTGCGGCGGTACGCGCTCTTGATCTCCCGGTCGGTCGCCCCCTGGGACAGCCCGAGCACGCCGTAGTAGTCCGTTGCCACTTCTCGATCCTCAGCTCTCGGCCAGCAGCTGGCCGACGTAGCGGGCCACGGCTCGTACCGCGGCCATCGTCCCGGGGTAGTCCATCCGGGTGGGTCCGACGACGCCCAGGCCACCGAGGGCCAGGTCGGCGGTGCCCCCGGCCGACCCGTAGCCCACGGAGACCACCGAGGCGCCGGTGAAGCTCTCGTGCTCGTTCTCCTCGCCGATGCTGACCAGCACCGCGCCCGGGGCCACCTCGCCCATCAGCCGCAGCACCACGACCTGCTCCTCGAGGGCCTCCAGGAGCGGGCGCAGCGAGCCCGGGAAGTCCAGGGCGCCGCCGCGGGTGAGGTTGGCGGTCCCGCCGACGAGCAACCGGTCCTCGCCGGGCTCGACGAGGGTCTCCACCAGCGTGGCGCTGACCGCCGCGACCAGGCCCCGCAGGTGGGCCGGTGCGGTGTCCAGCAGGTCGGCGACCTTGGTGGCCGCGTCCGCGAGCTTGGCACCCACGAACGCCGCGTTGAGCAGCGTGCGCAGCTCGGCGACCGGGTCCGAGCCGGCCGGGGCACCCGTGGTCGGGGGCACCTCGACCACCCGCTGCTCGACCCGGCCGGTGTCGGTGATCAGCACCACCAGCAGCCGGGTGCTGGCCAGCTGCACGACCTCCAGGTGCCGCACCGCCGACCGGGACAGCGTGGGGTACTGGATCACCGCGACGTTGCGGGTCAGCTGGGCCAGCAGCCGCACGGTGCGGGCCAGGACGTCGTCCAGGTCCAGCGCGCCGTCCAGGAACCGCTCGATGGCCCGTCGCTCGGCCGACGACAGCGGCTTGATCGCCGAGAGCCGGTCGACGAAGAACCGGTAGCCCTTGTCGGTGGGCACCCGGCCGGCGCTGGTGTGCGGCTGGGTGATGTACCCCTCCTCCTCCAGCACGGCCATGTCGTTGCGGATGGTGGCAGGGGACACGCCCAGGTCGTAGCGGGCCGCCAGGGCCTTCGAACCGACCGGGTCGTTGGTGGAGACGTAGTCCTGGACGATCGCCCGCAGGACCTGCAACCGGCGTTCCTCGTGGGCCACCTGCCACCTCCCGTCCGCCTGCCGTCTGGCACTCCCGCTCACCGAGTGCCAACGGTCAGCATACGACCGGACGGGGTCGCCGTCGCGCACCGCGAGGGCCGTTAGGGTGGGGTCCGTCCATGTGCTCCGGGGTGCCGGGGTGCGGTCTGAGGGGAGCCGGGGCACTGATCTTCAAGGCGGTGCGCGACGGGCGTCCCTACCCTGACCACGGGTTCTCCACCCGCGACTGGGCGATGATCCCGCCCCGCCAGATCCGGCTGGACACCCTGGTCACCACCAAGCGGCAGCTCGAGCTCGACGCCCTGCTGGCCGACGACTCGACCTTCTACGGCGACCTCTTCCCGCACGCGGTGCAGTGGAAGGGCGAGCTGTTCCTCGAGGACGGCCTGCACCGGGCGCTGCGCGCGGCCCTGCAGCAGCGCAACGTCATCCACGTCCGCGTCCTGGACCTCGACTCCCTGATGCCCACCGCCTGACGGCGCGCGCGCCCGCCCTCCACCCCGGCGTGGGTCAGAGCCAGCCCTTGTCGGCGGCGACCCGGGCGGCCTCGACCCGGGTACGGGCGCCGGTCTTGCCGATGGCGTTGGACAGGTAGTTGCGCACCGTGCCCTCGGAGAGGAACAGCCGGCCGGCGATGTCGGCGACCGTGGCCCCGTCGGCGGCCGCCCGCAGCACGTCGGCCTCCCGCGCCGACAGCGGCGAGGAGCCGAGCGCGAGCGCGGCGGCGGCCAGGTCCCGGTCGATGACCCGCTCCCCCGCCACCACCGAGCGGATCGCGGCGGCGAGCTCGGCGACGGGTGAGTCCTTGACGAGGAAGCCCTGGGCGCCGACCTCCATGGCCCGGCGCAGGAACCCGGGCCGGCCGAAGGTGGTGAGGATGACCGCCTTCACCTGCGGCAGCTCCGCGGCCAGCGACCGGGCGGCCTCGATCCCGTCGCACCCGGGCATCTCGATGTCCATGACCGCGACGTCCGGGGCGTGCTCGCGGGCGGCGTCCAGCACCAGGTCGCCGCGGCCGACCTCGGCGACCACCTCGAGGTCCTCCTCCAGGTCCAGCAGCGCCCGCAGCGCCCCGCGGACCAGCTGCTGGTCCTCGGCGAGCAGCACCCGGATCACGCCACCACCCCCGTGGGCGAGACCACCGGCACCAGCGGAACGACGGCCCGCAGCTGCCACCCACCGCGGGGACCGGCGCCACCGGTGAGCTCCCCGTCGACGGCGGTCACCCGCTCGCGCAGCCCGGTGAGCCCGGAGCCGGGTGCGGTGGCGTCGGAGGGTCCGCACCCGTCGTCGGTGACGACCAGGGTCGCCGAGACCCCGTCGTCGGCGAGCTCCGCGGTCACCGCGGAGGCGCCGCTGTGCCGCAGCACGTTGGTCGTGGCCTCCCGCACCACCCAGCCCAGGGCGGCGTCCACGGTGCCCGGCAGCACGGGCACCCGGTCGGGACCGCGGAAGGCGATGCCGGCGCCGGTGAGCGCGGCGCGGGCCTCGGCGAGGGCCTGGGCGCAGCTGACCTGCCGGTAGCCGCTGACCGCCTCCCGCACCTCGGCCAGCGCGCGGCGGGCCGCGGACTCCACGTCGGCCATCTCGGCGGCCGCGCGGGCGCCGTCCACCGGGGCGAGCCGGCGGGCCAGCTCGCTCTTGAGCGCGATGAGCGACAGCGAGTGCCCGAGCAGGTCGTGCAGGTCGCGGGCGAAGCGCATCCGTTCCTCGGCGACCGCGTTGCGGGCCAGCTCCTCGCGGGCGGCGGTGAGCTCGGCGTTGACGGTGATGAGGTGCCGGGTCCCCCACAGCGTGGCGGCGGTGAGCGGGCACAGCACCGGCAGGAACAGCGACGTCCAGTCCTGGTAGCCGACGATGACCACCGCGCAGGCCACCGTGGCCGAGCCGGCGGCCGGCCAGACCCAGCGCCGCGGCAGGGTGGCCGCCGAGGCGGCCGACACGTAGATCCACAGCCCGGCGTAGCTGGTGCCCAGTGCCGCGGACAGCCCGAGCGCCAGCAGGACCACGCCCACGAAGTCGGGCCGGACGGCGCGCGGCTCGGAGAACCGGCTGAGCACGCTCAGGTAGAGCGCGGTGAAGGCCACCAGCAGGGCCCCGATGACCAGCCGCGCCCCGGCCGGGCGGGGGGTGAGCACCAGGTCCAGCGTCGGGAAGACCTGGAACACCAGCCACGGCACCGACCAGGCCAGTCGTCGCCACAGCGGCGGACGGGTCTGCGGGACGGTCTCCACGGGGTCAGTCTCCCGCTCAGCCGGCGACGGCGTGCAGCGGGCGCCGGGCACCGACCCCGACGGCGGCGAGGGCGAACAACAGGGCGAACCCCGCGAGCACCACCGCCGGCAGGACGGACGCCCCGCCGCCGACGACGTCGCGGCCCAGCTCGCCGTACCAGTAGGACGGCGTCACCCGGGCCACCGCCTGCAGGCCGTCGGGGAAGATCGAGACCGGGATCCACAGGCCGCCGAGCGCGGCCAGCACCACGGACAGGATGCCGATGGCGGCGCCGGCGGCCTTCTCCTCGAGCGCCAGGCCGAGCAGCATGCCGAGCGCGACGAAGGCCCCCGACCCCAGCCAGAGCGCGCCGAGCAGCACCGCCCAGGTGCCCACGCCCAGGTCGACGCCGTTGACGAACCGCCCGACCAGGGCCACCACGACCAGGCTGGGCAGCACCAGGAGCATGCCGACCGCGGTGTCCACGGCCACCACCTCCCGACCGCTCACCGGGAGCACGCGCAGTTGCCGGAGCCAGCCCGAGGCCCGGTCGAAGGACAGCCGGATGGTGGCACCCAGCGCCGCCCCGAGCCCGCCGTAGCACATCATCGAGACCATGTAGTCCCGCGCGTAGTCCTGGTACTCGCCCGCGCTGGCCGCCTGCCCGCCGAAGACCTTCGTGAAGAAGACCGTGAACAGCGCGGGCAGCAGCACGGTGAAGAACAGGTACTGCCAGGACCGGGTGACCCGGCGGAGCTGGAAGAGGAAGAGGGCGGTCATCGGGGGCCTCCGGTGAGGGTGAGGAACGCCTGCTCGAGGCTGGCGCCGGCCACCTCGAGGTCGGGCAGGCGATCGCGGGTGGTGAGCAGGGCGCGCAGGGTGGCCTCCGCGTCGGTGGTGGCCAGCTCCACCAGGTCGCCGGTGCCACCGACGGCGGTGACGCCGGGCAGGTCGGCCAGGCCCGTGCGGTCGGGGCAGGCGAACCGGACGGTGCGCCCGGCGATGCGGGACTTGATCGCCGCGGAGCTGCCGTCGGCGACCACCCGGCCGCCGTCCACCACGACGACCCGGTCGGCGACGGCGTCGGCCTCGGCGAGGTGGTGGGTGGCGAACACGACGGTGTGGCCGCGGTCGGCGAGGTCGCGCATCGTCGTCCAGAACGCCTGCCGGCCCTCGACGTCCATGGCGCTGGTGGGCTCGTCCAGGACCAGCAGCGGCGGGGTGCCGGCCAGGGCCAGGGCGAGCAGCACCCGCTGCCGCTGACCGCCCGAGAGCTGCTCGCAGCGCCGCTCGGCCAGGCCGTCGATGCCGGTGGTTGCCACCAGGTCGGCCATCGGCCACGGGTCGGCGTAGCGGCCGGCCACCAGCGCCAGCACCTCCCCGACGCGCGACTCGCTCGGCAGTCCGCCGTGCTGCAGCATCGCCCCGACCCCGCCGGACCGGACGGCGGCCAGCGGGCTGCGGCCGAGCACCTCGACGGTCCCGGCGGCGGGCCGGAAGAGCCCGAGCGCGGCGTTGACGGTGGAGGACTTGCCGGCGCCGTTGGTGCCGAGCAGGGCGACGGTCTCGCCGCGGCGGATGGTCAGGTCCAGGTCGTGGACGGCGGTGGTGCCGCCGTAGCGGACGGTCAGCCCGCGGATGTCCAGTGCCGGTGTCATGCGTCCACCCTGGTCAGCGCGGCGCCGGCGCTGTAGTGCGAAGCGTCGTCCACAGTGCCTGACGGATGTCAGACCGCGCGGACCTACCCTCGCGGTGTGAGTGCGCAGACCCTGGAGGTGCTGAGCCGGGTCTTCGGCTACGACGCCTTCCGCGGCCCGCAGCAGCAGGTCGTCGACCACGTGGTGGCCGGTGGCGACGCGCTCGTGCTCATGCCGACCGGGGGCGGGAAGTCGCTGTGCTACCAGGTGCCGGCGTTGCTGCGCGAGGGCGTCGGCGTCGTCGTGTCCCCGTTGATCGCGCTCATGCAGGACCAGGTCGACGCGCTGACCGCGCTCGGCGTCCGGGCCGGGTTCCTCAACTCCAGCCAGGACCCCGACGAGCGGCGCCTGGTCGAGCAGGCCTTCCTCACCGGCGAGCTGGACCTGCTCTACGTCGCCCCGGAGTCCCTGGGCGGCGGCGACTCGCGCACGACCCGGCTGCTGGAGCGGGGCCGGATCGCGCTGTTCGCGATCGACGAGGCGCACTGCGTGGCGCAGTGGGGCCACGACTTCCGGCCCGACTACCTCGCGCTGTCGATGCTGCACGAGCGGTGGCCCGACGTCCCCCGCATCGCGCTGACCGCGACGGCCACCCCGGCCACGCACACCGAGATCAGCACCCGGCTGCAGCTGGACGACGCGCTGCACGTCGTCGCCGGGTTCGACCGGCCCAACATCTCCTACCGCATCGTGCCCAAGGCCGAGCCGCGCAAGCAGCTGCTGGAGCTGCTGCGCACCGAGCACCCCGGCGACGCCGGCATCGTCTACTGCCTGTCCCGCGCCTCGGTCGAGACGACGGCGGAGTTCCTGGTCGCCCAGGGCATCCCCGCGCTGCCCTACCACGCAGGCCTGGACGCCTCGACCCGCGCGCGGCACCAGTCCCGGTTCCTGCGCGAGGACGGGCTGGTGATGGTGGCGACCATCGCCTTCGGCATGGGCATCGACAAACCCGACGTCCGGTTCGTGGCGCACCTGGACCTGCCCAAGTCCGTCGAGGGCTACTACCAGGAGACCGGCCGGGCCGGCCGTGACGGGCTGCCCTCGACCGCGTGGCTGACCTACGGCCTGGCCGACGTCGTGCAGCAGCGCAAGATGATCGACGGCTCGGACGGCGACGCCGCGCACCGCCGGCAGCTGACCCGTCAGCTGGACGCGATGCTGGCCCTCTGCGAGACGGTGGAGTGCCGCCGGGTGCGGCTGCTGGCCCACTTCGGGCAGGAGAGCGGCCCCTGCGGCAACTGCGACACCTGCCTGGTGCCCGCGGAGACCTGGGACGCCACCATCCCGGCGCAGATGCTGCTGTCCACGGTGCTGCGGCTGCAGCGCGAGCGCGGGCAGTCCTTCGGCGCCGGCCAGTCGATCGACATCCTGCTCGGCAAGCGCACCCAGAAGGTGGCCCAGCACCGGCACGACGAGCTGACCACCTTCGGCATCGGCACCGACCTGACCGAGGTGCAGTGGCGCGGCGTCGTCCGGCAGCTGCTGGCCCAGGGGCTGCTCGCCGTCCAGGGCGAGTACGGGGTGCTGACGCTCAGCGAGGGCAGCGGGCCGGTGCTGCGCCGCGAGCGCAGCGTGCCGATGCGCCGCGAGCCCGACCGGGTGGCCCGCGGGCGCACCGGCAAGGCCGCGAAGGCCGCCGTCGACCTGCCCGCGGAGGCGGCCCCGGCGTTCGAGCGGCTGCGGGCCTGGCGGGCCGCGACCGCGAAGGAGCAGGGCGTGCCGGCCTACGTCGTCTTCCACGACGCCACGCTGCGCCAGATCGCCACCGAGGAGCCGGCCGACGTCGCGGCGCTCGGGTCCATCAGCGGGGTGGGCGCGGCCAAGCTGGAGCGCTACGGGCCAGGCGTGCTGGCGGCGCTGCACGCCTGAGCCCTCACTCGGCGTGGATCAGCTCCGACGGGCAGCGTGCATCCTCCTGCACCGACGTCCGTGCAGGAGGATGCACGGTCGTCGTCCCAGCTGATCAGTGCCGAGTCGCGGATGCCGCGGCGGCTGCCCCGTGCGGGACCGGGCAGCCGCCCGGGAAGGTGCCGAGGGCGCTGATGTCGTAGCCGTCGGGGTAGCTGCGGATGGTCGGCAGCTGCCGGGCGAAGAACGGCTCGCCGCGTGGTGCGGCGAACCGCAGCGCCCGGCCCCGCGCACGCAGCCCGGCCCGGGTGGCGGCGGCCAGGACGGGGTTCGGCCTCGGGTAGCGGAAGGCGTCGAGCAGGGCGTCGTCCATGAGCGCGGACGACGTCTGCCGGACCACCGCGGCCGGCAACCTGTCGTGCGGCGGGAAGGTGCCCAGCAGCGCCAGGGTGGCGTCGGCGACGGCGCGCCCGCCCTCGCTGTAGGCGAAGTGCTCGGCCTCGTAGGCGTCGTGCACCCGGGCGAACTCCTGCCAGGTGCTCGGGATGTCGGGAATCCCCATGCGCCTGCCCAGCGCGCGGTAGTACTCGGCGCTGGCGATCTTCTCGGTGCCGCTCATCGACCGCCAGCCGTAGGTGTCCAGCCAGCGGATCGGGGTGATGACGAACGTGCACAGCACGTAGCGCATGTCGTCGCCGCTGATGTCGTAGGAGCGGTGCATCTGGTTCATCCGCCGGATCGCGGCCCTGCCCGGCCCGGAATCGGGCCCGTGCTCCAGGACTGCGTCGAGGATCAACCCGGTGTCGTCGTAGCGCTTCTGCACCCGCTCGGTGAACTCGCCGGTGCGGGCCAGCAGCTCACCGATCGAGGGGACGGCGTAGGTGCGGAACAGCGCGAAGCTCAGCGCCTGGTTCATGTCCCAGGGGAACTCGACGGTGGCGGTGAGCCGGTAGATCTCCAGGTGGTCGGCCACCGGGTCCAGCGCGGTGATCCGGCTCAGCACGTCGAAGCGGCGCGGCATGGCCGCCATCGTGGACCCGCCGACGCCGCCGCGTCCACCAGCGCTCAGTCGGTGAGGTCCCGGACCAGCGCGTCGGCCAGCAGCCGGCCCGGGTCGGTCAGGACGGCGCGACCGGCGGCGTGGGCGGCGGGCTCCAGGAGGCCGCGGGCGACGGCCTCGGCGGCGCGGGCCCGGCCGGCGTCCGACAGCGCGGTCAACACCAACCCGTCGCGCAGCCGCAGACCGAGCATCACGGTCTCCAGCGCGAC
The DNA here is from genome assembly GCF_024124375.1 of Klenkia sp. PcliD-1-E. Taxonomy (GTDB): domain Bacteria; phylum Actinomycetota; class Actinomycetes; order Mycobacteriales; family Geodermatophilaceae; genus Klenkia. The sequence goes on from NZ_JAMXRZ010000072.1 coordinate 18,403, forward strand.
GTCCTCGGGGGTCAGCCGCTCCGCGCCGGCGGCCGGGTGCTCGCCCGCGGCCAGCCGGGCGGCGTAGGCGGCCGGGTGCTTGACGTTCCACCAGCGCAACCCGCCGACGTGGCTGTGCGCGCCGGGGCCGATGCCCCACCAGTGCGCGTTGGCCCAGTACAGCTCGTTGTGCCGGCAGCGGGCGCCCCCGTCGGTGGCCCAGTTGGAGACCTCGTACCACTCCATGCCCGCCCCGCGGAGCACCCGGTCGGCCTGCTCGTACCGGTCGGCCAGGACGTCGTCGTCGGGCATCGGCAGCTCGCCGCGGGCCACCCGGCGGGCCAGCTTCGTGCCCTGCTCGACGATGAGGGCGTAGGCGCTGACGTGGTCGACGGGCGCGTCGAGGACCGCCTGCAGGGAGAGGTCCCAGTCGGCGTCGGTCTCCCCCGGGGCGCCGTAGATCAGGTCCAGGTTGACGTGCTCGAACCCGGCGGCGCGGGCCTCGCGGGCGGCCGCGGCGGCCCGGCCGGGGGTGTGCCGGCGGTCGAGGACGGCGAGCACGTGCGGCGCGGCGGACTGCATGCCCAGGCTGATCCGGGTGAAGCCACCGGCCCGCAGCACCGCCAGGGACTCCGGCGTCACCGATTCCGGGTTGGCCTCGGTGGTGACCTCGACGTCGGCGGCCACCGGGAACAGCTCCCGGGCCCGCTCCAGCACGGCGACCAGGTCGGCCGCCGGCAGCAGGGTCGGGGTGCCGCCGCCGACGAAGACCGTGCTGATCTCCGGCGGTTCGGGGCCCAGCACCCGGGCGGCGAGCTCGAGCTCGGCGATCGCGGTGCCGGCGTACTCGCTGCGGTTGGCACCCGGGCCCAGCTCGTCGGAGGTGTAGGTGTTGAAGTCGCAGTAGCCGCAGCGCGTCGCGCAGAAGGGGACGTGCACGTACAGCCCGAACGGCGTCGTCGGGACGCTCGCCCGGGCGGCGTCGTCGAGCATCGACGGGTCGGCCGGCAGGGCCGGTGTCTGGCCGAGGATCGGCAGGGTGGTGGTCATCGCTGCACCCAGTGTCCACGTGACCGGCAGGATGGGGTGCGTGACCGACTCGGTGCTGCACGTCGAGGTGTCCCGCGGTGTCGCCACCCTCACCCTCGACTCCCCCGCCAACCGCAACGCGCTGTCCCGGGCGATGCGCGCCCAGCTGCGCGAGGCCCTCGCCGCGGCGCTGGCCGACGACGCCGTCCGGGTGGTGGTCCTGGACCACACCGGCCGGGTCTTCTGCTCCGGCATGGACCTCTCCGAGGCCGCCGGGGGTGCCGCCGCCGACCAGGGGGTCCACGAGTTCCCCGACCTGCTGGCCACGCTGTGGCACTCGCCCAAGCCGGTGCTGGCCGCCGTCCGGGGCCCGGCGCGGGCCGGCGGGGTCGGGCTGCTGGCCGCCTGCGACGTCGTCGTGGCCGGCGCCTCGGCCACTTTCGGGTTCGCCGAGGTGCGCATCGGCGTCGTCCCGGCGGTCATCTCCGCGGTCTGCCGGCCGAGGATGCTGGCCCACGCCGCGCACCGGCTGATGCTCACCGGGGAGGTCTTCGACGCCGCCGCTGCCCGCGACGCCGGGCTGGTCGACCTCGCGGTCGCCGACGACGAGGTGGACGCGACCGTGCAGGCCCAGGTGACCGCGCTGGCCGCCGGCGCACCGGCGGCGCTGGCCGAGACCAAGCGGCTGCTGCGGTCGGGCACCGACCTGGACTTCGCACCGCTGCTGGAGACCTCGGCCCGGTTCTTCGCCTCCGCGGAGGGCCAGGAGGGCATCGCCGCGTTCCGCGAGAAGCGACCGGCGTCCTGGGTGCCGACGGACTGACCCTTGCTCGACGGGGGCCCGCGCGGGACCCTGCAGGGCATGAAGGAGGCCGACCGCCGTCGTTTCGCTTCCTTGCCGGAGGGGCCGCGGCCCGAGGAGTGGGTCGAGACCACCGACACCTCGCAGTGGCCGGTGGACGCCGACCGGGAGCGCCGCGAGGTGCTCGGCGAGACCACCCGGGCGGTCTACCTGGGCGGCCCGCTGCCCTGACCCAGCTCGCGCACCAGGTAGCGGACGTCCTCGGCCGCGTGGTGCTCGACGCCCTCGGCGTCGGTCCAGGTGTAGTGGTCGGCGTAGGCCAGGCCGGTCTCGGCGAAGCCCAGCCGCAGGTACAGCCGGGCCGCGCCGGGGTTGTCCTGGCCCACGCCGATGCCGACCCGCGGGTGGCCGTCGGCGGCGGCGCGTGCGCACGCCGCCTCGACCAGCGCCGTGCCGTGGCCGCGGCCCTGCTCGTCGGGGTGCACCTGCAGGTTGCTGATCTCCGGCATGCTGCCCCACCGCTCCCGGACCACGGCGTCGCGGGGCTCCCGGCGCAGCATCCCGGTACCGACCACGCGCCCGCCCACCTCGGCGACCAGCACGGTGCACAGCCCGTCGGCCTGGGCGGCGAGGTGCGCCGCGTAGACGGTGGGCGGGGCGTCCATCGCCCGGGTCAGCGCCTCCGCCTCCCCCGCTCGCCCGATCCGGACGAGCGTCCTCACCCGACCGTCACCACAGCGCACCGCACCGGCGCTCCCGAGCGGCCGATGCGCGCATCGCTGGTCAGGAGGGCCGTGCGGTGCCGCTCGGCCGCCGCGACGTAGAGGCCGTCGGTGTAGCGCAACGACCCGAGCGACAGCTCGTGGGCACGTCGGACGTCGGCCCACGGGGTGGCCTCGATCGCGATGCCGTAGTCCGCCACCTCGTCGAGGGCGCGCGGTACGTCGTCGCCGGTGAAGGCGTTCGACGCGTCCGAGGCGCAGGAGCGCAGGCCTGCGAGCACCTCGACGGTCACCAGACCGGGTGCCAGCAATGGTTCGCCGGGCGGGACGCCCGCGAGCGCCCGCCGGGCCGCGTCGGACCGCTCGGCGCTACCCGCCAGCGCGTCCACCAGCACGGACGCGTCGACGATCACTGCGCGCCGGTGTCGGGCTGCCACCGGACGTCGACCGCAGACCTCATCTCGTCGAGCAGTGCCTCGTGCTGCTCCACGGACGTCGGCGCACCGGGGTGCCCAGCCAGGCGTGCCGCCGTCCGGTCCAGGGCCGCCTGCCGCCGCTGGTGCACCGCCCAGTCCTCGAGGATGCGCGACAGGCTGGCCTGCAGCGACTCGTCCCTGGCCGCCGCCGACGCACGGATCTCGCGGAGCACCTCGTCCGGGACGTTGCGGATGAGCACATCGGCCATGCACCGACGATAGCAACCGCGATAGCGACGGCGCTAGCGCAGCCGCCGGGTGGCGTCCGGCAGGCGCTCGGTGACCCCGTGGGCGTCCAGCCACTCGGCCAGCGGGACGGCGACCCGGCGCGAGGTCCCCCAGGCCTGGCGGGCCTGGCTGAGGGTGAACGGCTGCGGCAGCCCGGCCAGCGCCCGGCGGGCGCGTTCCTCCACCCCCGGCGCCAGCACGACGCCCTCGCCCACCCGGACCAGCTGCCCGTCCCGGACCGCCGCGGCGAGCTCCCGGGGCCCGAGCCCGGCAGCGGCCAGCTGCTCGGCGTCGGGTGCGGCGAACGGGTCGTCGGCCAGCCGGGCCAGCACCTGCGTCACCGCCCGCTGCACCGGCTCGGGCAGCCCGCCGTCGGCGGCGACCACCCGTCCGTCGCGCAGCGTCAGCGGCGGCCGGACGAGGCCCGCGACCAGCTCGGCGTCGGGA
>NZ_JAMXRZ010000073.1 GCF_024124375.1 Klenkia sp. PcliD-1-E
GGCGGCCGCCGCCCAGCCGGCCACGGCGGCGTCGGCGAGCACGTCGGCGGCGAGCTGGGCGACCTCGGGGGCGACCGCGGCCACCGCGACGGACTCGGGCCCGAGGACGTCCTCGCGCAGCACCCGCTCGACGGCGGCGGCGTCGCCGAGCATGCCCTGCTCGAGCAGCAGGACCAGGGCCTCGCTGCGGGTGTGCTCGGCCCGCACGTCGCGCAGCCCGGGCACACCGGCGGCGGCCAGCTCGCGGACCCGGACGGACCGGTCGGCCCACCGGATCCGCTGGGCGGCGCTGCCGGACACCACCGGGTGCGCGGCCGCCCACCCCTGCAGGTGCTCCGGCGCGGCCCCGAGGCCGGCCAGCAGCACGGTGGCGACGTCGGGCCCACCGGGCAGGCGGACCAGGTCGAAGCCGATCGTGGCTGCGCTGACCAGGGAGTACGGCATCGTCAGTGGGTGAAGCGGCCGACGGTGCTGCGCAGGTCGGCGGCCATCCGGGACATCTCGTCCACGGCCACCCGCGTCTGCCCCAGCGCCTGGGTGGTGGAGTCCGCGGCGGTCGAGACGCCCGTGATGGTCGCGGCGATCTCGGTGGTGCCGCCGGCGGCCTCGGCCACGCTGCGCGACATCTCGTTGGTCGTGGCGGTCTGCTCCTCGACCGCGCTGGCGATGGTCAGCTGGTAGTCGTTGATCTGCCCGATGACCTCACCGATCCGCCCGATCGCCTCGGTGGCCCCGGTCGTGTCGGCCTGGATGGCCTCCACCCGACGGGCGATGTCCTCCGTCGCCCGCGCGGTCTCCTGCGCCAGCTCCTTCACCTCGTTGGCCACCACCGCGAAGCCCTTCCCGGCCTCCCCGGCCCGGGCCGCCTCGATCGTGGCGTTGAGCGCCAGCAGGTTGGTCTGCTCCGCGATGGAGGTGATCACCTTGACCACGTCGCCGATCTCCTTCGAGGAGACCCCGAGCTTGGTGATGGTGGCGTTGGTGGCCTCCGCCTCGGTCACGGCCTCCGCGGCGACCCGGGCCGCCTCGTTGGCGTTCTGCGCGATCTCCCGGATCGACGCGGTCATCTCCTCGGCACCGGCGGCCACGGTCGCCACCGACCGGGACACCTCGTCGGCGGCACCGGACACCGCACCGGACTGCGCGCTGGTCTGCTCGGCCGAGGCCGAGATCTGCGCGGCCGAGGCCGAGAGCTCCTCGCTGGAGGCGGCGACCGCGTCGGCGGAGCCGGCGACGGTGGCCATCAGGGCACGCAGGTCGACCAGGGCGCTGTCCAGCAGCGCGGCGGTCTGCCCGACCTCGTCGCCGCCGCTGACGCCCGTCTGCACCGTCAGGTCACCGCCGGCCAGCGCGGTCGCGGTGGTCTGCAGGCCACGCAGCCGGCGCACGAAGGAGCGGGCGACCAGCCAGCCGATGCCGACGGCCAGACCGATGCCCAGCACCAGCACGACGACCTGCACGGTGCGCGTGGAGCGGTAGGCGGCCGAGGCCGCGGCGGCGTCGTCGGCCGCGGAGGCCGTCCGGGTCTGCACCAGCTCGTCCAGGGAGTCGACCAGGCCCGTCATGAGCGGGTTCACCTGGCCGTCGCGCAGCCGGGTCCAGCCGGCGGTGTCCCCGGCCGCGGTCAGCGCGTCGAGCTGACCGGTCAGGTCGATGTACTCCCCCACCCCGTCGACGGCGCCCTGCACGGTCCCGCGGCTGGCCGGGGTCAGGTCCACGGTGCCCAGCAGCTCCTGGCCGGCCGAGGTCAGGGCGTCCACGGCCTCGCCGCGGGTGGTCGTCCACCGGGCGAGGGACTCGGTGTCACCGGCGCGGGCGGCGTTGGTCCGGCTGGACTGGGCGAACCGGATCGACATCAGCTGGAAACGCATCTCCTGGGCCAGCAGCACGCCACGGACGTCCTCGGCGTAGACGGTCTGGGTGCGGTCGGCCGAGGCGGACAGCGCGGTCAGCCCGGCCAGCCCGACGACACCCGCGACGAGGGCGGCGACGAGGACGGCGGACAGGACCTGGGCGCGGACGCCGAGGGAGCCCAGGCGGCGGCGGATCGTGGTCACGGGGAGCTCCAGGGGTGGTCGGTCGGGTCAGGTGGTGAAGCGGCCGACGGTGGCGCGCAGGTCGGTGGCCATGCGGGAGAGCTCGTCGATCGCGACCCGGGTCTGGCCGAGGGCCTGGGTGGTGGCCGTCGCGGCCCCGGAGACGCCGGCGGTGTTCGCGGCGATCTCGGTCGTCCCCGCCGCGGCCTCGGCGACGCTGCGCGACATCTCGTTGGTGGTGGCGGTCTGCTCCTCGACCGCGCTGGCGATGGTCAGCTGGTAGTCGTTGATCTGCCCGATGACCTCACCGATCCGCCCGATGGCCTCGGTGGCGCCGGTGGTGTCGGCCTGGATGGCCTCCACCCGACGGGCGATGTCCTCCGTCGCCCGCGCGGTCTCCTGCGCCAGCTCCTTGACCTCGTTGGCCACCACCGCGAAGCCCTTCCCGGCCTCCCCGGCCCGGGCCGCCTCGATCGTGGCGTTGAGCGCCAGCAGGTTGGTCTGCTCCGCGATGGAGGTGATCACCTTCACCACGTCGCCGATCTCCTTCGACGACAGGCCCAGCTTGTGGATGGTGGCGTTGGTGGCCTCGGCCTCGCTGACCGCCTCCGCGGCGACCCGGGCGGCCTCGTTGGCGTTCTGCGCGATCTCCCGGATCGAGGCGCTCATCTGCTCGGCACCCGCGGCGACGGTCGCGACGCTGCGCGAGACCTCGTCGGCGGCACCGGAGACCAGGCCCGACTGCGCGCTGGTCTCCTCCGCCGAGACCGCGATGCGGCCGGAGGACCCCGCCAGCTGGGTGCTGGCGGCCGCGACGGCGTCCGCGGAGCCGGCCACCGCGCCGACCACCCCGGCCAGCTGCTCGGTGGCCCGGTCCAGGGCGGCCCCGGCCCGGCCCATCTCGCCCTCCCCGCTCAGCCCGGTGCGGCGGGTCAGGTCGCCGGCGCCGATGCCCTCGGCGACGTCCCGGATGCGGTGCAGCGGGCCGACCAGCGAGCGGGTCAGGTGCCAGGCCAGGCCCGCGGCCAGCAGCAGCCCGAGGACGCCGGCCACCACCAGCAGCCAGGTGGCGCGGTTCTGCGCGGCCGACTGCCGCTCCCCCAGCGCGGCCAGGCGGTCCTGCGCGGAGCCGGCGACCGCGTCGGCGATGCCCAGCACCACGCCGTACGCGGCACCGGCGTCCCCGTCGTTGATCGAGGTCTGCGCCTCGGCGAGACCGGCCTGGGTGCCCGGGCGGATCCATTCCACCACCTGGTCGTCCCAGCGGTAGTAGTCGTCCCACGCCGGCCGGAGCTGGTCGAAGGCCGCCCGCTCGGTGGCGTCCATCGCCGAGGTGTCGACGTCGTCCAGCCAGGCGTAGATCGAGGCCTTGCTGGCCAGGAACCCGGCCCGGTTGTAGGAGTCGTCGCGCAGCGACGCCTCGGGGCCGAAGGCGGCGACGTCGGCCAGGACGAAGCCCTGCCAGCCGGTGGCGTCGGCGATCTGGAAGCGCATGGTCTCGGCGTCGCGCAGGACGTCGCCCACGGCGCGGACCTGGCCGGCGAGCTCGCGCTGCTGGGCGACGGCGGCGACGCCGCCACCGGCGCAGCCCAGCACGACGAGGGCGACGACACCGAAGGCGAGTCCGAGGCGGGTCCGCAGGCCGAGGTCGGCGAGGCGGCGTCCGGGTGTTCTCACGGGGGGCCTTCCGGGCAGGGGTGGGGCCGGGTCGCCGGCGAGCAGGTCGCCGGCGGTCCGGTGCGGGGCGAGGTGCGGGAGTCTCTGCGGGGGGCCGGCGTCAGGCCGCGACGGCGCGGGAGACGTCCAGGGCCAGCAGCAGCCGGCCGTCGAGCTTGTAGGCGCCGAGGATCAGCTCGCGGGCGCGGCCGTCGAGGGTGTCCGGCGGCTGCTCGAAGTCCGCGGCGTCCACGTGCACGACGTCGGCGATCCCGTCGACGAGGAAGCTGACGGCCTCGCCGTGCATCCGGACCACGATGACCACGGACTCGGCGTCGGCGGCGCGGGCCGGGCGGCCCAGCCGCTCGCGCAGCTCGATGGCGGTGACGACCTGCCCGCGGAGGTTGATCAGGCCGGCGACGGCCGGCGGGGCCAGCGGCACCCGGGTGAGCTTCTGCGCCCGTAGGACCTCCTGGACGTGCTCGACCTCGACGCCGTAGAGGTCGCCGTCCAGCCAGAAGGTGGCCAGCTGGGCGGTGCCGGTGCGGGGGGCGGTTGCCGTGCTCATGTCAGACCACCATCAGGTCGTCGCGGGCCGGCGAGCCGGCGGTGGGTGCCGCGGGGGCGGCGGTGTCGAAGGCGTAGAAGCCGGGGTCGGCGGCGAGGATGGCCGCGCGCACGTCGAGCAGCTCGGTGACCTTGTCGCCGAACACCGCCGAGCCGAGCAGGCCCATGTCGTCGATGTCGGAGTGCTTGGCCTCGCTGTCGTCGATGATGTCGAGGATCTCCTCGACCACGATCGCGACGCTGCGGTCGCGGTCGGCGTAGACGATGACCTCCAGCGTCTCCGGGGCCGGCTCGTCGTAGCCGTAGGACGACGTGGCACCCAGGTGCCGGTCCAGCCGGACGATCGGCAGGATCGCGCCGCGGTACTGCACCACCTCCCGCGAGCCGACCCGCTCCACCGAGGCGGTCCGGATCTGCTCCAGCCGCGTGACGGTGTCCAGCGGGATGGCCACCCGGCGTCCCCCGCCGATGGAGGCCAGCAGCATCCGCTGCCGCTCCGCGCCGGCCCGGGCGGTGGCCGCGGCCACGCTGGCCGCCGTGCGCTGCTCGGCGCGCTCGACCGTCTCGGCGCGCAGCGCGCGGCGCGCCAGGGCCTGCACGTCGAGGATGAGCGCGACGGTGCCGTCGCCGAGGACGGTGGCCCCGGAGTAGAGGCCGATGGACTTCAGCTGCGCACCGACTGCCTTCACCACGATCTCCTCGGTGTTGATGACCCGGTCCACGACCAGGCCGAAACGGCGGCCCTCCGACCGCAGGACGGCGATGACCACGTGCCCGTCGTGCCGGTCGGAGCTCAGCCCGAACACGTCGGCCAGCCGGACCAGCGGCAGCAGCTCCCCGCGCAGCCGGTAGACCTGCGCGCCACCGATCTCCTCGACCGCGGCGGCGGCCTTCTCGGCGTCGAGCGAGACCAGCTCCTGCAGGCTGACCTGCGGGATCGCGTAGCGGTCGCCGGCGCACTCCACGGTCAGCGCCGGGACGATGGCCAGGGTCAGCGGGATGCGCAGCCGGGTGCAGGTGCCGGTGCCCGGCTCGGACTCGATCTCGATGGTGCCGCCGATGGCCTCGATGTTGGTCTTGACCACGTCCATGCCCACCCCGCGGCCGGAGACGTTGGTGACCGCGGCGGCGGTGGAGAAGCCCGGGGCGAAGATCAGCTGCAGGACGTCCGCGGTCGCCATCCGGGCCAGCGCGTCGGGGGTCACCAGGCCCTTGCGGACGGCGCTCTCCCCGATCTTCGCCGGGTCGATGCCGGCACCGTCGTCGATGACCTCGACCACGACCTGGCCGGACTCGTGCCGGGCGCGCAGGCTCAGCACGCCCTCGGCCGGCTTGCCGGCGGCGCGGCGGGCCTCGGGGGTCTCGATGCCGTGGTCGACGGAGTTGCGGACCAGGTGGGTCAGCGGGTCCTTGACCGCCTCCAGCAGCGTCTTGTCCAGCTCGGTCTCGGCGCCCTCCATGGCCAGCCGCACGGACTTGCCGCACTGCTGGCCCAGGTCGCGGACGACGCGGGGGAGCTTGGACCAGATGTGGTCGATGGGCTGCATGCGCGTCTTCATGACGCCCTCCTGCAGCTCGCTGGCGATGAGGTTCAACCGCTGCCCGGCGCGCACCAGGTCGGTGTCGGTCTGCCGCGAGACGTACTGCACGATCTGGTTGCGGGTGAGCACCAGCTCGCCGACCAGCTGCATGAGCGCGTCGAGCAGGTCGACGTCCACCCGGATGGTGGAGTCCGCGACCGCGCGGCGGGGCGCCTGGTCGTCCTCGGCCTGGGCGGCCGGCACGGGGGCCGGGGCGGCCGGGGCCGGTGCCGCCGGCGCAGCGGCCGGGGCCGCGACGGCGACGGGTGCCTCGACCACCACGGCGACCTCGGGCTCGACGACCTCGGGTGCCTCGGCGACCTCGGGCTCGGCGGGGGCGGCCGGCTCGTCGTCCATCGCGGCGCCGATCAGCTCGACCGCGCGGGTGACGTCCACCGACCCCTCGCCGCCGGTGGTCTCGATCGAGCCCAGCAGCTCGCGCACCGTGTCGACCATCGCCAGCAGCGCGTCGGTGCGGTGCGGGGTCAGCTCCAGCACCCCGTCGCGCAGCCGGGACAGCATGTTCTCCCCGACGTGGGCGACCTGCTCGAGCTTGCCGAAGGCGAGGAACCCGCTGGTGCCCTTGATGGTGTGGATCGTGCGGAAGATGCTCGACAGCCGCTCCCGCGAGCCCGGGTCCTGCTCCAGCGCGACCAGGTCGCGGTCCAGCTGGTCCAGGTTCTCGTGGCTCTCGACGAGGAAGTCCTCGACGATGTCGTCCAAGCCGTCCACGCTCGTCCTCCCCCTGCTGCGGGGCGCTGTCCGCCCCGCGTCGTCAGGGTCGATTACGGCAGGGACGCCAGGTCCTCCACTCGAACCGCTCCAGTTCCGTGCCATTTCTGCCGATGTGCGCGGCCGCCCGCGGACGCCATTCCGGTCACCGTCCGCCCGCCATTCGATGACCAGGGGCAGGAAACCCACTCGGACGGGTGAAACCGCAGCTCAGAGTGGGTTGTGCCCCGCAGGCCGGAATGGTCGACGCCGTTCTGCGTCGACGTGTCGACACGGCCGGGGCGGTGACCGCAGGAATTGTCGACCCCGGCCCGCCGGACCATTCCGGGGAAGGCGGTGCAGATCACGAGCGGGGAGGCCGCCGTCCCGGTCGTAGACTCGCCGGGATGAGCACCGCAGGATCGGCCATCGTCGCCGGCGAGGCCGCACGCCGCCGGACCTTCGCGGTCATCAGCCACCCCGACGCCGGCAAGTCCACCCTCACCGAGGCCCTCGCGCTGCACGCGCACGTGATCGGCCGGGCGGGTGCGGTGCACGGCAAGGCCGGCCGCGGCGCCACCGTGTCGGACTGGATGGACATGGAGAAGGCCCGCGGCATCTCCATCACCTCCGCCGCCCTGCAGTTCGCCTACCGCGACGCGGTGGTCAACCTGCTGGACACCCCCGGCCACGCGGACTTCTCCGAGGACACCTACCGGGTGCTCACCGCCGTCGACGCCGCGGTGATGCTGGTCGACGCGGCCAAGGGCCTGGAGACCCAGACCATGAAGCTGTTCGCGGTCTGCAAGCACCGCGGCATCCCGATCATCACGGTGATCAACAAGTGGGACCGCCCGGGCAACGAGGCACTCGCCCTGATGGACGAGATCGCCGAGCGCACCGGCCTGCAGCCCACCCCGCTGACCTGGCCGGTCGGCATCGCCGGCGACTTCCGCGGCGTGCTGGACCGCCGCGACGGCAGCTACCGGCACTTCACCCGCACCGCCGGTGGCGCGACCATCGCCCCAGAGCAGGTGATGGACCCCGACGCCGCGCTGGCGCAGGAGGGCGAGGCCTGGACCACCGCGCTCGAGGAGAGCGAGCTGCTGGAGGAGACCGGCGCCCAGCACGACCAGGAGCTCTTCCTGGCCGGCGCCACCACCCCGGTGCTGTTCGCCTCGGCGGTGTCGAACTTCGGCGTCGCCGCCCTGCTGGACACCCTGGTCGACCTCGCGCCCGCCCCGGCCGACCGGCCCGACGCCGACGGCAAGCCGCGCGCCCTGGACGACCCGTTCAGCGCGTTCGTGTTCAAGGTCCAGGCCGGCATGGACACCGGCCACCGCGACCGGCTGGCCTACATCCGGGTCTGCACCGGCGTCTTCGAGCGCGGGATGGTCGTCACCAACGCCGCCAACGGCCGGCCCTTCGCCACCAAGTACGCCCAGCAGGTGTTCGGCCGGGACCGGGAGACCATCGAGACCGCCTACCCCGGCGACGTCGTCGGCCTGGTCAACGCCAGCGCCCTGGGCGTCGGCGACACCCTCTACTCCGACACCCCGGTGGTCTACCCGCCGATCACCACGTTCGCGCCCGAGCACTTCGCGGTCGCCCGGGCCGCCGACACCAGCAAGTACAAGCAGTTCCGCAAGGGCATGGACACCCTGGCCGGCGAGGGCGTCGTCCAGGTGCTGGTCTCCGAGCGCCGCGGCGACGGCGCCCCGGTGCTCGCCGTCGTCGGCCCCATGCAGTTCGAGGTGGCCAGCCACCGCATGGAGCACGAGTTCGGGTCACCGATCACGCTGGACCACCTGCCCTACACCGTCGCCCGGGTCACCGACGCCGAGTCCGCCGCCGAGGTCGCCAAGGCCCGCGGCGCCGAGGTCATGACCCGCCCCGACGGCGAGCTGCTGGCCCTGTTCACCGACAAGTGGGCGCTGCGCACGCTGGAGCAGAACAAGCCGCACCTCACCCTCACGCCGTTGGTGGCTGCCCAACTGGCCTGAACGCCCGGTGCTGGTCCAGGCGGTCGGTGTAGCTGACCGCGTTCGCCCGGATCCGCTCGACGGCGGCGTCGCCCAGCTCGCGGACGACCTTCGCGGGCACACCGGCCACCAGCGAGCCCGGTGGCACCTCGGCGCCCTCGGTCACCACCGCGCCGGCCGCCACGATCGAGCCCGACCCGATGTGCGCACCGTTCATCACCACCGCACCCATGCCGACCAGGACGTCGTCGTCGACCCGCGCGCCGTGCAGCACCACCCGGTGCCCCACGGTCACCCGCTCGCCCAGGACCAGCGGGAAGCCCGGGTCGCTGTGCAGGGTCGAGCCGTCCTGCACGTTGGAGTCCGCGCCGATCGAGATGGACTCGGCATCGGCGCGGACCACCGCGCCGTACCAGACCGAGGAACGCGGGCCGAGTGCGACGTCGCCCACCACGACGGCGGACGGCGCGACGAAGGCGGTGGGGTCGAGGGAGGGGACGCGGTCCCCGAGGGCGGCGATCAGCGGTCCGGTCATGCGCACCTGCCTACCGCACCGGCCGGGGGCACGGCATGATCGGCGCCCGTGACCGTGTTCCGCACCACCCTGGAAGCCACCGGTGGCAACAACGTCGGCATCGTCGTGCCCGAGGACGTCGTGCTGGGTCTCGGCCGCGGCAAGCGGGTCCCCGTCGTCGTCACGATCGACGGCGACTACACCTACACCACCACGATCGGCGTGATGGGCGGCCGCTACCTGATCTCGTTCAACGCCGAGACCCGCAAGCGCACCGGCCGGGGTGCCGGCGACGAGGTCGAGGTCGAGCTGGTCGTCGACCCCGACCGCTGATCAGGACGCGCGGGTCCGCCGGGCGCGCAGGACCTCGAGCCGCTCGGCCAGCAGGTCGTCCAGGTCGGCGATGTCCCGGCGCTCGAGCAGCATCTCCCACGGGGTCTTGCTGACCCGCGGCGGCCCGGTCTTGCGGGCGCGGCCCCGCCGGGGCGGCTCCTCGCCGTCGGCCAGCACCGGGGCGACGGGTGTGTCGGGGGTGACCACCAGTGAGGCCGGCGAGCCGTGCCGCGGGCACGTCCAGGTCGCCGGCGGGACGGCGTCCGCCGCGAAGGTGACCGGGACGTCGTGGTCACGCTCGCAGACGTAGGTGTAGGTGGCCGATTCCGCGAGCACGGCCCCGCGGACGGTCTCCAGGCTCGTGGCCCCCATCCGGGAACCGCGCAGGTTGTCGGGCACGGCAGCCTCCTCGTCGACGCGTTCTGGCTACCACCGTACGCCGAACTGCAAACTGCGTTTACGCAGCGGGGAGGCGTCCTGCGTCAGCCGAAGGGGCTGGGCACGATCCGCGGCGCGCGGTGCCCGCGGCCGTCGTGCTCCGCGGCCCGCCGGGCGGAGACCAGCTGGGAGACCCGGTTGCGGGTGACCCCGGCCTCGCGGGCCACCGCCGAGGGGGCGTGCCCGGCCTCGACGGCGGCGACGAGCGCCGCCTCCCAGCGCCGCTGCGCCTCGCGCGCCGCCGCCTGGGCGGCCTGGCGGTCGGCGTCGGCGGCCCGGATGGCCTGCACGGCGGCGTCCTTGGCTGTGTCCTGGCTGCCGGTCATCTCCCCAGAGTAGGCGCTCGCACCCCTCCCTGTGGGTCCGACGGGGCCGTGACCAGCCCGGTTGTGCGGCTCACCGGCTGCCGGCGGGCTCCGGGACCGGCTCGACGGCGACGGCCGCGCGACCCTCCCCCGCCCGGACCAGCACGATGCCGACCAGCACCACGACCCCGCCGAGCAGCTGCACCGGGCCCGGCTGCTGCCCCAGCGCCAGCCAGGCGAACCCGACGGCGAACAACACCTCGGTCAGCCCGACGAAGGAGCTGGTGCGCGACCCGAGCCGGCGGATCGCCGCGACCCCGGTGGCGTAGGCGAAGGCCGCGGCCACCAGCGCCAGGCCGAGCACCGGCACCAGCCAGCTCACCGTGCGGCCGGCCAGCTCGACCGGCGCGGCGGTGGTGTGCCACGGCACCACCCCCACCACCGCAGCGACGCCGAGGGCGGCGGCGCCGACGGCCAGCCCGCCCCAGGCACTGACCAGCGGGGGCAGCGCGTCGTCGGTGCGGCCGGAGACGACGAAGTAGACGGCCAGCCCGACCGCGGCCAGCAGACCCCAGAGGACCCCGAGCAGGTCGATCTCCGCGCCCGACAGCACGTCGAGGACGAGCACGAGCCCGGCCACGGCCACGACCACGCCGGCCGCGGTGACGGGGCTGGGCCGCTGGCCGTGCCGCAGCCACACCCACAGCACGACGAGGACGACGCCGGAGTACTCGAGCAGCAGGGCGACGCCGACGTCGAGCCGGCTGATGGCCAGGAAGTAGGCGACCTGGCAGCCGGCGACGGCGAGCAGACCGAACGCGAGGACCGAGCCCGCGTTGGCCCGCAGCAGGCGCCACCGGCCCCGCAGCTGGAGCAGGGCGGGGACGGTGAGCACGACCGCGGCCAGCCCGACCCGGACGGTGACCGCGGCCGCGGCGGTCCAGCCGGAGCCCAGGAGGGCGGCGGCGAACACCCCGGAGGTGCCGAAGGCGGCGGCCGAGGCCAGGGCGAGCAGCAGACCGGTCAGCCCGGCACGGCGATCCAGCACGGCGTCCTCCTCGAGACCCGTCAGGACCGAAGAGCAGTACGATCCTGATGTGCGAGACCGTAGCAGACGTCAGGAGCAACATGCTCTTCGCCCATGACACCGAGGTGGCACTGCAGGCCGCCGCGGCCCTGGTGAACACCGCCACCGGGTCCGGGACCGGCACCGAGCTGCTGCCCGACCCGGCCGCCCTCGACGCCTTCCTGGACACCTGGGGCTACACCGGCGACCGCGCCGGCGATCCCGGCGAGCTCGCCGCGGTGCACCGGCTCCGGGCCCGGCTCGGCGAGATGTGGGACGACGACAGCGACGGCGTGGTCTCGGTGGTGAACCGGCTGCTGCGGGACGGCGACGCCCAGCCGCAGCTGGTGCGGCACGGGGAGTGGGGCTGGCACATCCACGCCACCGAGCCACACGCGCCGCTCGCGCACCGGATGGCGGTGGAGGCGGCGATGGCGGTGGCCGACCTGGTCCGCGCCGAGGAGCTGGACCGGCTCGGCCGGTGCGAGGCCGAGGGGTGCGGAGCGGCCCTGGTGGACCTGACGAAGAACCGGTCCCGCCGGTTCTGCGACACCAGCTGCGCCAACCGCACGCACGCCGCGGCCTACCGCGCCCGCCGGGCGGCCCCCGGGGACTGAGCCGCCGACCGGGCGCGGCGCCCGCGGGCGACCTCGGTGGCCAGGGCGTCCATCGGCTGGTCGAAGGGGTCGGCCAGCCGGGCCAGCCACTCCCGCGCCGCGGCCACGGTGGCGTCGTCCACGGCGTGGAACCGGCGGGTGCCCTCGGCGCGCACCCGCACCAGGCCGGCCTCCCGCAGCACCGCCAGGTGCTGGGAGACCGCGGGCTGGGAGATCCGGCCCAGCGCCGCGACCAGCTCCCCGACGGTGCGCTCGGTGCCGGCCAGCAACTCCAGGATGCGCCGGCGGGTGGGGTCGCCGAGTGCGTCGAACGGGTCGGCGGCCACTCAGCCGGCGCCGGTGCCGGTGTAGAAGGCGGTGGTCTGCGCGGCCGCCGCCCGGGCCGCGGTCGGGTCGTCGCCGTCCGCGGCCGCGGCCGCGGCCCAGCCCTGCGCGGACGCACCGACGAACGCGTGCCCCTCGGGCGTGGTCGCGAAGGCCAGGCCCTCGTCGGGGTCGACCGGGGCGCCGGTGTCGATGTGCAGGCCCAGGCCCATGAGCCCGAGGTCCCAGCCGACGCCGACCGCGCCGGGACCGTAGGTGTCCCACATCTTCGGGTCGACCGGCGCCTCGTGCACCAGCTCGAGGTCGGTGCCGCCGTCGGCCTCGGCGAGGGAGACGGTCAGCCAGGACACCATCGGGCCCATCTCCCAGGTGACCGCGAACGACTCGGGGGCGGCGCAGCGCTCGACGACGCCGCCGGCGTTGCCCTGCAGCTGGTAGCGGCCACCCTCGTGCAGGTCGCCGGTGACCGGGAGGAACCAGCGCGGGATGCGCTCGGGGTCGGTGACGGCCTGCCAGAGGTCGGCCCGGTCGGTGCGGTAGCGCCGGCGGGCGACGACCAACCGGGTGGCGACACCGTCCCGGGAGCCGGTGCGCACCTCCCGCGCGACGAGGCCGGCGGTGGCGACGGGGTCGGTGAGCATAAGCAGCAGCTTATGGATGAAGGGTTCCGCCGGCAAGCCCCCGGGTGCCAGGGTGGCGGCGTGGAGCGCGAGTTCGAGATGCGCATGTTCGCCGACGGGGCCGAACTGGACGTCTGGCTGACCGAGCACGGCGGTGAGGCACCGGGCCTCTACGTGCGGTTGGCCAAGAAGGGGGCCTCCTTCCCGTCGGTGACCTGGGAGGAGCTGGTGGAGGGCCTGCTCTGCCACGGGTGGATCGACGGCCGGGCCAACCGGCTGGACGAGGAGAGCTGGACCATCCGGGTCACCCCCCGCCGTCCGCGCAGCATCTGGTCGGCCAAGAACGTGGCCACGGTGGCCCGACTGGTGGAGCAGGGCCGGATGCGCCCGGCGGGACTCGCCCAGGTCGAGGCCGCGCAGGCCGACGGCCGGTGGGCCGCGGCGTACCCGGGCTCGGCGGCGATGCCCGTGCCCGAGGACCTCGCGGCCGCGCTGTCGGCGACCCCGGGTGCGTGGCAGGCCTTCGACGCCCTGGACGCCGCCGGCCGCTACGCGGTGCTCCACCGGGTGCACACCAAGCGCACGGCGGCCGGTCGGGCGGCGACCATCGCCGACCTGGTCGACAGGGTGGCGACCGGCAAGCGGCTCTGACGACGTTCTCGCTTTCCGAGGCCCATCCTCGCTACGCTCTGCCCTGTCGAGCCGTCGTGCGACGACGGAATCCGCAGCAGCAGGGAGCTCCGCCATGACCACCACCGAGCAGCCGGTCACCGAGCCCGGGCAGTACGGCCCGGCCGACGTCGACAACCTCTGGCTGCACTTCTCCCGGATGGGCGGGTACGCCCAGCAGGCCCCGCCGGTGATCGTGAAGGGCGAGGGCTCCTACATCTGGGACGACCGGGGGCGCCGCTACCTCGACGGGCTGGCCGGGCTGTTCGTCGTCCAGGCCGGGCACGGCCGCCGCGAGCTGGCCCAGGCAGCGGCCGAGCAGGCCGAGCAGCTCGCCTTCTTCCCGATCTGGTCCTACGCGCACCCGGCCGCCATCGAGCTGTCGCAGCGGCTGGCGGCCGCCGCGCCGGGCGACCTGAACCGGGTCTTCTTCACCACCGGCGGCGGCGAGGCCGTGGAGACGGCGTGGAAGGCGGCCAAGCAGTACTTCAAGCTCGTCGGCAAGCCGGCCAAGCACAAGGTGATCAGCCGGGCCATCGCGTACCACGGCACGACGCAGGGCGCGCTGTCCATCACCGGGTTGCCGGCGCTCAAGCAGGACTTCGAGCCGCTGGTGCCCGGCGCCTTCCGCGCGGCCAACACCAACATCTACCGGGCGCCCTACTTCGGCGACGACCCCAAGGCCTTCGGCCAGTGGGCCGCGGACCAGATCGAGCAGGCCATCCTGTTCGAGGGCCCGGACACCGTCGCCGCGGTCTTCCTGGAGCCGGTGCAGAACGCCGGCGGCTGCTTCCCGCCCCCGCCCGGCTACTTCGACCGGGTGCGCGAGATCTGCGACCGGCACGACGTGCTGCTGGTCTCCGACGAGGTCATCTGCGCCTTCGGCCGGCTGGGCACCACCTTCGCCTGCGAGAAGTTCGGCTACGTGCCGGACATGATCACCTGCGCCAAGGGGATGACGTCGGGCTACTCCCCCATCGGCGCGATGATCGCCAGCGACAAGGTGATGGAGCCCTTCCTGCGCCCGGGTGTCTCCTTCCCGCACGGCTACACCTTCGGCGGGCACCCCGTGTCGGCCGCTGTCGGGCTGGCGAACCTGGAGATCTTCGACCGGGAGGGCCTCAACCAGCACGTGCTGGACACCGAGCACGACTTCCGGCGCACCCTGGAGAAGCTGCACGACCTGCCGATCGTGGGCGACGTCCGCGGCGACGGGTTCTTCTACGGGATCGAGCTGGTCAAGGACAAGGCGACCAAGGAGACCTTCGACGACGCCGAGAGCGAGCGGCTGCTGCGCGGGTTCCTGTCCGGGGCGCTGTTCGACGCCGGCCTCTACTGCCGCGCCGACGACCGCGGCGACCCCGTCGTCCAGCTCGCCCCGCCCCTGGTCGCCGGGCAGGCCGAGTTCGACGAGATCGAGCAGATCCTGCGCGCCGTCCTCACCGAGGCCTGGTCCCGCCTCTAGGGTCCCCACCGGACAGTGATCAGGTGACCTGGTCACTGTCCGGCCGACCACACCTACGTCGGTGCGGGTGGCCGCACGGTGACCAGGTGACCTGATCACCGTCCGGCCCGCGGGTCAGGCCTCGGCGGGGACGCAGAGGACGGGGCGCCGGGACAGGTGCAGCAGCTTGTGCGGCACCGAGCCCAGGATCGCGCCGCGCAGCGGGGTCTCGCCGTAGGTGCCGACCACGATCACCCGGGCGTCGTGCCGGTCGCCGGCGGCCAGCAGGGCGTCCACCGGCTTGGCCGGCAGCACCTCGACGACGGTGCGCACCCCGGCGGCGTCGGCGGCCTCCACCGCGTGGGCGACCGCCGTCCCCCCGAGCTCGGCCAGCGCCTGCGCGTGGGCACCGGACTCCTCCCCGACCGTGCCGGGCGGGGCAGCACCGAAGACCAGCACCAGCTCCTCGTCCAGCCGCCCGGCCAGGTCGATGGCCAGCGACAGGGCACGGCGGGCGCCCGGGGACTCGTCGTAGCCCAGCACGATGCTCACTGCTCGCTCACTCCTGCACGGATCGGGGTCACGGGGCGGGGTCCTCGACCGCGGCGCCGGAGCGCCCGGCGGCGATGTCGGCCTGCAGGCGCTCGACGGTGGTGGTCCGCTCGGCCCAGAAGCGGGCGTCGGTGAACCGCCAGACCAGCATGAAGACGACGCCGACGACGAAGATGCCGATGCCGATCACCAGCGGCGGGCCGACCCCGAACCAGGAGACGCCGCTGTAGGAGTTGGCCGGGTCGGCCAGGTCGCCGATCGACTCGACCAGCAGCCAGATCAGCAGCAGCGACCCGATGACCGGGCCCACGCCGATGAGGAAGAAGTCCTTCACGCTGCGGGTCAGCTGCCGGCGGTGGAACACCGCGCAGGCGATGCCGGTGAGGGAGTAGTAGAAGGCGATCAGCAGGGACAGCGCGGTCAGCGAGTCGAACAGCGCGTTCTCGCTGATCGCGTTGACGACGAGGTACCAGACGATGGCGATGGCCGCGACCGTCCAGGTCGACACGTCCGGGGTGCGGAACCTCGGGTGGATGCGGGCCAGCCCCCGGGGCATCGCGTGCCGGCGGGCCATGGACAACCCGGTCCGGGACGCCGGCAGGATGGTCGTCTGGGTCGAGGCGATCGCCGAGGTGGACACCGCCAGCAGCAGCACCCAGTCCCACGGGCCCATGACCTGGGTGGCCAGGGTGTAGAAGATCGTCTCCTCCTCACCCGACCGGTCGGCGAGGAAGGCCGGGCCGAAGTAGCTGAGGATGGCGAACGTGCAGCCCAGGTAGGTCACCAGCAGGACGACGGTGGACACGACCGCGGCCTTGCCGGGCGTCGACTCCGCGTCCGAGGTCTCCTCCGTCAGGTTGACCGCGGACTCCCAGCCCCAGTAGATGAACACGCCGAGCAGCAGCCCACCGGTCAGGGCGGCGCCGCCGGCCCCGAACGGGTTCAGCCAGGACAGCTCCGGGGTGATGCTGCCCCCGTCGGCGCCGTTGCCGCGCAGACCGGCCACCAGCGCGATGCCGGCGAACACCAGCAGAGCGACGATCTGGGCGATGATCAGCGCGTTCTGCAGCTTGGCGCTGATCTCGGTGCCCAGCACGCAGATCGCGGTCATCGCGAGGATGAGCAGCACGGTCAGCGTCCGGACGGCGAACGTGTTGTCCGCGACCCCGTCCAGCTGCAGCGCGTAGAGCCCGAACCGGACGCCGACGTCGGCCAGCGAGCCGATGACCAGCACGCCGGTCATGGCGATGGCCCAGCCACCCATCCAGCCCACCCACGGCCCCATCGCCCGGGTGACCCAGGAGAACGTCGTCCCGCAGTCCTGGTCGGCCTTGTTCAGGTAGTAGAAGGCCGAGGCGATGAGCAGCATCGGGACGAAGGACGCCAGGAAGACCCCGGGCGCGTAGACCCCGACGAGGGCGACGACGGCACCGACCACGGCGGCCAGCGAGTACGCGGGCGAGGTGGAGGCCAGCCCGATGACGAGGGCGTCGACGAAGCCGATGGCCCCCTGCTTGAGCTGCGGCGCCGGCGAGGGGGCGCTCATGGAGCGCTCAGACTGTGCGTCATGCCACGGTTATCGCAGGTGCAGACCTTCTCCACAAGGTTTTCGCGTGTTACGACTTGGTGCAGCGACGGAAGCCGTCGCCTACGCTCCGGCCACCTCCACGACGAGAGAAGGTCCCCATGCGCATCCTCCTGGTCGGTGCCGGCGGCGTCGGCAGCGCCTTCGCCGCCATCGCGGCCCGCCGCTCCTTCCCGGAGGCGGTCGTGGTCACCGACTACGACGGCGACCGGGCCCGGGCCACCGCGGAGGCCGTGGACGACGCCCGGTTCACCTCGGCCGGGTCGGTGGACGCCGGGGACGCCGACGCGGTGGCCGCGATGCTCGCCGAGCACCGCTGCGACGTGCTGATGAACGCCGTCGACCCGCGCTTCGTCATGCCGCTGTTCCGGGCGGCGCTGGCCGGCGGGGCGACCTACGTGGACATGGCCATGTCGCTGTCCCGCCCGCACCCGGAGAACCCCTACTCGGAGACCGGGGTGAAGCTCGGCGACGAGCAGTTTTTGATGGCCGGGGAGTGGGAGGCCGCCGGGCAGCTGGCCCTGGTCGGCATGGGCGTGGAGCCGGGGTTGTCCGACGTGTTCGCCCGCTACGCCGCCGACCACCTGTTCTCCTCGATCGACGAGATGGGCGTGCGCGACGGGGCGAACCTCGAGGTCAGCGGCTACGAGTTCGCGCCCTCGTTCAGCATCTGGACCACGATCGAGGAGTGCCTCAACCCGCCGGTCGTGTACGAGAAGGACCGCGGCTTCTTCACCACCCCGCCCTTCAGCGAGCCCGAGGTCTTCGACTTCCCCGAGGGCATCGGCCCGGTGGAGTGCGTGAACGTGGAGCACGAGGAGGTGCTCCTCATGCCCCGCTGGGTGGACGCCGGGCGGGTCACCTTCAAGTACGGCCTGGGCACCGAGTTCATCGACGTGCTCAAGGCGCTGCACAAGGTCGGTCTGGACCGCACCGAGCCGGTGACGGTCAAGGGCGTGCAGGTCAGCCCGCGGGACGTCGTCGCCGCGTGCCTGCCCGACCCGGCCCGGCTGGGGGACCGCATGTCGGGCAAGACCTGCGCCGGGCTGTGGGTCACCGGCGCGGGCACGGACGGCGAGCCCCGGCAGGTCTACCTGTACCACGTGGTGGACAACGAGTGGTCCATGCGGGAGTACGGCCACCAGGCCGTGGTGTGGCAGACCGCGGTGAACCCGGTGGTGGCGCTGGAGCTGCTGGCCGCCGGCACCTGGTCGGGCTCGGGCGTGCTCGGGCCGGAGGCCTTCGACGCGGTGCCCTTCCTCGAGCTGCTGACCGCCTACGGCTCCCCGTGGGGCATGCGCGAGGGCGGCTGACCCCAGGGAACCCACAGGGAGCCGACAGCCGGAGCCCAGCCGGTGGGGCACGACGGACCTCGTGACCGCCCTGCTGGAACGCCTGCTGTCGATCCCGGCGATCTGGGTCTACGTCGTCGTCGTGGCGCTGGTCGTCGTCGAGGACGCGTTGTTCGTCGGCTTCGTCGTGCCGGCCGAGACCGCGGTCGTGCTGGGCGGGGTGGCCGCCTCCCAGGGCCGGGTCGACGTCTGGCTGCTCGGTGCGCTCGTCGTGGCCGCCGCGATCATCGGCGACAGCCTCGGCTACGAGGTCGGGCGGCGCGCCGGGCCGCGGCTGCTGGCCACCCGGATCGCCCGCCGGCACCAGGACGGCATCGACGCGGCCACGGACAAGCTCGCCCGCCGTGGCGGCCCTGCCGTGTTCCTCGCCCGGCTCACCGCGTTCCTGCGCGCGGTCACCCCGGCGCTGGCCGGCGTCGCCCGGATGCGGTACCGGACCTTCCTGGTCTGGAACGCCGTCGGCGGCCTGGTCTGGGGCGTGGGCGCCGTGCTCATCGGCTACCTGGCCGGTGCGTCGTGGGAGACGGTGGCGTCGAAGGTGGGCACGACCGGCGCCGTCGTCGCTGCCGTGGTCGTGGTCGCGGTGCTGGTCGCGTGGAAGGTGCGCGGCCACCGCGCCCACGGACGCTCAGGTGATGCGGCGCGCCCCGACGTAGCCCCGCTGGTCGACGCTGGTGACCGCGACCGGCCGGCCGCTGACGCTGGCGTGCACCATCTGCCCGTTGCCGATGTACATCCCGACGTGGCTCACCGGTGAGTAGAAGAACACCAGGTCTCCGGGCTGCAGGTCGGCGCGGGACACCGGTGTGCCCAGGCCGTACTGCGCTCGGCTGGAGTGCGGCAGGGAGATCCCGGCGGCGGCGTAGGCGTACTGCATGAGGCCCGAGCAGTCGAACCCGCCCGGCCCCGAGGAACCCCAGACGTAGGGCTTGCCGAGCTGGGCCAGCGCGGTCTGGATGGCGATCCCGGCGGCCTCGCTCGGCGCGGCGGCCGGCGCTGCCGCCGCCGCGTCGGCCATGGAGGCGGCCGACAGCTCGGGACCCGCGACCGCGCGGTCGACCTGCGCCCGCTCGGGTGCCGAGAGCCGAGCGTAGTCCGCCCGGTAGCCGGCCAGCTGGGCCTGCACCTGGTCCTGCTGCGCCTGCAGGTCGGCCAGCGCGGTCGCCGCCGTCGCGGCGGCGGCGTCGGCGTCGGCCCGGGCCTGCTGGGCGGCCTGCTGCGCCGCGGCCAGCTGCCCCAGGACGGCGTCGGTGTGGTCGGTGAGCTGGTTGATGGTCGAGACCCGCTGCAGCATCTCGTCGGCCGACCCGCTGGTCAGCACGGTCTCGATGCCGGACGGGACGCCGTCGACGAAGCCGCTGCGCACGATCGCGTCGACCTGCGGCTGCAGCGCGGTGACCGCGGCGGCCGCGGTGTCGGCGGCGGCCTGCGAGGCGGCCGCCGCGGCCTGCTTGTCGGCCACGGCGAGCTCGGCGTCGTTGACCTGCTCACCCAGGGCCTCGACCTGCTGCGCGGCCTGGGCGACGGCGTCCGCGGCCTCCGCGGCGGTCGTCGGCGCCGCGGTGGCCGGACCGCCCGCCAACGTGATCAGGACGCCCGCCACGACGGCGGGCACCGCCGTCCGGGACCAGCGTCGCGCGGTCGATCGCGGTGCCATGGGATGCCTCCGGTCCCCGCACGCGCACCCGGGGAGGGGTGCCGTCGCCGAGCGGGTCAGAACTGAACGTAGGTGGACGGATGCTGGCCGTGCTGACACCCCGCGGGGCGTGTCCGTCTCACGCGCCCCACCCGTCACAACACCTGGTCACCGGCCGGCGCCGGCGTCCACCCCTCAGCCCGCGGTGCGCTCCCGGGCCTCCAGCGCTGCGACCGCGGCGACGTCGCGCAGCACGGCACGCAGCTCCTCCGTCGTCCAGGGCCGGCAGCACCCGCAGCGCGCCGGCTCGAAGCTGTGCAGCCCGAGCGTCCCGGCGGTCCGGTCCTCGCGGATCCGCAGCTGGCCGTCGGCCGGGTCCCGGTGGCAGGCGCAGCGCGCCGCGCACATGCCCAGGCCCCACCCGGACACCACGACCTCGCCGTCGGTCCCCTCGACCGCGCCGAGCTGGAAGATCGACGGCTTCTGCTCACGCACCACGGCTGCCTCCCTCGCCCGGGCCCCACGGCGGGCGCCGGACCCCGAGTCTCGCGGGGCGGGGTTCCCGCGTGGTGACGCCGTCGTGACGGGTGCGTTCCGGCTCAGCGCGCCCCCCGACGCCCCTCGAGCGCCCGTGCGATCTCGGCGACCGTCTCCACCTTGCCGGTCATCACGCCGGTGACCAGCTCGACGGCGTCGTCGGGCGCGATGGCCGCGGGCTGGTCGTGCAGGCCCATGAGGACGAGGGCGGCGGCCAGCGCGAAGCGACGGTTCCCGGTCACCAGCGGGCCGTTGAGCGCCAGCGAGTGCAGCAGGGCGGCCGCCTTCTCCGCCGGCGTGGGGTAGACGTCCTCGCCGTCCACGGTCGCCCAGACCCGCGCGACGGCGGCCGCGAGCAGCCCGTGGTCGGCGACCGCGACGTCCGGCCCGACCACCCGGATCGCGACCTGGAGCAGGTCGTCGGCGGTCAGTCCGTCCACCGCGCCAGCTCCGCGAGCGCGGTGCCGTACCGGGCCACCTCCGCGTCGAGGACGAGCTCCAGGGGCGTCGTCCGGCCGTGGTGGTCCAGGTACTCCGACACCGCACGCTTGACGACGTCCTGCATCGACACGTGCTCCGTGCGCGCCTGCAGGCGCAGGGCCTCGTTCTGCGCGGCCGACAGCCGCAGCGTCATCGCCACCGGCGACCCCCTCGCCGTCCGCACCGACCCGTTCCGGTGATACCACCATGGTGTCACAGATCACACGGATGAGGTAAGCATCTACGGCGAGTGACCGGGAAGGAACGGTCCGTCGAGCGCCAG
The DNA here is from genome assembly GCF_024124375.1 of Klenkia sp. PcliD-1-E. Taxonomy (GTDB): domain Bacteria; phylum Actinomycetota; class Actinomycetes; order Mycobacteriales; family Geodermatophilaceae; genus Klenkia. Next base: position 21,288 of record NZ_JAMXRZ010000073.1, read on the forward strand.
GCCCCGACACGCCGGGTTGCTGACCGTCCGCGACTCGGTTCGTGGTCAGGGGCTTGCGGTCCTCCCTAGCTTCCTCCCCGTGACCCAGGCCGACCCCGCCGTGGACGGCCGACCGCCGTCCGGTGGCCGGCCGTGGCGTCGTCGCCTGCTCGCCGGGGCCGCCCTCGGCCTCGGGTCGGCGGCCGCCTGGGTGGCCCTCGCGGGGCCCGCGTCCGCCGACGACACCGCCGGCGCGGGCGCCGAGGGCGTCGCCGTCGAGGCCCCGGGAGCGGGGACGACCGACCCGGGGACGGGACCGGCGACCGGGGCGGCTCCGGACAGCTCCGTCACGACCTACGTGGTCACCTCCCCGGAGCCCGAACCTGCCGCCCCGCCACCGGCGGGGTCCCCGAGCGACCCACCGTCCGATCCTCCTCCGGCCGACCCGCCGACGGCCGCGGAGCCGACCCCGGCCGAGGAGTCCACCGCCCCGGCGTCGGGTGATGCGGGCGGAGCCGGCAGCGCAGGCGCGGTGACCCCCGAGTCGACGTCGACGTCGACGACGGCTGCGTCCACGACCCCGGCCTCGACGGCCGAGCCCGCGGCGTCCTCGTCGACGGGGGCGACCGCGACCGCGGCGTCCGGTTCCGTCGACGCGCCGACCGCCCCGGTGGGCGACCCGGGGACCGACCCTGGGACCAACTCGGCCACCGCCGGCACCGACC
>NZ_JAMXRZ010000074.1 GCF_024124375.1 Klenkia sp. PcliD-1-E
CCAGCGCACCGGCGGCGCCCGCGGCGACCGGCCCGATGACCTGGGTGCCGTCGCCCCCGGCGACCGGGATGTAGGCGGTCGTGGCCGACGAGGTGGCCGGTCCGGGGCCGCCGGCGGCCACGGCTCGGGCGGCGGCGGCGAAGGCGCCGCCGTCGGCGAACCGGTGGGCGGGGTCCTTGGCCAGCGCCTTCTCGATCAGTGCCTGCACCGAGCCGGGCACGGTGGGCGGCAGCGGCGGCGGGGGCCGGTTGATCTGGGCGAGCGCGATGGCGACCTGGGAGTCGCCGTCGAAGGGCCGGTTGCCGGCCAGGCACTCGTAGCCCAGGACGCCGAGGGAGTAGACGTCGGAGGCGGCGGTGACCTGGAAGCCCTGCGCCTGCTCGGGGGAGAGGTACTGGGCGGTGCCCACGACCATGCCGGTGCGGGTGAGCGGCGCGGCGTCGCGGGCCCAGGCGATGCCGAAGTCGGTCAGCTTGACCACGCCGTCGGGGCGGACCATGAGGTTGCCGGGCTTGATGTCGCGGTGGACGACGCCGGCCCGGTGCGCGGCGGACAGGCCCTCGCCGGCCTGGGCGAGGACGTCGAGGGTGCGCTCGGGGGACAGCGTCAGCTCGCGGTCGAGGATCGCCACCAGCGGCTCGCCCTCGACGTACTCCATGACCAGGAACGCGACCTCGCGGCCGTCGGTGTCGGTGATCTCGCCGTAGTCGTAGACCGAGGCGATGTTCTGGTGGGCCAGGGCCGCGGTGTGCCGGGCCTCGTTGCGGAAGCGCTCCAGGAAGTTGCGGTCGCCGGTGTACTCGGCCTTGAGCACCTTCGCCGCGACCGTGCGGCCCAGGGTGCGGTCGGTGGCCCGCCACACCTCGCCCATGCCGCCGGTGGCGATCGGTGCGGTGATCTCGTAGCGGTCGGCGAGCACGCTGCCCACGTGGAGCGCCATCAGTTCCCCCCGCGGGCGGCGAGGTAGGCCGACATGACCTGCTGGGCGACCGGGGCGGACAGGTCGCCCCCGGTGCCCTGCCCACCCTGGATGAACACCGCGACGGCGATCTGCGGGTCGCCGTCCGGGCCGGCGTAGCCGACGAACCACTGGTTGTCGTCGGCGTCGGCGGTGGTCTGCGCGGTGCCGGTCTTGCCGCCGACGGTGTACCCGTCGATCTGCGCGCGGCGGCCGGAGCCGTTCTCCACGACGCTGACCATCATCTGCTGCAGCTGGCCGGCCACCTCGGCGGAGACCGGCTGGCCCATCTCGGTGGGCTCGGTCTGGTCGACGACGCTCAGGTCGGGCGCCTGCAGCTGGTCGACCAGGTAGGGCGTCATCAGGGTGCCGTCGTTGGCGATCGCAGCGGCGATCATCGCCCCCTGCAGGGGCGTGATCTGCACGTTCTGCTGGCCGATGGAGGCCACCGCCAGCTGCGCGTCGCCGTCGATGTCGCCCACGGTGCTCTCCGCGACGGGCAACGGCATGTCGAACCCGCCCTGGTCGATGCCGAAGGCCTCGGCGGTCGAGCGGATGCGGTCCTCGCCGAGCTCGACGCCGAGCTGGGCGAAGGCGGTGTTGCAGGAGATGGTGAGCGCGTCGATGAGGGGCTGCTCGCCGGACGCGGCGCAGGACTCGCCGCCGTAGTTGTTCAGCGGCCGGCTGGTGCCCGGGAGGACGTACTGCTGCGGGGCGGGGACGACGGTGTCGGGTGTGTAGCCGTCCTCGAGCGCGGCGGCGGAGGTGATCAGCTTGAAGACCGAGCCGGGGGAGTGCCGCTCGGCGGTGGTGGCGTTCACCCGGGGGTCGGGGTCCATCGCCGAGAGCTGGTCGGAGTACGCGCGGATCGCGGCCGGGTCGTGGCTGGACAGCTGGTTGGGGTCGTAGCTGGGGCTGCTGACCATGGCCAGCACCGCACCGGTCCGCGGGTCCAGCGCGACGGCCGCGCCGTCCACCCCGCCGAGGGCGTCGTAGGCGGCCTGCTGGGCGGCCGGGTCGAGGGTGAGCTCGACGTTGCCGCCGGAGGGGTCGCGCCCGGTGAACAGGTCGGCGATCCGGCGGAAGGCCAGCCGGTCGTCGTTGCCCGAGAGGATCTCGTCCTCGGCCTCCTCGATCCCGCTGTTGCCGTAGACCAGCGAGTAGTAGCCGGTCACCGTCGCGTAGACCTCGGGGTTCGGGTACTGCCGCAGGTAGGTCAGGGTGTCGTCGGTGGCCACCGACTGGGCGACCGGGTTGCCGGCCACCACGATGGCGCCGCGTTCGCGGTCGTACTCCTCGGCGAGGATCCGGGTGTTGGACGGGTTGCTCCGCAGCTCCGAGGAGCGCACCACCTGGATGTAGTTGGCGTTGAGGATCAGCAGCGTGAACAGCACCAGCACGCTGATCGCCACCTTGCGCAGCGGCGAGTTCACGGCTTGACCACCTCGGTGAGCGCCTCGCCGAGCTTGGGTGCCGGGGGCGTGGGCGGGGCGGCCGGGCGGCGGGCGGCGTCGCTGATCCGCACCAGCAGCGCGACCAGGCCGAAGTTGGCCACCAGCGAGGACCCGCCGTAGGCGACGAACGGGGTGGTCAGGCCGGTCAGCGGCAGCAGGCCGGTGACCCCGCCCAGGACGACGAACACCTGCCACGCGACGCCGAAGGCCAGGCCGGCGGCCAGCAGCTTGCCGAACCCGTCGCGGACCACCAGGGAGGTGCGCAGCCCGCGCTCGACCAGCACCAGGTACAGCACCACGATCGCGACCAGGCCGAACAGGCCCAGCTCCTCACCGAGGGCCGCGGCGATGAAGTCGCTCTTGGCCACCGGCACCTGGTCGGGGCGCCCGCCGCCGAGGCCGGCGCCGAAGAGCCCCCCGGTGCCCAGGCCGAACAGCGACTGCACGACCTGGTAGCCACCGCCGTCGGGGTAGTAGGCGAAGGGGTCCAGCCAGGTGTCCACGCGCACCCGCACGTGGCCGAAGAGCTGGTAGGCCACGGTGCCCCCGGCGGCGAACAGCAGCACCCCGATCAGCAGCCAGGAGGCGCGCTCGGTGGCGACGTAGAGCATCACCACGAAGATGCCGAACAGCAGCAGCGAGCTGCCCAGGTCGCGCTCGAAGACCAGGACGAGGATCGACACGCCCCAGGCGACCAGCACCGGGCCGAGGTCGCGGGCGCGCGGCACCTCCAGGCCCAGGACCCGGCGGCTGGCCAGGGCGAGCACGTCGCGCTTGTCGACCAGGTAGGCGGCGAAGAAGACGACCAGGCAGATCTTGGCGAACTCACCGGGCTGGATGGAGAAGCCGGCCACCCGGATCCAGATCTTGGCGCCGTTGACCTCCGACAGCGCGGAGGGCAGCACGGCGGGGATCGCCAGCAGCACGAGGCCGACCAGACCGATCGTGTAGGCCAGCCGGGACAGCACCCGGTGGTCACGGACCACCAGCAGCACGGCGACGAACAGCACCATGCCGACGGTGGCCCACAGCAGCTGGGTGGGGGCGTCCTCCCGGGCGGTCACCGACTCGCCCAGGGCGTTCCGGGCGATGTCCAGCCGGTGGATCATCGACAGCCCGAGGCCGGTCAGCACGGCGACGCAGGGCAGCAGCAGCGGGTCGGCGTAGGGCGCGACCTTGCGCACGACCAGGTGGGCCACCAGCCACAGGGCGGAGAACCAGGCGCCGAAGGTGGCGATCTCCGGGCTGGGTGCCCCGGTCACGGTGATGTCGACGATGGTCTGCGCGGCCAGCGTGATCACCACGGCGAAGGCCAGCATCAGCAGCTCGGTCCCGCGCCGCTTGGGCGGGGTCGCGACGCCGGGGGCCGCCTGCCTCGGGTCGGTGCCCGGCCCGACGGCGGGGGCGGCCATCAGTCCGCCTCCCGGCAGTCCACCCCGGGTTCCTGCGTCCGGCTGGGGGACGACGTCGTGGCGGTGGTCGTGGCGGCGGTCGTGGCCGGCGGCGCGGCGGTGACGGAGGGGTCGCCCGTCGGGGCGCTCGTGGTCGGTGCGGACGTGGACGGCGCGGCGGGGGTGCTGCTGGCCGAGGCCGACGGCGAGCTGCCGACCGTGCGGCACACGGGCAGCCGCTGCTCGAGCAGGTTGGACAGGATGCGGTCGGCGTCGTCCCGGTCGCTGGCCTCGATGCCGGACTCGACCCGGCTGCGGGCCGCCTGGGTGAGGTCGGTGAGCGCGAGGTCGGTGGAGGTGTCCAGCCGGTAGAGGTCCAGGCCGACCAGCGAGGCGTTGATGCCGCGGTAGACCCCGACGTCCCCGCCGTCGACCGAGCGGACGAACCAGTGGTTGCCCACGAAGGCGTAGAAGCCGACGGCGGCGGCGGCGAGCACCACCACGGCGGCCAGGCCCAGCAGTGCGGTGCGCAGCGGACGGCGCCGCTTGCGGGGCGGGGGGGCGCTGGCCACCGTGGCGGTGGGCGTGGCCGGCCGGGGGTCGGCCAGCGCGGCGCGGCCGGCCGCCGAGCGGGGGTCGACCTCGCGCTGGCCGCGGTTGTCCCCGGCCGCGCCGTCGACCACGGGGTCGATCGAGGCGCTGCCGTCGTCGTCGACGACGTCGGCCACGATGCAGGTGATGTTGTCCGGGCCGCCGCTGCGCAGCGCGAGCTCCACCAGCCGGTCGGCGGTGGCCTGCGGGTCGGGGTCGCGCAGCGCGTCGGCCATCGTCTCGTGGCTGACCACGCCGGAGAGGCCGTCGGAGCACAGCAGGTAGCGGTCGCCGGCGCGGGCCTCGCGCATCGACAGGTCGGGCTCGACGTCCTGGCCGTTGAGCGCGCGCAGCAGCAGCGAGCGCTGCGGGTGGCTGTTGGCCTCGTCCTCGGTGATCCGGCCGTCGTCGATGAGGGTCTGCACGAACGTGTCGTCGTGGGTGATCTGGTTGAGCTGGCCGTCGCGGACCAGGTAGGCCCGGGAGTCGCCGACGTGGCACAACGCCAGCCGGCCACCGGCGAACAGGACGGCGGTGAGCGTGGTGCCCATGCCCTCGAGCTCGGGGGACTCGCGGATGACCTCGCGCAGGTGCTCGCTGCCGTCGAAGACCGCGTTGCGCAGCGAGGACAGCATGTCGCCGGAGGGGGCGTCGTCGTCCAGGTGCTCCAGCGCCGCGATGACCACCTTGCTGGCCACGTCGCCGGCCGCGTGGCCACCCATGCCGTCGGCGACGGCGAGCAGCCGCGGCCCCGCGTAGACGGAGTCCTGGTTGCTGCCGCGGATCAGGCCGCGGTCCGAGCGCGCGGCGTAGCGGAGCACCAAGGTCATGAGTGCAGCTCCCGGGTCATGAGCGCAGCTCCAGCACGGTCTGCCCGATCCGGATCGGCTGGCCGGGGGAGACCAGCAGCGGGCCCTGCACACGCTGCTGGTCGAGGTAGGTGCCGTTGGTGGAGCCCAGGTCCTCGACGTACCACTGCCCGCCGCGGTTGGTCAGCCGGGCGTGCCGGGAGCTGGCGAAGTCGTCGGTGAGCACGAGGGTGGAGTCGTCGGCCCGGCCGATCAGGATGGCCTGCTCCCCGAGGGTGATCTTGGTGCCGGACAGCGGGCCGGCGGTGACCAGCAGGTTCTTCGGGCCGCGTCCGCCGCGCTTCTTGCCGGCCTGGGCGCGCGGCGGGACCGAGGAGACCCGGCCGGCGCGCCCGCCGAGCAGGTCGGCGCGGACCACCCGGAAGGCGGCGAAGACGAACAGCCAGAGCAGCAGCAGGAAACCGAACCGGAAGACCTGCAGCACGATCTCGGCGGTCATGCGCCGTCCTGCCGGTAGACCAGCACGGAGTGCCCGATGCGGATCACGTCGCCGTCCGAGAGCGGCTGCCGGCCGACCCGGCGACCGTTGACCAGGGTGCCGTTGGTCGAGCCGAGGTCCTGCACGCTGGCCACCGGCCCCTCCAGGACGACGTCCACGTGCTTGCGGCTGACCCCGGTGTCGGGCAGGCGGATGTCGGCCTCGGTGCCCCGGCCGATCACGTTGCTGCCCGGGGACAGGGTGTGCCGGGTGCCGGGGCCGTCGACGACCAGGACGTGGGTGACCCCGGGGCGCTGACCGGAGCGGCCGACCACCGAGGGACCGGCCGGTTCCTGGCCGCGCATCGAGGGCAGCGGGGGCAGCGGCGGCAGGCCGGGGCGGGCCGCGGCCGGCGGCGGGGGCGCGTCGTGGCCGGGGACGGGGCCGCCCCAGCTCTCGTCGAGGTCGGTGGCGAAGCGCGGGGACCGCTGCCCGGCGCGCGGGTCGGCCACGTGCGAGGCCACCTCGAACACCCCGGTGTGCAGGTCCTCGTCGCGCTCGAGCCGGACCTGGACGTCGCCGAAGGTCTGGAAGCCCTCGTCGTCGACGTGCTCGGCCACCATGTCGGCGAGCTCGGCGGCCAGCTGCTCGGACCACTCGGCCAGGTTGTCGTAGTCGGTGGGGCCCAGCCGCACCTCGTAGACGTTGGGCACGAGCACACGGCCCTCGCCCATCACCTTGCGCTGCTCGGTGGCCTCGCGCTGCAGGGCCTTGGCGATCTCGGCCGGGTGCACCTTGCCCTTGAAGATGCGCGCGAAGGCCAGACCGACCATGCCCTCCAGGCGGCGCTCGAAGCGCTGCAGCACACCCACAGTCGCTCCCTACGCTCGGTTGACCTCCTACTGACTGGCAGCCGATCGTAACCGGGCACCGGGGCGGAGAGCGGTCGGTGAGCGCGCGACGCCCCGAGGAGAAGGCGCTCGCGGGTGGCTGATACTGTTCTCCCTCGCCAGGGCAAGTGGCGGAATGGCAGACGCGCACGGTTCAGGTCCGTGTGTCCGAGAGGACGTGGGGGTTCAACTCCCCCCTTGCCCACAGCGCAGACGAGAGGCCCCACCCGCACCGGGTGGGGCCTCTCGCGCATCCCGGGCCCGTCAGGGCCGGTCGACGAACCGCTCGACGTCGTCGGGGTGGCCGGCGACGACGACGACGCTGCCGTAGCTGAGCACCGTGTCCCGGTCGGCGTGGGTGAACGACGTCTCGTTCTCCGCCCGCACCGACACCACCGACACCCGGTACCGCGTGCGCAGCCCGGTCTCCCCGAGCGGGACGCCGACCACCTCCCGCGGCGGCCGGGCCTTGGCCAGGACCCAGCCGGGGTCGACCTCGAGCCAGTCCAGCACCCGGCCGGCGACCAGGTGGGCGATCCGTTCGCCCATGTCGCGCTCGGGGAACACGACGTGGTGGGCGCCGACCCGCTCCAGGATGGTGGCCTGCTGCCGGGTGGTCGCCTTGGCCCAGATGGTGGCGACGCCGAGCTCGGACAGCAGCGCGGTGGTCAGGATGCTGGCCTCCAGGGAGCTGCCGATGGCCACCACCACCCGCGGCACGTCGGCGATGCCGATCTCGGTGAGGGCGTCGAGGTCGGTGGAGTCGGCGACCACGACCTGGTCCAGCTGCCCGGCGAGCCGCTGCACCACCTCGGGGCGGTTGTCGACGGCGAGCACCTCGGTGCCGCCGGCGACCAGTTCCAGGGCGAGCGCGGTGCCGAAGCGGCCCAGCCCGATGACCGCGACGGGGTCTCGGTGGTCAGCCAACGATGATCCTCTCCTCGGGGAGCCGACGGCGCCGGGCCCGCTGGCGCAGCGCCAGCCCGGTCGCCAGGGTCAGTGGGCCGATCCGCCCGACGAACATCAGCACGACGAGCACCAGCTGCGCCGCCCGGGGCAGGTCGGCGGTCACGCCGGTGGACAGCCCGACCGTGGCGAACGCCGAGATGACCTCGAACAGCACCTGGTCGAAGCCCAGGTCGGTGAGCGCCTCGACGACGAACGTGCCGACGGCGACCAGCCCGAGGCCGAGCAGGGTGACCGCGAGGGCCTGCCGCTGCACCGCGACGGGCAGCCGGCGCCGGCCGACCTCCACGTCGGGGTCGCCGCGCAGCTCGGCCCACAGCACGTAGGCCAGCACGCCGAAGGTGGTGACCTTGATGCCGCCCGCGGTGCCGGCCGACCCGCCACCGATGAACATCAGGGCGTCGGTGAGCAGCAGCGTCTCGGGTTGGTAGGCCCCGACGTCGAGGTTGTTGAACCCGGCGGTGCGCGGCATGGTGGCCGCCACGAACGCGGCCAGCACCTTCGTGCCGCCGGCCAGCGGGCCCAGGGTCCCGGGGTTGCGGGCCTCGGTGGCGAGGAGGACGACGGTGCCGAGCACCAGCAGGGCCGCGGAGCAGACGACGGTGACCCGGGTGAGCACCGACCACGAGCGCGGGGTGCGCCACTCGCGGGCGAGCTCGAACACGACCGGGAAGCCCAGTCCGCCGACGACCACGGCGGCGCAGACGGTGAGGCTGATGACCGGGTCGGCGACGTAGGCGACCAGGCTGTCGGCCCGCAGGCCGAACCCGGCGTTGTTGAACGCCGACACCGCGTGGAAGACCCCGCTCCAGGTGGCCGCGGCCGCGGACTGGCCGTACCCGAGCCCGAACCGCAGGGCCAGCACGACGGCGACGACGGCCTCCGCGGCGAGGACGAAGACCAGCACGCGCCCGACCACGCGGCGCAGGTCCGCGGCGGTCAGCGCCTTGGTCTCGGCCTGGGCGACCAGCCGGGCCCGCAGCCCCAGCCGCCGGGAGACCAGGAGGGCGAGCAGCGTGGCGAGGGTGGCGATGCCGATGCCCCCGGCCTGGATGAGCAGCAGCAGCACCACCTGTCCGAACCCCGACCAGTAGGTGCCGGTGTCGACGGTGACCAGGCCGGTGACGCACACCGCCGAGGTCGCGTGGAACAGGGCGGTGAGCAGGTCGGCGCGCCCCGGCCCGGCGGTGGCCGCGGGCAGGCTGAGCACCGCGGTGCCCACCGTGATGGCCGCGGCGAAGGCCGAGGCGATGACCCGGCCGGGGTGGCTCAGACGGCGGGGTCGGGCGACCACGGGCGAAGGGTGCCACACCCGCCCGTCCGGGCGGGGGCCGCCGGGGTCAGCCGCGGCGGGCGGGCGTGCCGCGGGTGGTGAGGGTGCGGGCCACGAGCACGGCGCCCCAGGGGCCGACGACCCAGACCGGCCACGGGTAGGAGAAGCCACCGGCCATCGCGGAGAACAGGTACACCGCCCAGACGACCAGCGCGACGGTCAGCCAGCCCCGCCACGCCTGGCGCAGGTCCCCGCCACCGCAGCTGCCGTGGGTCGCGCGCCGCTCCTCGCGGCGCGGCGCCGGGGTGGGCAGGTCCGAGGTGAGGACGGCGAGGTCGGCGTGGGTGCGCGCGGCGTAGGCGGCGGCCAGGCGCTCGTCGTACTCGGTGACGGTGAGACGACCCTCCTGGAGGGCCCGGCCGAGGACCTCGGCGACGTCTGTGCGGTCGGTGTCGGCGGCGCGGAGCTCGGGGGCGGGCATGGCCCGAGTCTTCCCAGCCCGGGGGCCCGCCACCACTGACACCTGTCACCGATGTGCCGCCCCGCCCGTCACGGGTAGGGGGCCGTCATGACCGACCGCGACACCGCCGCCGCCGTCCTCGACCGGTACGGCACCACCTACGCCGACGAGGCCGGCATCCGCCTCGCCGACACCCCCGCCCCGCTGTGGCAGCTGCTGGTGCTGGCCGAGCTGCTCAGCGCCCGGATCGACGCCGGCATCGCCGTCGCGGCGACCACCGAGCTGCTCGACGCCGGCCTCACCACCCCCGACCACATGCTCGAGGCCAGCTGGCAGGACCGCGTCGACGCACTGGGCCGGGGCCACTACCGCCGCTACGACGAACGGACGTCGACCCAGCTCGGCGACCTGGCGACCCAGGTCCGCGAGCGCTGGAAGGGTGACCTACGCCGGCTGGCGGCCGAGGCCGACGGCGACGCCGGTCGGGCTGCCGCGCTGCTGCAGGAGTTCCCCGGCGTCGGTCCGCTGGGTGCGCACGTGTTCCTCCGCGAGGCGCAGGCGGTGTGGCCGTGGCTGCGCCCGCACCTGGACGACCGGGCGCTGCGCGGCGCCGGGCGGGTCGACCTGCCCACCGACCCCCACGCACTGGCCGACCTGGTGGACGGCGACGACCTGGCCCGCCTGGCCGCGGGCCTGGTCCGGGTCTCCCTGCTGCCCGCATCGGTGGACCCCCTCGCCGGGTAGGCCGGGCCGTGGTGAGGTGACCCCGTGCCGATCGACCCGCACTTCCCGCCGTTCCTGCAGCGCCTCGTCGACGCCGGGGCCACCCCGCTGGTCAGCGGGGACGCCGCCGTCGACCGGGCGCGCTACCGGGCGCTGTCGCTGGCCCGCCGCGGCGAGGGCTACCGGCCCGAACCGGTCGCCGACGTCGAGGACCGCACGGTCGAGGGCCCGGCCGGGGACCTGGCGGTCCGGGTCTACCGCTCCGGCCTGGGCCGGGTCGCCGGGCAGGCCCGGCCCGTGGTGGTGTGGCTGCACGGCGGCGGCTGGGCGGTCGGCGACCTGGACACCCACGACCCGGTCTGCCGCGCGGTGGCCAACCGGCTGGGCGCGATCGTCGTCGCGGTGGACTACCGGCTGGCCCCCGAGCACCCGCACCCCGCACCGCTGGAGGACAGCCTGGCCGCCGTCCGCTGGGCCGCAGGCCGGTGGCCCTCGGCGCCGCTGGTGGTCGCCGGGGACAGCGCCGGAGCCGGGCTCGCCCTCGGGGTGGCGCTGCGCTGCCGGGACGAGGCCGGCCCGGTGCTGGCCGCGCAGCTGCTCGCCTACCCCGGCCTGGACCCGACGATGTCGATGCCGTCGGTGGCGGAGAACGCGACCGGGCTGTTCCTGGAGAAGTCCGACATGCGGCAGTTCTGGGACTGGTACCTCCCCGACGGCGGCGACCGGTGGACCGCGCCGCTGGGCACCGACCTGACCGGCCTGCCGCCCGCCGTGGTGGCCACCGCCGAGTTCGACCCGCTGCGCGACGAGGGCGACACCTGTGCCGTGGAGCTGGCCGCCGCCGGCGTGCACGTCGTCCACCTGCCCGGGCCCGGTCTGGTGCACGGCTACTTCGGGCTGACCGAGATCGCACCGGCCGCCGCCGTCCGGCGGGCCGAGGTGCTCGACGTGCTCGCCGACCTGCTCGGCATGCCCGGTGTGGTCCCCGAGGAGGCCGCCTGGCCGACCACCGAGCCGCTGGGCGCCTGGCTGGAGCGCGGCTCCGCACGGGTCGCGGTCGACCTGCGCGGTGGCGGGCTGCGCCGGCTCGCGGTCGGCGACTGGGACGTGCTGGACGGCTACCGCACCGGCGAGGTCCCGAAGGGACGGCGGGGTGGGCTGCTGCTGCCGTGGCCGAACCGGCTGCGCGGGGGCCGGTGGTCCTGGCGGGGCACCGACCTGCAGCTGGACACCGCCGCCGAGGGTGCGGCCATGCACGGCCTGCTGTCCTGGCAGCCGTTCTCGGTGCTGGCCCGCACGCAGGACACCGTCACCGTCGGCACCGTGCTGGAGCCGCGCCCGGGCTACCCGTTCCGGCTGGCGGTGGCGCTGGACTACCGGCTGGAGCCCGACCGGCTCACCGTCACCGTGCGGGTGCGCAACGCCGGCACCCACGACGCGCCCTTCGGCGTCGGCATGCACCCCTACCTGCACGTGGGCTCGGAGGAGGACGGCGCGATCGGTGCCGCGGAGCTGCACGTCCCGGCCCGCACCGGGCTGGACCTCGACGGCGGCCTGCCCACCGGCGGGCGGCACGCCTTCGACGGCGCCGTGGGCAGGATCGGCGACCGCGCGCTGGACGACGCCGTCACCGACCTGACCCGCGACGAGGACGGCTGGGCCCGGGTGCGGCTGTCCGGCCCGGCGGGGGAGCTGGAGCTGGCCGTGGACGGGCAGTGGCCGTGGCTGCAGGTCTACACCGGCGACACGCTCCCGGAGGGCCAGCGTCGGCGGAGCCTGGCGGTGGAGCCGATGACCTGCCCGCCGAACGCGCTCGCCGACGACGCCGACCTGGTCGTGCTGGCGCCGGAGGAGGCCTGGTCGGGCAGCTGGACGCTGTCCTGGCAGCCGGCCTAGTGGTGCCGGCGCCGTCGCCTCGCCGCCACCCCGCCGAAGCCGTCATGTGACGGCTGCGGCCCGTTCGGTGCTCAGGATGGTCCATCAGCGTCATACGACGGTTGAGCTGGGGATTCACCTCGCTATGCCTGCACATCAGCGCTAGATTTCGAACACCTGATCGAACGGGTGGGAGGTGTCGGTGGTGGGTCTGGACGACGCCAAGCCCTGGACGCCCGAGCCCCTCGCACCCGGCGCCCTGGGCGCTGAGCGTCCGCCGGCGCCCTCGCCGATGGCTGCCGCATCCCGGTCACCGGAGCCACCGCCGGCCGATGTGTGCGCGGCGATCGAGGCGGCGCTGACTGCGTCACAGACGCCGCTGGAGGGCGGGGTATCGGCCGCGCAGTTGCTGGACCGGGCTCGGGGTCTGGCCCGGCTGGTCAACCTCGCCCAGGCCGAGCTGGCCCGCACCGTCGCCCACGCCGAAGCCGTGGATGCCGCCTACACCGACGGGCTGACCGGGATGAAGCCGTGGCTGCGCGGGCACACCCACCTGTCCGGCCCCGAAGCCGCTGGAACGCTCGCCGCCGGGCGGCTGGCCCGGCGGATGCCGGCGGTTGGCGCTGGTGCGGCCGCAGGCGGGATCACGGCGGGTCAGATCACCGTGATCGGGCGGATCCTCACCGATGACGTCTGGGCGACCGGCGAGGCGGCCGGGGTGGACCTGCCCGCCCTGGACCTGCTCGTGGCCGAGACCGCGATGCACGCCCCCCGCACGCTGGCTGACGTGTGCCGGCGGATCGCCGACGCCATCGACCCCGACGGCCCACCACCGACCGACCCCACCGAAGGCCGCGGGCTGCGCATCTCCCGCCGCGCCGACGGGTCCCGCGCCATCCGCGGCCAGCTGGACGCCGCCGGTGGGGAGCAGGTCGAAGCCGCGCTGGAGGCCATCGCCGCCGCCGGACGCTGCGAGGGCGACCTGCGCTCCCGCGACCAGCGCGCCGCCGACGCCCTCGTCCAGCTCGCCGCTCTGCACCTGGCCGCCGGGGACCTGCCGATGCTGCGCACGACCAAGCCCCAGGTGACCGCGTTGATCCAGCTGGAGGACCTGGCCGATCCCGACACCCGCCCCGCCGCCACCCGGCTGGGATCAGGGGCGACCGCGTCCAACACCGTGGCCCGGCAGGCCGCCTGCGACGGGGACGTCGCCCGCGTCCTGCTCGGCCCCGACGGGCTCCCGCTCGACGTCGGCCGCGCCCACCGCCTGGTGCCGGCGCACATCCGCCGCGCCGCCGAGGTCCGGGACGGTGGGTGCGTGTTCGCCGGCTGCCACGCCCCGGCCTGGTGGTGCGACGCCCACCACCTCATCCACTGGATCGACGGCGGAGCCACCAGCCTGGAGAACACCGCGCTGCTGTGTGAACGGCACCACACCCAGGTCCACCACGGCTACCGGCTGAAGTGGGACCCCGACGACAGGTGCTGGCGCACGTTCCGCCCCGATGGTCGGGAGATCATCACCGGGGTCCTCACCGACACCACCGGCCAACCCGTCGAGCACTGGCGAGAACCCGACCGACCGCTCTTCGCGGGCGCAGCGAGCAGTTAGAGGTCGCCGCGCTTGGCGAGCTGGCGCAGCCGCTCGAACACCCGGGCCCGCACCTGGTCCTGGGCGCGCTCGGGCCAGTCGGTGAACACCAGCGAGGCCTCCAGCCTGCCGTCGGTGACCGGGAAGCCCCGGCGCACCTCGGCGGTGCCGGAGACCACCCGGTCGTTCCCCAGGTGCAGGGTCACGGTCACCGTGTCCAGCACCGCGGGCCAGCCGTCGGCGACGGGCCAGCGGCCGCGCACGCCCGTCTCGGACAGGTCCAGCGTGGTGCCCTCGACGCTGCGGGGGCCGTCGGTGAGCACTGCGGGCAGCAGCACCTCGGCGCGCACCGCTCCGCGCCGCTGGCCGTCGCGGACGGAGCCCAGCGGCTCCAGCCGCCAGGTGGGCTCACCACCGGTGATGACCTCCAGCACCCGCGCGGTCCGGGCGCGGGGGCCGCGGCGGGAGGACCAGATGATCTCGACGTCCTCGCCGACGGGCACGCGGATCCGGCGTCCGGTGCGGTCCTGGGCGACGGTGACCACGAGGACACCGTCCCCGGGTTGGTCGTCGGGGACGAAGGACACCAGCAGGTCGTCGCGGTCGGTCACGTGCACGTCGAGCACGCTGCGGGGGCCGGGCAGCTCCTCGCCGTCGGTCATCGGGGTCACTCCTGTCTCGGTGGCGCGGACAGGCTGGCACGCCGGGGCGCGTCCGCGGTGGATCGGGCGCGCGACACTGGGCCGGTGCAGGTCATCGAGCTGTGGCGCTACCCGGTCAAGTCGTTGCAGGGCGAGCGGTGCGAGGCCGTCGACGTCGGCCCGGAGGGGTTCGTCGGCGACCGGGCGTGGGCGCTGTTCGACACCGCCACCGGCTACGGCCTCACCGCCCGCCGGGTGCCCGACCTGCTGTTCGCCTCGGCTCGCACGACCGGTGGCCGGCCCGACGTCCTGCTCCCCGACGGCACGGTGACCGGCGACGACGCCGTCCTCTCGGACTGGGTGGGCCGTTCGGTCGAGCTGCGCCCGGCCAGCCACCCCGGCCCGCGCACCTACGAGAACCCGGCGGACCTGGAGACCGAGTCGCGCTGGAACCCCTTCTCCGGGGCCGACGGTGCCTTCCACGACAACGCCGACTCCCGGGTCACGCTGCTGTCGACCGGGACGACGGGGGACTGGGCGCCGCGCCGGTTCCGGGCCAACGTGCTGCTCGACGGGGCGGGGGAGGACGAGCTGGTCGGTCAGCGGGTGCGGCTGGGCACCGCGGTGCTCGACGTCGTCGCGCCGGTCGCCCGCTGCGTGATGACCACCCGGCCCCAGCCCGGCGGGATCGGCCGGGACACCGGGGTGCTCAAGACGATCCACCGCACCCACGAGGGCACGCTGTCGGTGGGCGCGGTGCCCAGCACCGGGGGCCGGATCGCGGTCGGCGACGAGCTGCGGGCATGGTGAGCGGGGCGGACGGGTGGGACAGTTCACCGGTGCAGACCGTGGAGCTCCGCGCCGGTGAGGACGTCATCCGGCTGGGTCAGCTGCTGAAGCTGGTCGACGCCGTCCCCACCGGGGCGCAGGTCAAGGACGTGCTCGCCGAGGGCACCGTGCGGGTGAACGGCGAGCCGGAGGACCGCCGCGGCCGCCAGCTGCGCGCCGGCGACGTGGTCAGCATCGACGGCCTCGGCGACGTCCGGGTCTCCCCCTCGACGTGATCATGGGGTTGTTGCCCGGCGGCGCGCCGTCGTGCGGCGTGTCGCCGTGCAGAACCCCATGATCACGAAGGCTCAGTGCGGCTGGCAGGTGGGGCACCACCAGACCTTGCGGTTGTCCATGTCGGCGACCTCGATCGGCGTGCCGCAGCGCAGGCAGGGCTCGCCCTCGCGGCGGAAGACGTAGAACGCGTCGTCCCGGCTGACGTGCCCGTCGGACTCGGGGCGGTCCTCGGGGTCGGTGGTGATCTCCTTGCCGCCGCGCCCGACGGCGTCCTTCATCACCCGGCGCATCTGCGACCACATGGTCGTGAACTCGTCCTCGGTGACGTCGACCCCGGGCCGGTGCGGGTCGACCCCGGCCAGGAAGGGCACTTCGCAGCGCCAGATCAGGCCGGCGCCGGCGGTGACGCCCTGGTCCAGCAGCAGCCCGCCGATCGGCTTCCTCGACTTCCGGACCTTCGCCCAGGCGACGTCGGGGTCGGCGTCGTCGCGCAGCGGGTCGGGGCCCAGCTTCGCGACGGCGCGGTCCAGGCCCTCCTCGTCGACCAGCGTGCAGGTGATCGCCCCGCGCAGCTCGGCGCTGAGCGCCGCCTCCCCGCGCCCGGACCGCAGCCGCAGCCGGACGTTGGAGTCGTCGACCTGCTTGACCGGCCGGCCCGAGAGCTGCTGGTGGTCGTGGTCCCACCAGGTCCAGCCACCGATCAGGCCCAGGTGCACGTGCAGGTACTGCGGGGAGGCGCCGGAGAACCGCAGGAACAAATTCTTGCCGAACGCCTCGGTGCCGCGCAGCGTGCGGCCGTCCAGCGCCGCGGCGCCGTCGGCGAACCGGCCCTGCGGGCTCTCCGCGTGCACCACGTGACCGCCCATCGCCTCGTCGAACCGGCGGGCGTCGACGTGGATCATGTGTCCCTCGGGCATGGGCACTGTGTACCTGCACGTTCCACGTGGAACGGTGACGGGGTGGCTCGCGTGCTGAGGGTGTCCGGTCCGCTCGACTTCGCCGCGGTCCGGGCGGAGTTCGACGTTCCCGAGCAGTTCCCCGCCGACGTCCTCGCCGAGGCCGACCGGGTGGCCGCGGATCCGCCCCTGCCCGACCTCGACGCCACCGACCTGCCGCTGGTCACCCTGGACCCGCCCGGCGCCCGCGACCTGGACCAGGCGCTGCACCTGGCCCGCACGGACGGCGGCTACCGGGTCTCCTACGCCATCGCCGACGTCGGCGCCTTCGTCGCGATGGGCGGCGCCGTCGACGCCGAGGCCCGCCGCCGCGGGCAGACCGTCTACTGCCCCGACGGCCGGACGCCGCTGCACCCGCCGCAGCTGTCCGAGGGCGCGGCCAGCCTGCTGCCCGACCAGCTCCGCCCGGCCGCGCTGTGGACGATCGACCTGGACGCCGACGGCGAGGTCACCGCGGTCGACCTGCGCCGGGCCCGGGTCCGCAGCCGCGCCCAGCTGGACTACGTGACCGTCGGCGACCAGCTGCCGGCCGAGCTCGAGCTGCTGCCCGAGATCGGCCGGCTGCTGCAGGCCCGCGCCCGCGACCGCGGGGCGATCGAGCTGGGCACGCCGTCCCAGGAGGTCGAGCCCGGCCCGGACGGCGGCTGGACCGTCGTGTTCCGCGGGCAGAGCGACGTCGAGGGCTGGAACGCGCAGCTCTCGCTGCTCACCGGCCGCTGCGCCGCCCGGCTGATGCTGGACGGCGGCGTCGGCGTCCTGCGCACCCTGCCCCCGCCGGACCCCCGCGCGGTCGGGGCGCTGCGCCGGCTGGCACCCGGCCTCGCGGTGGCCTGGCCGGACGGCGCGACCCCCGGCGAGGTCATCGCCACCCTGGACCCCGCCCGGCCGCAGCACGCCGCCTTCCTCGACGCGGCGACCAGCCTGCTGCGCGGCGCCGGGTACACCGCCTTCGACGGCGAGCCCCCGGCCGAGCCCGGGCACGGCGGGGTCGGCGGCCCCTACGCGCACGTCACCGCTCCGCTGCGCCGGCTGGTCGACCGGTTCGGCACCGAGGTCTGCCTGGCGCTGGCCGCCGGGGAGCAGCCGTCGCCGCAGCTGCGCGCCGCGCTGCCGGAGCTGCCCGCGCTGATGGCCGCCTCCGACCGGCGCACGCACGCCGTCGAGCGGGCCGTCGTCGACCTGGTCGAGGCCACCCTGCTCGCCGACCGGGTGGGGGAGGTGTTCGATGCGGTCGTGCTCGACGCCGACGACGACCGCGCCACCGTGGTGCTGCTCGACCTGGCCGTGCAGGGCCGTGCCGACGGCCGGTTCGAGGCCGGCGAGGTGGCCCGGGTGCGGGTCGACGTCGCCGACCCGGCCACCCGCACCGTGCGCTTCGAGGACGCCCGGTGAGCCTGCTCGCCCAGCGCCTGCAGGGCTTCGGGACGACGGTCTTCGCCGAGATGAGCGCGCTGGCGGTGGCCACCGGGTCGGTCAACCTCGGGCAGGGGTTCCCCGACACCCCCGGCCCCCCGGAGGTGCTCGACGTCGCCCGCGCCGCGATCGGCACCGAGCTCGACCAGTACCCGCCCGGCCCCGGCCTGCCGGTGCTGCGCGAGGCCGTCGCAGCCCACCAGCTGCGCTTCCGCGGCCTGTCCTACGACCCGGCCACCGAGGTGCTGGTCACCGCCGGCGCCACGGAGGCGCTGGCCGGCGCGCTGCTCGGGCTGCTGGACCCCGGCGACGAGGTGGTGGTGTTCGAGCCGCTCTACGACAGCTACGCCGCGTGCATCGCGATGGCCGGCGGCGTCGTCGTCCCGGTGCCGCTGCGGCCCCCGCCGCCCGGCGAGACCGGCCGGTGGACCTTCGACCCCGCCGAGCTGCGGGCCGCGGTCACCCCGCGCACGACGCTGCTGCTGCTCAACACCCCGCACAACCCGACCGGCAAGGTGTTCGACCGGGCCGAGCTGGCGCTGGTGGCCGACGTCGTCCGCGAGCACGACCTGGTGGCGCTGACCGACGAGGTCTACGAGCACCTGGTGTTCACCGGCGCGGAGCACGTCTCGCTGGCGGAGCTGCCCGGCATGCGCGAGCGCACACTGGTGGTCAGCAGCGGCGGCAAGACGTTCTCCACCACCGGCTGGAAGGTCGGCTGGGTGTGCGGCCCGGCCGAGCTGGTCACCTGCGTGCGGACGGCGAAGCAGTTCCTCACCTACGTCAACGCCGGCCCCTTCCAGCCCGCCATCGCCGCGGGGCTCGGCCTGCCCGACGCGTTCTTCACCCGGGTCGCCACGGACCTGGAGCACCAGCGCGACCAGCTGGTCGCCGGGCTCGTGCAGGCGGGGCTGCCGGTGGTGAGCCCGGAGGCCACCTACTTCGCCACCGTGCGGGTGGACGGCGACGGGCTCGCCTTCTGCCGCGAGCTGCCGCACCGGGTCGGCGTGGTCGCCGTCCCGATGTCGGCGTTCTACCTGCCCCAGCACGCCGAGCTGGGC
The DNA here is from genome assembly GCF_024124375.1 of Klenkia sp. PcliD-1-E. Classification (GTDB taxonomy): domain Bacteria; phylum Actinomycetota; class Actinomycetes; order Mycobacteriales; family Geodermatophilaceae; genus Klenkia. Next base: position 18,596 of record NZ_JAMXRZ010000074.1, read on the forward strand.
CGCGACCTGGTCCGGTTCGCGTTCTGCAAGCGTCCCGAGGTGCTCGCCGAGGCCGTCGCGAGGTTGACCGCATGAGGGTGGCCGTCGTCCAGCACGACATCGTCTGGGAGGACCGCGCGGCCAACCACGCCCGGCTGGCCGGCCTCGTCGACCGCGCGGTGGGCGCCGGCGGCGAGTTGGTGCTGCTCAGCGAGACCTTCTCCACCGGGTTCTCCATGCGGCACGGGATCGGCGAGCCCGAGGGCGGGTCGTCGGCGCAGTGGCTGACCGAGCAGGCCGCCCGGCACGGGGTCTGGGTCGGCGGGTCGTGCGCCGAGGTCGCCGTCGACGACCCCCGGCCCTACAACTCCTTCGTGCTGGCCGGCCCCGACGGCACCGTGCACCGCTACCGCAAGCTGCACCCCTTCACCCACACCCGCGAGCACGACTACTTCCGCGCCGGCGACGCCCCGGTGACCGTGCAGGTCGGCGACCTGCGGGTCAGCCTGTTCGTCTGCTACGACCTGCGCTTCGCCGACGAGTTCTGGGCACTGGCGCCGGACACCGACGTCTACCTGGTGCCGGCCAACTGGCCCGCCGCCCGCCGGCTGCACTGGCAGACCCTGCTGCAGGCCCGGGCGATCGAGAACCAGGCCTACGTGGTCGGCTGCAACCGGGTCGGCACCGCGGGCGACGGCACCGAGCACGTCGGGGACAGCCGGGTCATCAGCCCGCTGGGCGAGCTGCTGGCCACCGCCGCCGGCGGGGAGACCGTGCTGGTGGCCGAGGTCGACCCGGCCGAGGTCGCCCGCGTCCGCGACCGGTTCCGCTTCCTGCAGGACCGGCGTCACTCCTCGGGCTGAACCCCGACCAGGCGGACCTCCTCGGCGTCCAGCTGCGCCATGACCCGCCGCAGCACCAGGTCGTCGATGGCGTGCAGGTCCCGCAGCCGGACGACGGCGTCCCGCTTGTCGCCCAGCAACGCCAGCCGCAGCCGCCGCTCGGACTCCGCCTCGGCCAGCATCGCCTTCTTCACGGCGCGGTGGTCGGGGTCGGTGACCCGCCCGTCGCTGAGCACCTGGGTCAGGTGCAGCTGCCGCTCCCGGGCCTCGTGCGCCTCCCGCACCCGCGCGACGACGGCCTCCGGGACGCCGAGCTCGGCGGCCCGCACGTCCAGCGCCGCCTGTGCGGCCCCCAGCGCCTCGCGCTGCGCCAGCAGCTCCTCCTGCGCCTCGGCCGGGTCGGGCTGCAACCGCGAGAACCGGATGACCGCCGGCAGGGTCAGGCCCTGCACGACCAGCAGCACCACGATGACGCCGAAGGTCACCATCAGCAGCAGGTCCCGGCCCTCCAGCGGCCCGCCGTCCGCCGTCGTCGAGGGGACGGCGAGGGCCGCCGCCAGCGACACCGCCCCGCGGAAGCCGGCCCACTGGCCGGGCAGCCGGCCGCGGAAGCCGACCCGGCGCAGCCGCTGGGCGGGCCGGCGGTCCAGCGCCCGGATGACGAAGGGCAGCGTGTTGCCCCAGACCAGCCGGGTGCCCGCCACGGTCAGGGCCACCCACAGCGTGGCCACCACGCCGGTCCAGACCTCCGCAGCGGTGCGGCCCGCGACCACCGCGTGCAGCTCGAGGCCGACCAGCACGAACAGCGACCCGTTGAGCAGGAAGGTGGTCAGCGACCAGAACCCGGCCGCCTGCACCCGGGCGGCGGGGGAGATGACCCGGGTGGCGATCTGGGTCAGCGTCAGCCCGCAGGTGACCACCGCCACCACGCCCGAGGCGTGCAGCAGCTCGGCCGGCAGGTAGGCCACGAACGGGGTGAGCACGCCGACCACGTTCTCCAGCCGGACGTCGGTCAGCCGCCGGCGCAGCTCGGTGACGGCGAAGGCCAGCGCCAGGCCGACCGCGATGCCGCCGGCGTAGGAGCCGACCAGCCGCCAGGCCACCCCGCCGGGGCCGACGTCCAGGGTGCCCACGGCCACGCCGACCGCGACGCCGAACACGACCAGGGCGGTGCCGTCGTTGACCAGGCTCTCCGCGCGCAGCAGGGTGCGCGCCCGGCGGGGCAGCAGGCCGGCCACGGTGGCGATCGCGGTCGCGTCGGTGGGGGCGAGCACCGCGCCGAGCACGAACGCCATCGGCCAGGACAGCCCGAGCGCGTGCCCGACGACGGCCACCGTGCCCGCGGTGGCCAGCACCAGGCCGACCGACATCAGGCTGATCACCCGCAGGTCGGCGCGGATCTGGCGCAGCGAGATGGTGAGGGACTCCCAGTACAGCAGCGCCGGGAGGAACAGGAACAGGACGACGTCCGGGGGCATCTCCACCGCGCCGATGCCGGGCAGGAAGCCGACGACCGTGCCCAGCGCGAGCAGCACCAGGGGTGGGGGCAGCCGGACCCACCGCGCGAGCAGGGACCCGACCAGGACCAGGACACCGACGACCACGACGGTCTCGAGCGCGTGCACGACGTCGATCCTTCTCCTCAGCGCGGCGGCAGCACCAGTTCCGCGGCCAGCGCGCGGTGGTCGCTGCCGGGCAGGTCGTGCACCGCGAAGGAGGCGACGCCGATCCGCCGGTCGGCCAGCACGTGGTCCAGGGTCAGCCGGGGCTGCGGCCGTCTCTCCGGCGTCCAGGTGTGCACCAGGGACCGCCCGGTGCGCGCGCCGGCGTCGGCGTAGCCCCGGGCCAGCAGCCGGCGGTAGGTGGCGTGGTCGGGGGTGGCGTTGAAGTCCCCGGCCAGCACCCGCAGTACGTCGCCGCCGGCCGCGGGCAGCTGCGCCATCTCCCGCTCCCACCGGCGGGTCCGCCGCACGGTCACCGGCGGGTCGGTGTGCACCGCCGTCACCTCCAGGTCCGGCGCCCCCGGCACGGCCAGCCGGACGACGGGCTGCTCGAACCGGCCGGGCGCCCCGGAGCGGTCGCGCACCTCGAGGCGGGTCCAGACCGCGCCGCCGGCGGCGGGCGGCGCCCCGGGCCGGTGTCCGCGGAC
>NZ_JAMXRZ010000075.1 GCF_024124375.1 Klenkia sp. PcliD-1-E
GCCGTCTCGGCCGCGTTCACGGCCACCGCCCCGGCCGCCTCCGCGGCCCCGCCCCGCCCCGCCGGCGACCAGGTCGTGATGCTCGGCACCGGCGGCGGCCCGGTCATCAACCCCGATGCAGCACGACCCGCCTCGGCGCTGGTGGTCGGCGGCGCCGTGTACCTGGTGGACTGCGGCGCCGACACCCCGCAGCAGCTGGTCGCCGCAGGCCTCACGTTCAACCAGGTCAGCAACGTCTTCCTCACCCACCAGCACCTCGACCACACCTCCGGCCTGCCCACCCTGGCCGCCCACGGCTGGGTCGCCCAGCCGCACATCCCGAGCGTCGTCGACGTGTGGGGCCCGCCCCCGATGAGCACCCTCACCGAGGGCATCCCGGCCACCTACGCCGAGGGCATCGAGCTGTTCTCGATCGGCAACGCGTTCGGTCCGTTCCCCGACCTGCGACCGCACGACGTCGTGGCCGCCCCCGGCGCCGCACCGGTGCGCGTGCTGGAGGACGCGAACGTCGTCGTCGACGCCGTCTGGGTGCAGCACACCATCCCCTACGCGTACGCCTACCGGTTCACCCTCAAGAGCAGCGGCAAGGTCGTCGTCTTCTCCGGCGACGTGGTGGCGAACGAGCCCAACCTGATCGCGCTGGCCCGCGGCTGCGACGTCCTCGTGCACGAGGCCCTCGACCCCGACCGGGTCGAGGACATCGTCGCGAACCTGCCCGAACCGGCTCGCAGCGTGCTGCGCGGACGGATCACCGGCGGCCACACCAGCGTCTACGACGTGCCCGGCGTCGCGAAGGCGGCCGGCGCGAAGAAGCTGGTGCTCAACCACTACACGCCGGTCCCCCAGCGACCCTCCGACTGGCTCCGCAAGGCCCGCCAGGCCGCCCGCCAGGTGGGGTACACGGGCGAGGTCGTCGCCCCGGGCGACCTCGACGTCGTCCGGGTGCCTCAGACGCCGGCGAGGGCCGCGCGGGTCCACACCTGCTCGAGCTCCTCCTGGGCCCGGGCCAGGTCGCGGTGGTAGAGGTGCTCGAACTCGGCCAGGTAGGGGGCGCCGGGGGCCAGGGTCATCTCGACCGGGACGACGGTGAGGTCCAGGCCGACGGCGGTGAAGGACTTCTGGGCCCAGTCGGTGGCGTGGTCCCAACCGGCGCGGGGGGTGTCGTCGCCGTAGGCGCCGCCGCGGGCGACGACGAGGACGGCGGTGCCGAGGGTCAGCATCGGGGCCATGGTCTGCGGGTCGCGGGCCAGCGGGGAGGCGATGACGTGGTCGAACCAGGCCTTCAGCATCGAGGGCGGGCCCCAGTTGTAGAGCGGCATGCCCAGGACGAGGTCGTCGGCGTCGCGCAGCTCGGTGGCGTACTCCTCGGCCAGCTCGCTGGGGCCGGCGAAGTGCGGCGGGGGGTTCTCGGCCAGGTCGTGGACGACGACGCGGCCGGTCGGGTGCGTGCGCAGCCAGGTCCGGACGGCGAGGTCGGTGAGCCGTCGGCTCACCGAGTCGGTGCCGCGGATGCTGGTGTCGATGCGCAGCAGGGTGGGTGCGGTGGTGCTCATGGTCGGTCTCCTCGTGGGTCGTGCGGGGGTCGGGGTCCCGGGCGCGGGGGCGGGCTCGACGGGGTGGGTCGGCCTGGTCACGAGCCCTCCTCCAGCGCGGCGCGCAGCGCGCGCTCGTAGCCCTCGACCGACTGCGCGCCGGCGACGCCCAGCCGTCCGTCGAGGACGACGAAGGGCACCGAGGTGATGCCGAGGGACTGCGCGGTCGCCCGGTCCCGGAGCACCTGGTCGGCGAAGGTGTCGCCGCCCAGGGCCGTGCGCGCTTCGTCGGCGGGCACACTACCCCGGCGAGGACGTCGACGAGGGTGTCGGTGTCGTAGGGGTTGGTCCGCCCGGCGAAGAAGCCGCGCTTGAGGACCCGGAAGAACTCGCGGCCCACCCCGTGGCTGGTGGCCAGGGCGAGGGCCCGCAGCACGTCGAAGGTGTTGGCCGACAACCGGTCGACGGTGAACGGCAGGCCCTCGGCACGGGCCAGGTCGGCCATCGAGGACTCCATCGCCACCGCCTGGGCGCGGGTCCCTCCGTGCTTGCGCACGAAGATCTCCGGGATGGGCTCCGGCGTCCGGTCGGCGTGCGGGTCGAGCTGGTACGGGCGCAGCACGACCTCGAACCGGTCGGCACCGACCCGCTCGATCGCTTGGTCCAGGCGGGGCTCGCCCAGGTAGCACCACGGACAGCCGAGGTCGGTCCACACCTCCACGACGAGCGGGGCGGTGGTCTGCTCAGCGGTGCTCATCGGTCCTTCTGGTCGATCAAGTGAGAGCTGACCCCCCACTTCTGCGAAGGTACACCCGAAACGGAGGATTGACCCCACTTCCTCCTCTAGGCTGCGGCTGTGACCTCCACGACCCGTCCGGCCCTGCGCGCCGACGCCGCACGCAACCGGGCGGCGATCGTGTCCGCCGCGGCCGAGCTCATGGCCCGGGAGGGCACGGCGGTGTCCGTGGAGGCCGTGGCCCGGGCGGCCGGCGTGGGCAGCGCAACCCTTCACCGCCGGTTCCCCTCCGCGGCCGCCCTCGTCGAGGCGGTGCTCGAGCAGCGGATGGCCGACTACGCCGACGTCACCGCCCGGGCCGCCGAGCAGGCCCGCACCGAACCGTGGGATGCCCTCGCCGGGTACCTGGGGACCCTGGTCGACCTGATGGCCACCGACCGTGCCCTCGGGCAGGTCATCAGCTCCCCCGCCGCGGTCTCCGACGCCTTCGCCGCGCACCGGGCCCGGGCGTTCACCGCCTCGGCCACCCTGGTGCGCCGGGCGAGGGCGGCCGGGGTGGTCCGCCCGGATCTCGTGCACACCGACCTGCTGCTGCTCAGCCAGGCGGTCAGCGGTCTGACCGCCGCCGACCGCGACGGCGCCCCGGCCGCCGCCCGCCGGCTGCTGACCTTGTTCCTCGACGCCGTCCGGGCAGCCTCGACCACCGACAGGTAGGAAGCTCCGCGCAGCCCGGTCGGCGCACGACGACCGCGGTTCGACCCGACGTCCGTCCATCCGGTCGGCAGGCCCCGTCGGGGTGCGCCCGCACGCCGTCGGCCAGGGCAGTCGGGCCGAGCCCGGCGTCGAGTCGTCGACGGTGCTCAGCCGCAGCCGCACCTCCTCCGCTGGACCCACCGCGCAGGAGCGTCCCGGCGACCTCCTGCGCGGCGCCGGCGAGCATCCAGGGATCCGTCGCTCCACCGCTGCTCGACCGGCGCGGTGCCGCCGTGCACCACCGATGGCCGGGGCTCACCGGACCAGGGAACGCGCTCGAGCTCGGGCCGCGCTGCGGTGGGAGCTCGCGGTCGAGGTCTAGGGGACAGGAGTGGCCAGCTCGAGCAGGTTCCGCACCGTGCGCTGCTCGGGGATCGCCACGACCACGGCGTGCAGTTCGGCGCAGCCCTCGGGCATCGGGCTCAGCACGACGTCGTCCCCGAGCCCGGCGGCGGCCGACTCGTTCATCGCCGTCACCCCGATGCCCGCTCTCAGGAACAGGCGCGCGATGCCCAGTGAGGCGACCGTGCGACGCGGGGGGTCCACCCCGGCGCGTCGCCATTCCTGCTCGAGGACCCGGGCCAGACCCGGGAACGAGGCCGGCGTGCCGGTGAGCAGCCACAGGGCCGCACCCAGATCGGCGACGCCGGGCTGGTCGACGGGGGCCGCTCCGTTCGGCGCCATGAGCACCAGCGGCTCGGGACCGATGAGGCGCACCTCGAGGCCCGCGGCGTAGCGGTCGCGGAGCTCCACCGGGTCGCTGGTGAACAGGACGGCAGCTTCCGCACTGCGCTGGCGCACCGCCTCCAGGGCGGCGACGGGACCGGCGCTCTCGGTGACGTCCAGGTGGACATCGGGCCACCGCTGGACGTAGCGGCGCAGGAAGGCAGGGGTGCAACGGTCCGCCGCCGAGGGCACCGACGTCAGCCGGAGGGTGCCGGTGGCACCGTCGGCCAGAGCACGCACCGATGCCGTCGCCTCACCCAGCTCGCGCTCCAGTCGTCGGGCCCAGGCCAGCAGCTCCCGACCTGCGGCGGTGGGCAGGACCCCCCGGGGGTGGCGTACCAGCAGCTGCGCTCCGATCTCCTTCTCGAGGCCCGCCACGACGGCACTGAGAGGGGGCTGCGTCATCAGCAGCCGGGCGGCAGCCGCCGACAGCGACCCTTCCTCGGCGATGGCCACGAAGTACCGGAGCTGCCGCATATCCATACCGTAAATCTATACGGTGGAGTCATCATTGGTATTGGACAGATAGCGCTGCCCTACGGAAGCTCACAGGCGTGACCTTGTGATCGAGGCCACCGAACCGAGGAGGCCACCGATGGCAGATGCGATCGAGCAACAGCAGTCCGCAGGAACACACGTCGCCAGCAGTCCCGGTCAGACTCGTCGAGTCGTCGCGTCCAGCTTCCTGGGGTCGACCGTCGAGTTCTACGACTTCCTCCTCTACACCTCAGCGGCAGCCGTCGTGTTCCCGTCGGTGTTCTTCAGCGGGCTGAGCCCCGAGATGGGGATCGCCTCGTTCGCGACCTTGGCGATCGGCTTCGTGGCCAGGCCCGTCGGCAGCATGGTCTTCGGTTCGCTCGGCGACCGGCTCGGTCGCAAGCCCGTGCTCGTCCTGACCATGGTGCTGATGGGCCTCGTCAGCACGGGGATCGGCGCCCTCCCGTCCGACGACAGCATCGGGGCTGCGGCTCCCGTGCTGCTCATCGCGCTGCGCCTGGTGCAGGGGCTGGCGGTCGGGGGCGAGTGGGGAGCCGCGACCGCGCTGTCGCTGGAGCACGCACCCCAGCGGTGGCGAGCGACGCTGGTGGCAGTCGTCTCGACCGGGGCACCCGCCGGCTCGCTGCTGGCGAGCGCGGCGATGGGGACCGCAGCTGCCCTGACCGGCCCGGCGTTCCTCGACTGGGGGTGGCGCATCCCGTTCTTCGCCAGTGCCGTCCTGGTGCTCCTCGGCCTCTACATGCGCAGCCGGGTCGCGGAGGCCCCCCAGTTCGAGCGCGCCGCGAAGTCCGCCACCCTCCTGCGCGCACCTGTGCGGGTCATCTTCACCCGGCACACCGCTGCGCTCACCCGGGTGAGCATCGCCATCCTCACCGCGTTCGTCATCCAGGGGGTCATCGTCTCCTACGCGCTGAACTACGCGGTGGCCGACGGGCTCCCCCGGGACCGCGCACTGTTCCTGCTCACGCTGTCGTCGGTCGTGGGCATCGTCGTCCAGCTGGGCGCGGGGGTCGCCGCCGACCGCTACGGCCGCCGGACGCTCATGCTCGTCGGCACGGCGGGCACAGCGGTCCTCGCCTTCCCCATGTTCTGGGCACTGGACACGGGGTCGGGATGGGGCGTGTTCTGGTGCTTCACCCTCGGGCACGGGATCACCCAGGCCGTCCTGGTGGCCTGCGTGGGCAGCTTCGTCGGGGAGATGTTCCCGACCGCGGTGCGGACGACGGCGTCGGGACTGGGCTACCAGCTGGCCGGCAGCATCGGCGGTTTCAGCTCGGTGGTCGCTGCCGCCCTCGTGGCGTGGACGGGGTCGATCTACTCCGTCGCGCTGCTGCTGCTGGTGGTTGCCGTCGCCTCCACGGCGGCCGTGCTCCGCTCCCGGGAGACCCGCGGCCACCACCTGCCGGACTAGACCACCGACCGTCGACACCACTGCTGGAGGAGAACCATGCGACTCGTACTGCTCGGGACCGGCGGTGGCCCCCGTCCGTCCAGTGCCCGCCACCCCTCGTCCCAGGTCGTCCAGGTGGGCGCCCGGACGATCGTCGTCGACTGCGGGAACGGGGTGGCCCAGCAGATGGTCCGCGCCGGCATCGACCCGCGGGACATCACCGACGTCCTGCTGACCCACCACCACATCGACCACTCCGCCGACCTGGCGGTCCTGCCCATGATCTCCTGGGTCAACGGGCGCACCGACCCCGTCGTCGTCGCGGGTCCACCACCGATCGTCACCTCCTTCGGGTCGCTGCTCGACGCGCACGAGGAGGACCTGCGACGACGCGTCGCCGCCACCGGGCGCCCGGACTTCCGGCAGATGGTCAGGACCCGGGAACTGGCCCACGGGGACACCCTCGAGTCGGGAGACGACGTGGTGATCACCGCCGCGCAGGTGAACCACCCGCCCTTCGACTGCGCACTGGCGTACCGCATCGACAGCGACGAGGGGTCGGTCGTCGTGTCCGGCGACACGACACCCTGCGCCTCCCTGGTCGAGCTTGCCCGCGGAGCCGATGTCCTCGTCCACGAGGTCGTGCACCCGGCGGCCATCGAGCAGTACGAGCGGGGGACGAACGCGGCGACCATCGGGCACCACCTCCGGAACAACCACACGATGGTCGGGGACGTCGCCGCGGTCGCTCAGGCGGCTGGCGTCGGGACGCTCGTCCTGTCCCACCTCGTCCCCCACACCGGCGTCACCGACGCGGAGTGGCTCACCGCGGTCGGGGACGGCTTCGACGGCCGGGTGCTGGTCGGGGCGGACCTGATGGAGCTGTGCATCTCGACACCGGGGTCGGGCGACCGCCGGACCGTCGGCGTCTCCGCTCGCGCATGAGGCCCGGCGGCGGCGGGCGCGCCGCCGGCCGGTTCCCGTCGCGGGTGTACAGAGCCGGCCAGGAGCCCGATCCACGGTTCAGCCTGGCCAACGAGCGGACCTTCCTGGCGTGGATCCGGACCGCCCTGGCCCTCCTGGCCGCGGGCATGGCAGTCGAGGCCCTCGACCTCCCGATCCCGGACGAGATCCGCTCGGCTGCGGCGGTCGTGCTCGTGGTGCTGGGGCTCGTCGCGCCGGCGCAGGCGTGGTTCGGGTGGGCCGGCACGGAGCGGGCGCTGCGGCACGGGCAGGCACTGCCGTCCGCGCGATCCGGTCCGTGGCTGGCGGCCGGCGTGCTCGTGGCCGGCGCACTGCTCCTGGTCGGCCTGCTCGTCCGGTGAGGCTCTCCTCGGCCGAGGTCTTCGACCCCGGGGTACAGGCGGAGCGGACCGCGCTGGCCTGGGAGCGGACGGCGTTGGCCATCGCCGCCGGCGCGGCGACGCTGGGCCGCATGGGTGCGGAGCAGCTCGGGCCGGGGCTCGCCGTCCTCGCGTTCTCATCCCTCGCGGCGGCCAGCCTGGTCGCGGGCACGGCCCGTCGCCGGTACGTGCGCATGCACTGCTCGCTGGTGGCACACGGGGACCTGACGGGCGCGCCTGGCGGGGTGCGCATCGCTGTTCTGGCCTTCTCGACCACGGTGGTGGGTCTGCTGGCCGCGGTGTTCGTCGTGCTGCGCTGACCACTGACGACTCGGGCCACGGACTGGCTCAGCTGAGCACTTCTCCTGCTACGCGGGTGGTCATGCATCGGCACCGCCATCGACCGGGACGATCGTGCCGGTCGATGACCGACGCAGGGTCGCTGAGCAGGAAGCAGGCCACCGGCTCCACGTCGTCGGGGCGGCCCGTCGCGCCCAGCGGGGGAGGCATCGATCTGCGCCGTGGTGCCGGGATGGCCTGCTCCCGCCGTGCCGTGGACGACCCGGTCACCGTCCAGGTCCTCCCGGCGCCGGCCCACCCACCGAGGCCAGGATCGGGCGGACCCGCCCACGCACCAGGTCGACCTCCAGCGCCCCGGCCCGTTCAGCCTGCTGCAGGAGCCGGAGCGTGAACCCTTCGCGGCGCAGTGCGTGCACGGTCAGCGGCGGTCGGCCGGCCAGGTGGTCCCCCAGGTCCTGATGGGTGCGCCTGGACCTGGACCGGGGGGCGCTGCGACGTGTGGTCGACGTCGCCACCAGGCAGAAGCCGTGGGACCGGCAGGGCACCCGCTCGCCCGCCGCGGGGCGTCAGGGTCGCCGGGTGGCCTGCGGACCCGGTGGCTCGGTCCAGCCTTGGCGAGTCCCGGAGGGAAGGTTTTCCCGCGTTGCTGCACAGATGCCGAAAGCGGGCCGCCCGATCCGGACGACCCGCCTCTGACCTGCTACTTTCTCTGTCGGGCTGACAGGATTTGAACCTGCGACCCCTTGACCCCCAGTCAAGTGCGCTACCAAGCTGCGCTACAGCCCGAGCTCGCGACGCCGGGGCGCCGGTGAGCTGCGTCGGGAACGTTACCCGACCCCCGCAGGAGGCCGACGGGCGGGTCAGCCCTTCCGGAGGTCCCTCGCCTTGGACTCCCGGACCTTCACCGAGACCTCGATCGGGGTGCCCTCGAAGCCCCACTTCTCCCGCAGCTTGCGCTCCAGGAACCGGCGGTAGCCGGCCTCCAGGAAGCCGGTCGAGAACACCACGAAGCGCGGCGGCCGGACGTCGGCCTGGGTGATGTACTTGATCTTGGGCGCGCGGCCGCCGCGGGCCGGGGGCGGGGTCTCCTGCACCAGCGCCCGCACGTAGCCGTTGAGCTCCGCCGTCGGCACCCGGAACTCCCAGGACTCCAGCGCCGACCGCAGGTGGTCGGCCAGCTTGTGCACCCCGCGGCCCTTGAGCGCGGAGATGTTGACCCGGTGCGCCCACTGGATGCGGGCCAGGTCGCGGCTGATCTCCTTCTCCAGCTGCAGGTGCCGGTCCTCGTCGAGGGTGTCCCACTTGTTGATCGCGATGACCAGCGCCCGGCCGGCCTCGATGACCTGGGTGATGATCCGCTGGTCCTGCTCGCTGATCACCTCGTCGGCGGCCAGCAGCACGACGGCGACCTCGGCGGCCTCGATGGCGGCCTCGGTGCGCAGGCTGGCGTAGTACTCGGTGCCGCTGGCGGTCCCCACGCGCTTGCGCAGGCCGGCGGTGTCGACGAACTTCCAGTCCTCGCCGTCCAGCCGCACGATCGAGTCGACCGGGTCGACGGTGGTGCCGGCGACGGAGTCCACCACCGACCGCTCCTGCTTGGACAGCCGGTTGATCAGGCTGGACTTGCCCACGTTCGGCCGGCCCACCAGCGCGACACGGCGCGGGCCGCCGACCTCCAGGGACTCCCGCGGCGCCTCCGGCATCGCCTCCAGCACCAGGTCCAGCAGGTCACCGGCGGAGCGGCCGTGCAGCGCACTCACCGGGTAGGGCTCCCCCAGCCCCAGCGACCACAGCTCGGCCGCACCGGCCTCGCTGCGCTCGTCGTCCACCTTGTTGGCGACCAGGATCACCGGCTGCTCGGAGCGCCGGAGCACCCGCGCGGCGGCCAGGTCGGTCTCGGTGACGCCGACCTGGGCGTCGACGACGAGCACGATGACGTCGGCGGTCTTCATGGCGTACTCGGCCTGCCGCGCGATGGACGCCGCCATGCCCGACGCCTTGGGCTCCCAGCCGCCGGTGTCGACGACGGTGAACGTCTTGCCGTTCCACAGCGCCTCGTAGGCGATGCGGTCGCGGGTCACCCCGGGGGTGTCCTGCACGACGGCGGCGCGGCGGCCGAGGAACCGGTTGACCAGCGTGGACTTGCCGACGTTCGGGCGGCCGACGACGGCGACCACGGGCAGCGGTCCGGTGGTGGGGGTGCTCATGCTTCTGCTCTCTCGCGGGCCAGCTCGACGATGCGGGCGATCGTCTGGTGCCGCTCCCAGTGGGTGCTGTCGACGGTGACGGCGTCGGTGGCCGGGCGCAGCGGGGAGTCCTCGCGCGTGGAGTCGTAGGCGTCGCGGCGCCGCAGGTCCTCGGCGATCGCGGCGATGCGGGCCGGGTCGGTGACGCCCAGCTGGGCTGCCCGGCGCTCGGCGCGGGCCTCGGGCGCTGCGGTCAGGTAGACCTTCAGGGTCGCGTCGGGCAGCACGACGGTGCCGATGTCGCGGCCCTCGACCACCACCGCGGTCGCGTCGGCGACCAGCGAGCGCTGCGCGTCCACCAGCAGCCGCCGGACGGCGGGGACGGCGGAGACCGGCGACACCGCGCGGGTGACCTCCGTGCTGCGGATCCGCTCGGTGACGTCGACGCCGTCCACGGTGACCTGCTCGGTGGCCGCGTCGGTGCCGATGCCGATGGCCGCCTGCGTGACCGCGCGGGTGATGCCGTCGGCGTCGTCGAGGTCCACCCCGGCGTCCAGGACGGCGACGGTGGCCGCGCGGTACATCGCGCCGGTGTCCAGGTAGGACGCGCGCAGCTCGAGCGCGACGGCCCGGGCGACGCTGGACTTCCCCGTCCCCGACGGCCCGTCCAGGGTGACCTGCCCGCTGAAACCAGCGCCGGAGGCTCCGCTGAGCGGCTCGGCCCCGTCCAGGGGCCCGCGGCGAGCCTGCGAGTCGTGGGGGGGAAGGGGTCCTTCACTCACTGGGCGATGTCCTTGCGGAGAGCGACGGCGCCGCGGAGGTACACGTGCTGCACCTCGCTGCGCGGCCGGTCGGTGGCCACGTGCGCCATCAGCCGCAGCACCCGAGGCAGGGCGTGCGGGACGGCGATCTCGGTGGCGCACATCAGCGGCACGTCGCCGAGGCCGAGCTCGCGGGCCGCCAGCGCCGGGAACTCGCTGACCAGGTCCGGGGTCGCGGTGAACAGGATGCTGATCAGGTCCTCCGACGCCAGGCCGTTGCGGTCGATGACGGTCTGCACCAGCTCCCGGGTCGCCTCGAGCACCTGCTCGCGTTCGTCGGCGTCGACCTGCGTCGCACCCCGGATGGCTCGGACGGCCACGTGCACTCCTGTCTGTCGTTCGGTCGAGTCTAGGGAGGCCCTACAGGCCGACGAGCTCCTGCAGCGCCCCGATCTCGGCGCGGGAGAGCTTGCGGATGACCCCGGTCCGCATCCGGGCCAGCTCCACCGGGCCGACCTTCGTGCGGGTCAGCCGGGAGACCGGCAGGCCGACCTCGGCCAGCAGCCGGCGGACGATGTGCTTGCGGCCCTCGTGCAGCACGACCTGGACGACGGACTGCCCGGCGTGCTGGTCGACCAGCTCGAAGGAGTCGACCTTCACCGGGCCGTCCTCCAGCTCGATGCCCGCGCGCAGCCGGCGGTCCAGGTCGCGGGCGACGGTGCCCGACACCTGGGCGAGGTAGGTCTTGGGCACCTCGTAGGACGGGTGCGCCAGGCGGTGGGCGAGCTCGCCGTCGGTGGTGAGGATGAGCAGGCCCTCGGTGTCCTGGTCCAGCCGGCCGACGTGCACCAGGCCCTTGGCCAGGTCGCCGACCATGTCGCCGACGCAGGGCCGGCCGCGGTCGTCGCTCATCGCGGTGATGACGCCGAAGGGCTTGTTCATCGCGTAGGTGACCCGGTCGGTGCGGATCTCGATGCGCACGCCGTCGACCGCGATGTGCGCCGTCCGCGGGTCGACCCGCATGCCCTGCACCAGCACGACCTTGCCGTCGACGGAGATCCGGCCCTCGTCGATCATGTCCTCGCAGACCCGGCGGGAGCCGACGCCGGCGCGGGCGAGCACCTTCTGCAGCCGCTCGCCCTGGCCGGGCTCGACCTCGGCGGGCTCGCGGTCCCCGGGGTGCGCGGGGGCGAGCTCCATGTCCTCGGACCAGACGCCGTGCTCGTCGCCCTGGCTCGGGTGGTCGGTGGTGCTGTCGGTCATCGGGTCCTTCTAGGAATCGGGGCGCTCGGCGATCACGGCGCGGGTCTCGGGCAGCAGCGGACCGAGCTCGGGGAGCTCGTCGAGCGAGGTGAGGCCCAGCCGTTCGAGGAAGAGCGGGGTGGTGGCGTACAGCCCCCCACCGCTGTCGGGGTCGGTCCCGCACTCGTGCACCAGACCCCGGGACACCAATGTACGCACCACCGCGTCGACACCCACGCCGCGGATGGCCGAGACCCGCGCCCGGGTGACCGGCTGGCGGTAGGCGATGACCGCGAGGGTCTCCAGCGCGGCCTGGGTCAGCCGGCTGCGCTGGCCGTCGGTGAGGTAGCGCTCGACGACCGGGGCGTGCTCCTCGCGGGTGTAGAGCCGCCACCCCTCCCCCACCCGGCGCAGCACCACGCCGGCCCCGCGGGCGTCGTAGTCGGCGCCTAGTGCGGTCAGCCCGTCGCGCACCTGGGCCGTGCTGCAGCGCAGCGCCGCCGCCAGGGTCGCCTCCTCGACCGGGGTGTCGACGACGAACAGCAGCGCCTCCAGCCCGCCGCGCAGCGCCCACGGGTCGACCGGGTCGCCGTCCGGCTGGTCGGCGGCCACCGGTTCCTCGACCGGGACGTCGTCCAGCGAGGGCAGCGGCCCGAGCGGGACGGCGGGGACGGCGGCCGGCGCCTCGGGGTCCGCCCACTCCCCCGAGTCGTCGGCGGGGACCGGGTCGTCGGCGCGGACCGGGCCCTCGGCGGGGACCGGGTCGGACGGCGCGGGTGCGGTGTCGAAGGACCGGGCGAGCGCGGCGGCGACGGCGTCCCAGTCGTGCTCGGCGGTGGGTGCCTCGTCCACCTCGGCGGCGGCGATCTCGGCGGCCAGCCGGTCCCAGGCGATCGGGTCGCGGTCGGCGGGGTCGCGGTCGGTCACAGGTCGGCCACGACGGGGTCCGCGGTCTCCCCCGGCAGCCGGCCGCCGACCAGCCGCGGCCCCGTCCAGGACACCGTCAGCTCCCCCAGCGGGGTCTCCTGCGCGACGTCCACCAGCTGCTGGCGGTACAGCTCGAGCAGCACCAGGAACCGGGCCACGACCTCAAGGGTGTGCGCGCAGTCGGCGGTGAGCGCGGTGAAGGTGACCCGTCCCCGCTCGGCCACCCGGCGGCGCACCAGCAGCAGCTGGGCACCGACGTCCACGGTGGAGCTGTGCAGGTGCGTGGTGTCGACCGTCGGCGGCGGCTTGGGGGTCATCGCCTGCCGGGCCAGGTCGGCGAACTGCTCGGGCGTGACGCCGAGCAGCACCTCCGGCAGCAGTGCGGCGAACCGCGGCTCCAGCGCCACGTCACGCGGGAAGCGGCGGGCGGCCTGGGCCTCGCGCTCGCGCAGGAACCCGGTGACCTGCTGGTAGGCGCGGTACTGGAGCAGCCGGGCGAAGAGCAGGTCCCGGGCCTCCAGCACCGCGAGGTCGTCCTCGTCGTCCACCTCGGCGGCCGGCAGCAGCCGGGCGGCCTTGAGGTCGAGCAGGGTGGCCGCGACCAGCAAGAACTCCGAGGCCTGGTCCAGGTCCAGCTCGTCGCCCAGGCCGTGCAGGTGGGCGATGAAGTCGTCGGTCACCTGCGAGAGCGCGATCTCGGTGACGTCGAGCTGGTGCTTGCCGATCAGCTGCAGCAGCAGGTCGAACGGGCCCTCGAAGTTGGTCAGCCGGACGCGGAACCGCCCGTCGCCGGGATCGGCGACGGGCGGTTCGGCCAGGCTGGTCACAGAGGGAGATTAGTTCCGATCAGGCCGTGCCGGCCTCGGTGCAGGGTCCCTCGGCGTGCGGAGCGCGTCGAGGGGGGCGCCGAGGTCCTTCATTTCCGGAGGCGCTGGACCAGGACGGAGTTCTCCCCGTGGGCGTCGAGGTCGGCCAGCAGGACGGCGACCGCCTCGCGCACGATCCGGCCGCGGTCGGCCACCACGCCGTGGTCGCCGCGCAGCGCCAGCCGTGCGGTCTCCAGGGCCAGCAGCTCCTCGGCCGAGCAGTAGACGGTGATCTTCTCCTCGTGCTTGACCCGGGTGCGGCCGCGGCCGCTTGTGGGCAGCGTCCGCAGCGCGGCCAGCTCGTCGCGGGCCTCCCCGTGGATGAGCTGGAACGGCGTCGTGGGGACGGCGTCCTGCGGGGGCAGCACCGGTTCCGCCGTCCGCTTGGCGTTGCCGCGCAGCGACGGGGACGCCGCTGCGGCGGCCAGGGTGGGCAGCTGGGAGACCGGCGCGGTCTCGGTGGGCTCGGCGGCGGCGTCGGTGCGCCGGAAGAACAGCTCGCTCGCGCCGGGGAGGACGGGACGGCGGGTCACGACCGCACCTCGCTGGCGCTCGGCACGGCCGTGCCGCAGGGTGCTGTGTCCATCGGTGAACTCGCGAGCTCGTTCACAGTGCGAGAACCTCCTTCGCGAGGTCGCGGTAGGCCTGCGCACCGGTGGAGGTCGACGCCCAGGTGGTGATGGGCTGCCCGGCGACGGTGGTCTCCGGGAAGCGCACGGTGCGGGTGATGACGGTCTGGAACACGGTGTCGCCGAAGGCCTCGACGACCCGGCTGAACACCTCGCGGGCGTGCACGGTCCGCGAGTCGTACATCGTGGCGAGGATGCCGTCGACCTCCAGGGAGGGGTTGAGCCGCTCCTTGACCTTGTCGATGGTGTCCACCAGCAGGGCCACGCCGCGCAGCGAGAAGAACTCGCACTCCAGCGGGATGATCACGCCCTGCGCCGCGGTGAGCGCGTTGACGGTCAGCAGCCCGAGCGAGGGCTGGCAGTCGATGAGCACGTAGTCGTACTCCTGGCGCACCTCGGCCAGCACGCGCAGCAGCGACTGCTCGCGGGCGACCTCGCTGACCAGCTGCACCTCGGCGGCGGACAGGTCGATGTTCGACGGTGCCAGGTCCAGCCCGCGCACGTGCCCGACGTTGCGGACGATGACGTCCCGCAGCGTGGTGTGCCGCTCCATGAGCGCGTTGTAGACGGTGCGCTCCAGCTGCTGGGACTGGATGCCCAGGCCCACCGACAGCGCGCCCTGCGGGTCGAGGTCCACCAGCAGGACCCGGCGGCCGTGCTCGACCAGGGCGGCCCCCAGGTTGATGGTCGAGGTGGTCTTGCCGACCCCGCCCTTCTGGTTGCACATCGCCACGATGCGGGCGGGCCCGTGCCGGTCCAGCGGCTTCGGGGTGGGCAGCGGACGCTGCCGGGCCTTCGCCGGGTCCTGCCGGCCGGCCGGGGCGCCCATCTCCACCTCCGCATCCGCGTACGGGTGCGCGACGGCGGAGCTCGTCACGACGGGTGTCGCCATCCTCGGTGCCTCTTCCGGTCGGGTGCAGGTGCAGGGGGACGCTTTGTCGACTTGTCGTCCTCCGACCCATCCATCGGCAGTTCTCGCCGGTGCCGTGACCCCGCTGTGCACCTCCCGTCCCACGGGTGCCAACGGACTGGTCAGCGGAGCGCGCGGGGATGGCTGGTCGCATACACCTCGCGCAGCCGGTCCACCGTCACCAACGTGTAGACCTGGGTGGTGGTCACCGAGGCGTGGCCGAGCAGCTCCTGCACCACCCGGACGTCGGCGCCGCCGTCGAGCAGGTGCGTGGCGAAGGAGTGCCGCAGGGTGTGCGGCGAGAGGTCGGCCAGCTCCGCGAGCCCGGCGCGCTCGGCCGCCGTCCGCAGCACCGCCCAGGCCGACTGCCGCGACAACCGCCCGCCCCGGGAGTTCAGGAACAGCGCGCCGCGGGCCGACCGGCCGGTGGCCAGGGCGGGCCGGGCCCGCACCAGGTAGTCCTGCACCGCCCGGACGGCGTAGCTGCCCACCGGCACCACGCGGTGCTTGCCGCCCTTGCCCGCCAGCCGGACGACGCCCGCTGCGGCGTCGAGGTCGTCGACGTCCAGCCCGACCGCCTCGGAGATGCGTGCCCCGGTGCCGTAGAGCACCTCCAGCAGCGCCCGGTCGCGCACCGGGCGCGGGCCGTCGCCCTCGCCGGCGGCGGTGAGCAGGGCCTCGACCTGCTCCACGGTGATCGCCTTGGGCAGCCGGCGGTCGGGGGTGGGTGGGCGCACCTCGGCGGCGACGTCGTCGGCGACCAGGCCGTCCAGCAGCGCGAACCGGTGCAGGCCCCGGACGGCGACGACGGCCCGCGCGGCCGAGGACGCCGACAGCGGCGGGTGCTCCTCGTCGCCGGTGCGCAGCGCGACCAGGAACGCCGCGACGTCGCCGTCGGCCACCTCGCCGAACCCGCGGACGCCGGCCGCGGCCAGGAAGTCGGCGTAGCGGCGCAGGTCGCGGCGGTAGGAGCTGATCGTGTTGGCGGCCAGCCCGCGCTCGACGGTGAGGTGGTCCAGGTAGCCGGTGACGACGCGTTCCACCGCCAGCGCCGTCGCGACCACCTACCCACTCCACCCGATGGCGCGCGGCCGGTGTGGCTGACACGCCGACCCGGCGCCCGGCGGTGAGGATCGCGGGATGCGCCTCTACGCCGAACGCCCCGTGCTGCGCACCCGTCAGCTCACCGCCGACCTGCTGCTGCTCGCGTGGGCGGTGCTGTGGGTGCTGGTGGCCCGGGCCGTCCACGGCGCCGTCCTGGTGCTGGCCGAGCCCGGCGTCGCGCTGGAGTCCCTGGGCGGGTCGATCCGGGACACGATGGGCGACGCGGCCGGCGTTGCCGAGGACGTGCCGCTGGTCGGCGACGACCTGTCGGCGCCGTTCAGCGCGCTCGGGGAGTCCGGGTCGGGGCTGGCCGGTGCCGGGCAGGGCCTGCAGGACGCCGTGCACACGCTGGCGTGGCTGCTCGCCGCGGCCCTGGTGGTCGTCCCGGTGGGCTGGGCGCTGGTCCGGTGGGGGTCGTGGCGGGTGGGCTGGGCCCGCGAGGCGGCCGCCGCCACCGGGCTGGACGTCGAGCTGCTGGCCGCCCGGGCGGTGGCGACCGCACCCCTGCCGAAGCTGGCCCGGCTACCCGCCGGCACCGGTGCGGCGTGGCGGGCCGGCGACGCGGGTGCGGCCGGCGCGCTGGCCGAGCTGGAGCTGCGCCGGCTGGGCCTGCGGTCAGTACGCGGTGTCGACCGGGCGCAGCTGCGGTGAGCGGTCGCGGTGCGCGACGGCGGCCAGGATCCCGATGACGGCCAGCGCGTTGCGCACCGTGCCGTCGAGGACCATCTGCAGCGCGGTGCCCAGCGGGACTCGCTCCACGGTCATGTCGGCCTCCTCGTGCTCGACCACGAACCCCTCGGGCCGCTCGACCGGGTGCAGGCCCTCGGCCAGGTACAGACCGACCAGCTCGTCGCAGAACCCGGGCGTGGACAGCGAGGTGGTGAGCAGCTGCCACCGATCGGCGGCCAGCTGGGCCTCCTCGGCGAGCTCGCGCTTGGCCGTCTCCAGCGGGGGCTCGCCGTCGGCGTCGCGCAGCCCGGCCGGCAGCTCCCACAGGTGCTCGCCGACCGCGTGCCGGTACTGCTGGAGCATCACGACCGCGCCGTCGTCGTCCAGTGCGAGGACGCCGACGGCGCCCGGGTGCGTGACGACCTCCCGCACGGACGACCCGCCGCCGGGCATGGCGACGGTGTCGGTGCGCAGCGAGATGACCCGGCCGGCGTAGACCTGCTCGCTGGCCAGCACCTCGTACATCAGATGCCCATCTCGACGGGCTCCGGGACCGGGATGCGCCCGGACTCCTGCAGGTCGACCGCGGCCTTGACGAACGCGGCGAACAGCGGGTGCGGGCGGGTGGGCCGGCTCTTGAGCTCCGGGTGCGCCTGGGTGCCCACGTAGAACGGGTGGACGTCGGCGGGCAGCTCGACGAACTCGACCAGCGTGCCGTCGGGCGAGGTGCCGGAGATGACCAGCCCGGCGTCGGTGAGCCGGTCGCGGTAGGCGTTGGCGACCTCGTAGCGGTGCCGGTGCCGCTCGGTGACCTCGGTGGACCCGTAGGCCAGCGCGGCCTGGGACCCCGGGGCCAGCGCGGCCGGGTAGCTGCCCAGCCGCATGGTGCCGCCCAGGTCGCCCTTGCCACCGACGATGTCGACCTGGTCGGCCATCGTGGAGATCACCGCGTCCGGGGTGTCGGGGTCGAACTCCGCGGAGTTGGCGCCCTCGACGCCGGCCAGGTGGCGGGCGGCCTCGATGACCATGCACTGCAGGCCCAGGCACAGCCCGAGCGTGGGGATGCCCTGGGTGCGGGTGTGCCGCAGCGCGCCGAGCTTGCCCTCGATGCCGCGCACGCCGAACCCACCCGGCACGCAGACGGCGTCCACCCCGGCCAGCGCGGTGGCCGCGCCCTCGGGGGTCCGGCACTCGTCGGAGGGCACCCAGCGGACCTGGACCCGGGTGCGGTGGGCGAACCCGCCGGCCCGCAGCGCCTCGGTGACCGACAGGTAGGCGTCGGGCAGGTCGATGTACTTGCCGACCAGCCCGACGGTGACGGTGTGCCGGGGGTGGTGCACCCGGTCCAGCAGGTCGCCCCAGACGGTCCAGTCGACGTCCCGGAAGGGCAGGCCGAGCCGGCGGACGACGTAGGCGTCCAGGCCCTCCCGGTGCAGCACCCTGGGGATGTCGTAGATCGACGGTGCGTCGGCGCAGGAGATGACGCCCTCGGCCTCCACGTCGCACATCAGGCTGATCTTGCGCTTCATCCCGTCGGGGATCTCCCGGTCGGAGCGGCACACCAGCGCGTCGGGCTGGATGCCGATGCTGCGCAGCGAGGCGACCGAGTGCTGGGTCGGCTTGGTCTTCAGCTCACCGGAGGGCGCGATGTAGGGCACCAGGGAGATGTGCAGGAAGAAGCAGTTGTCCCGGCCGATCTCGTGCCGCACCTGGCGGGCGGCCTCCAGGAAGGGCAGCGACTCGATGTCGCCGACCGTGCCGCCGATCTCGGTGATGACGACGTCCACGGCCTCGCCGTCGCGGCCCGCGGCGTCGGCCCCGGCCAGCATGCGGGCCTTGATCTCGTTGGTGATGTGCGGGATGACCTGCACGGTGTCGCCCAGGTACTCACCGCGCCGCTCCTTGGCGATGACGTCGGAGTACACCTGGCCGGTCGTCACGTTGGCCCGGCCGGTGAGGTCGGTGTCCAGGAAGCGCTCGTAGTGCCCGATGTCCAGGTCGGTCTCGGCGCCGTCCTCGGTGACGAAGACCTCGCCGTGCTGGAACGGGTTCATCGTCCCGGGGTCGACGTTGAGGTACGGGTCGAGCTTCTGCATCGTGACGCGCAGGCCCCGGGCGGACAGCAGGGCGCCCAGCGAGCTCGCGGTCAACCCCTTGCCCAGCGAGGAGACGACGCCACCGGTCACGAAGACGAACTTCGTCGGTTGGGAGTTGGGGAGAAGGTTCCGAGGTTCAGCCAGTCGACCCACGGGCGCTCACGCTAACACGCGCCGGGTCGCCGTCCGGGGTGTCGTCGACCTCCTCGACGGGGGCCGCGGCCAGCCACACCAGCAGCGGCACGAGCAGGGTGGCCGAGGTCGCCGGGATGGCGACGCCGGAGTCGTTGACGGCGGCGGCCACCACCAGGCTCAGCGCGACCGACAGCAGCCCGGCGCGCAGCACCGCGAGGTCGGCCGGCGGCAGGCCGCCGGGCCGGTGGCCGGGCCGGTTGCGCAGCAGCCCGCCGGGGCGGACCAGCCACACGGCGGCCACGGCGGCCACCGCCAGCGCCCAGGCCAGCGGGCTGCCCAGCAGGATGTCGATGTTGGCCGACGCCTTGCGGCTGACCACGGTCCAGGCCTGCCCGTCCAGGACCTGCGCGACGAACCGGCCCAGGTGGCTGCGCTGAGCCGGCGGGCGGGTCCAGTCCAGCACCGCGACTGTCCCCACGGCGACCACCGCGACGCCGAGGACGGCGACCAGCCTGGTGACGGTGACCCGGATGCCGCCCAGCAGCATGGCCAGCAGCAGGAACCCGGGGACGGCGGCGAGCACGCCACCGAAGTCCCGGCCCAGGAACGGCGCACCGATCACCACGACCACCGGGACGGCGACGGCCAGCACGACGACCAGCGCCCGCCGGCGACCGTCGCCGGGCGCCCGGCGGGCCACCGCGGAGGCCAGCGCCGCGGTGCACAGCAGGGCGGCCACCGGCATGAGGCCGAAGGTCAGGTTGCCGTAGCCGGTGAACCGGCCGGCCACGATGGCGTCGTACCCCAGCAGGCCGTCCAGCTCCAGGTGCGAGCCGGTGACGACGTCGACGACCGGCACCGCGGCGGTGACGACGAGGACGGCGAGCGGCGGGCCCAGCCGGTGCCGGCGCCACGGCCCGAGCGCGGCCACGGCGGTGACCACCGCCGCCGCACCCACCACCGAGCCGGCCAGCGCCCACCGCGGCGAGCCGGCGTCCTGCCAGGGCACCAGCGAGGCCAGGTAGGACGCGACCGGCACCGACGCCGCGGCCAGGCACACCGGCCGCAGCAGCCGGCGCAGCCGGGCACGGGCGACGGGTCCGGGGCGGTGCGCGAGGAACCAGCGGCGCCAGCGGTCGGGGGTGCGGCGCGGGGCCCGCCACCCGCCCAGGCCGAGCAGGCCCAGGGCCACCACCGCGGCGCCGACCAGGACCAGGGCCCAGAAGAAGTCACCGGTGCTGCGGTAGTGCACCACCGCCCGCTGGTTGGCGACGTCCAGCTGGTCGATCGCCTCGGCCAGGGCCGGTCGCTGGCCGCCGCCCTGCATCGGCTGACCGTTCATCGACGCCGGCTGGTCCAGGCCCAGGGCCTCCAGCGCGGTCGGCGCCGCGTCGATCAGCTGCACGAAGGGGGCGCGGCCGGTGCTGGAGGAGGTCAGCCAGCCGCCGTCGAAACCGGGACCGTGGGCGATGGCGACGTGCAGCTGCGGGCGCCCGTCGTTGACCTCGGAGATGCCCTCGACCAGCAGCAGGGTGCGCCCGGGCAGGCCGTCCACGACGCTGCGCAGCGCGCCGACGGCGGCGTCGGCGGCCGAGAGCGCGGCCGGCAGCGACAGGGGGTCGGTGCCGGTGTCGGTCTCGGTGGCGCTGGGCGCCCCGGCGTCGAGCAGCTGGTCCAGCGACACCAGGGACAGCGGGCAGCTCCCCAGCAGCCCGGCGACCGCCGCCGGGTCACCGGGCAGCGCATCCAGCTGGGTGAGCCGGGTGTCGGCACCGGCCGCGGCCACGGTGGCCGCCCGCCCGGCGGTGACCGCGCAGCCCACGGTGTCCGACAGCGCCGCGGGCTGGGCACCGAAGCGGGCGGTGGCGGGGTCGGCGGCGATCAGCGCCACCGCGGCCTGCGGGTCGGCCAGGCCGACGGCGGCGACCTGCTCCTGCAGCCCGCAGTAGGACAGCGAGGTGTCCTCGGGGACGGTGTCGAACAGGCCCGGGGGGTCGGTGGCCGCACCGTCGGCCTCTGTGCGGTCCGAGGGCAGCGGCACGGGCGGCAGCGGGTCGACCCGGCCCGCCCAGCGCGCCCGGTTGCCCGCCCCCAGGGTCGCCCAGCCGTCCAGCACGCAGGTGGTCGAGCGGGCGGCGCGGACCGACAGCGCACCGATCGCGGAGCTGCCGGCCAGCTGCCACAGCGCCGGGGTGGCCGTGGGGTCGACGTCGGCCCAGGTCAGGCCGGGGATGCCCACGACCACCACCCGGTCGACGGTCGCCCCGCCGGAGCCGTCGGCGGCGGCCGCGGGGACCGCCGTCCCCAGCAGCAGGCCCAGGACGGCGAGCAGGGCCAGGCCGGCGCGGCGCGCGGCGCTCACCCGGGTGACCCCAGCAGTTCGCGGTAGACGGCGACCAGGGACCGCGCCGTGCCGGCCTCGTCGGGCCACTGCGCGGCCCGCT